>JAFUPV010000023.1 GCA_017472605.1 Lachnospiraceae bacterium
AGGATAAGATGAGCGAAATTCAGTTAAAATATGGATGCAACCCCAATCAGAAACCTTCCAGAATTTACATGGAAGACGGCAGCGAGCTTCCGGTAACTGTACTCAGCGGCAGACCGGGATACATCAACTTCCTGGACGCGTTGAACGGCTGGCAGCTGGTAAGTGAGCTGAAGAAGGCAACCGGTCTCCCGGCAGCAACTTCCTTTAAGCATGTTTCTCCGGCTGGTGCCGCAGTCGGTCTTCCGCTGGATGAGACCATGGCAAAGATCTACTGGGTAAACAACTACGAGAAGCTGTCTCCGTTAGCATGTGCCTATGCCCGCGCAAGAGGCGCAGACCGCATGTCTTCCTTCGGTGATTTCATCGCTTTGTCTGATGTCTGTGATGTGGATACGGCAAAGATGATCAAGAGAGAGGTTTCCGATGGTGTGATCGCTCCGGGCTATGAGCCGGAGGCGCTGGAGATTCTGAAGGCCAAGAAGAACGGCGCATATAACGTGATTCAGATCGATGCGGACTATGTTCCGGCTCCGATTGAGAAAAAGCAGGTTTATGGTGTGACCTTTGAACAGGGAAGAAATGAGCTGGTCATTGATGAGGAGCTGCTTTCCAATTTCGTAACGGAGAATAAGGAAGTTCCGGAGTCTGCCATGATTGACATGAAGATTGCCCTGATCACCTTAAAGTATACCCAGTCCAATTCCGTGTGCTATGTAAAGGATGGACAGGCAATCGGTATCGGTGCCGGTCAGCAGTCAAGAATCCACTGCACCAGACTGGCCGGTCAGAAGGCGGACAACTGGTTCCTTCGCCAGTCTCCGCAGGTTCTGAATCTTCCGTTCCTGGATAAGATCAAGAGAGTAGACCGCGACAATGCCATTGATGTTTACATGGGTGACGAGTACGAAGATCTGCTGGCAGAGGGTGAGTGGCAGAAGGTATTCAAGGAGAAGCCGGAAGTCTTCACGAAAGAAGCAAAGCGCGAGTGGCTCAGCAAGATGGAAAATGTTACTCTTGGTTCTGACGCGTTCTTCCCGTTCTCCGACAACATCGAGCGCGCACATAAGAGCGGTGTTAAGTACATTGTGCAGCCGGGCGGTTCCGTGCGTGATGATGCAGTAATCGAGTGCTGTGACAAATATGGAATGACAATGATCTTTACCGGAATCCGTCTGTTCCATCACTGATGATGCAGAAATTCGTCTGGTGCGGCCTGACGCACAGAAAATGATATGGTTTGACAATGAAAATTCTCTGATGTCCAAGGACATCAGGGAATTTTCTTCACGTTTACGCGGGCAGTGAGCCGGGCGGGTGCGTAAATGTTTACACGGGCAGTGAGCCGGGCGGGTGCGTAAATGTTTACGCAGGCAGTGAGCCGGACGGATGAGCAAATGGTTTCCGGCAGATGCAGACGGTGCAAACAGGAGAGTGGAAGGCAGGAAAACAAAAAATGTCACAAACTTATTGCAGGAGAAACGTTTAAATTGGATAAAATGTAACTCAATTGTAAAGATTACCTGCAGGACGAGGATTGAAATTGCAAAAGGGGTATGGTATAATAGTTCATGATAGCCTGAAAATGGCTGATTTTTGCGTGCAGAAAATGCATGCAGTGCATGATTGGTAGACCCGGAAAACAGGCGGATTGTTTTTTGTCGATCAATGTTTTGCATAGAGTAAACAAGGAGGATATAGTATGATTTGTCCAAAATGCGGTGCCAAGCTTGTATCCGGCACGGCAGTGTGTCCGATCTGCGGAAGCAAACAGAGAGCAGCGTCAGCGACGTCTGCAGCATCAGGCAGTGCTTCCGGAACAAAGAAGACCACAGCGCGGAGCAAGCCGACCAAAACAGAGAAACATACTCGGTATCAGGATGACTATGATGATGGTTATGACAGCTATGATGACAGTTACGACGATCGCTATGATGATCAGTACGATAACTACGAGAATGGCTACGATGACTATGATGATGGTTATGACGACGGTTACGATGATTATGATGATGGTTATGACGATTACGACGATGGTTATGACAGCTATGATGATGATTATGACCGTTATGAAGCGCCGAAACGCCGCACTCCGGTGAAGCGCTATGATACGAAGAATCGTTACGACGATTATGATGACTATGAAGAAGATGATGAGTATGAGGACGGAAAGTCAAGAAAGGGAAAAGGGGTACTGATTGGTATCATCGTTTCCGTCGTGATCATTATCGGTATTCTGATTGCGCTGATCGTCATGCTTCTGCAGCAGAATCAGGGAACACCGGACATGCCGGAGACCATTGAGCACAACCAGAGTCAGGCAGTTGGCGGAACCACTCCGGCTCCGACCACGACGGTTGAACAGACCGAGGAAGAGACCACTCAGGTGATCACAACGGAAGAGCCGAGTGTTGAGATTCAGGGAAGACAGCTGAAGCTGGATGGAAGCCTGTACCAGATGAATGATGAGGGCGGTGTAACGCTGATCGAGTACAACGAGAACACACCAATCGTTCTGCTTCCTGCAACGGTAGGCGGATACCCGCTTACTTCGATTGGAAGTCATGCGTTCAAAAACACACCAAACGTTCAGTATCTGAAGCTTTCTGACAACATTACGCGTCTGGATACCTTCTCCATCTACGATCTGACGAACCTGAAGGAGATTGTAATTCCGGCATCCGTTACAGAGATCCGCACCTACGCGTTCAGCCGTGTTTCTACCTGCATTACGCCGGAAGGAAGCTTTGCGGCAACGCACATGGCAAGAATTGCCGAGAAGATTGTGTTTGGTACGGAACTGCTGGTTCAGAACACAAGCCGTGTTCCGGTAACACCGAGCAGTTCAGCGTCTACGTACATCCCGCCGGTAACTGCGCCGACTGCGCCTCCGACAACACCGGCACCGACCACTCCGGCTCCAACGACACCGGCACCGACTACTCCGGAACCGACAACACCGGAAGCAGATACCTCACCGGTTGAACCGTCCAGCGAGCCATCCAGTGAACCGACCAGTGAGCCGTCCGGCGAGCTGTCCACAGAAGATCTGTCGACAGAACCGTCCAGTGAGCCATCCAGCGAAGTGTCTACGGAGGATCCGTCTGCAACTGAGCCGTCCGGCGAACCGTCTACGGGAGATCCGCCTGCAACCGATCCGTCCGGCGAACCGTCTACGGGAGATCCGTCCGCAACCGATCCGTCCGGCGAACCGTCTACGGGAGATCCGTCCGCAACCGATCCGTCCGGCGAACCGTCTACAGGAGATCCGGCTGCAACCGAGCCGTCCGGTGAACCGTCTACGGGAGATCCGTCTGCAACTGAGCCGACCACTCCGGAACCGACCACTCCAGAACCGACTACTCCGGAGCCGACTACTCCGGAACCGACTACTCCTGCTCCAACAGAGCGTAACTATGATAATGTTCTGATCATGATTCAGAATGAATCCGGCGGAACAGTCGCTGACCTGAAGTATCAGGACTTCGGAAGCGGTGTACCGGCAGGATTTGCGATTGTCCAGAATGCGGATGGAAGCCGTTCTCTGTGGTTTAACGGAGTTGGCGGAAACCAGAATCTTGGTGCAATTGCAGCCGATGCGGCAGGAACCGTTGTTGATGTGGGTCTTGGCCCGCAGTATGTTCTGACCGGCGGCAACACAACAAGCATCTACAATACCGATGGAACAAACTACAGTGTATTTGCGTCTGCACTGCCGGGTATTCTGAATACCGGATCCATGACTCTGAATACCGGATCCCAGGTTGCGTATCTGACTGTGGCTGATGGAACGCTCTATGAGTTTGCTGCACAGCAGGTTACCCGTGATCAGGTAGCGGCGCTGAGCGGCGGCAAGGATATTCTGGAACTGATTGACACAACCATTGCAGATTCCAATGCTGCGACCTTCTGGAACCGTGCCAACGGAATGATCCAGATTGCTCTGGCAGATGGAAGATATATCAACCTCTATCGTGTGGGAAGCGGCGTTTCCCTGACTGCAGGAACGATGATCACCTACGGCAACGTCGAGATCGCAGCCGGAACCGTGTCCGGACAGGTGACTGCCCTTCCGGCAAAGACACCGCAGGCACTGCCGACACCGCTGACCGATGTGATCACCATTGCGGAGGGAACACCGGTAACCGATGATCTGACCGGAGACGGCATGGATGATACCATCAGCTGGAGCAGAGAAGGCGCTGCTGACGGTCTGTATACACTGGTGATCAGTGTGAACGGAGCGGAGTGCTACCGTACAACGACAACAGCAGGAAATTACACCGTTGAGCTGTGTGATATTGACGATTCCACATCCGGCTATAATCTGGTTATTCTTGGAACAGGAACAGCAACCGGCGATTATCTGGAAATTGGAAGCGGCGCGTTCAGCAAGGCGTTTACCCTGACTGTCGGAAGCTCTTCCGTTCTTCAGGGCAAGGGAACCTTCCAGGGTGTAAGCCTGACTGCCGGACACATTCTGTCTGAAGTAGAAGGAGACGGAACCTTTGAAATCACGCTGAAGAATCCGATTGCCGGACTCAGCAGTGTGGATCACTATGTATCCGTACCGTTTACAATCTACGGTGAGGACACCTATGCAACAGAGTATGACTTTGTTGATGTGACAGGAGCAGGATCCTATGCACTGACCCGCGACGTGAATGCATGCACATCCGCATCCATGAGCACACAGGGTACACCGCTTGCGGCAGGAACCAGCATCGTACCGAGAAAACTGGTTTACGCAGAGGGAACGCTCTTTGTATACACAGAAGTTCCAAGCGCGCTGTATCTGCCGGTAGATGGAACACCGCTGTATTGATCGACGTGTCACAGAATATGTGACCGGAATTGACAGGATAGAAAAACGGTATCTCATAAAAACAGGATATCTTTAACGAAAAAACAAAACAGAATCAAATAAAAGAAAACCATCATGAACGAAAAAAATTCATGGTGGTTTTTCTTTCATCCGTTTTTTCATAGATACATTGAAAAAACGACATATATTTACTCTGATTTTTCGAGGGATATGAGGTGTTTTGATGGAAACACCGTTTGAAAATTATAAGAATTCCTCATTGTAGGCTGCCCGGATGCCTCCGATAAATTTCGGTCTTGTACGAGCCGCAAGAACGGTAGCTTCGCCGATTTTGTTGTTGTCAAGGCGTACCGGTACGGCCACCTTTTTCAGATGCATCCCTATCAGCGTAAATCCGATATCGATACCGGCATCCGCTTTGATTTCTTCAACGACAACCGGATTCTCAAAATGCTGATACGCCTGTGTTGCCATCGAACCGCCGGCTTTTGGTTGAGGAACCACATTGACGATTTCGGTGTAAGGAACGGCATCTTTTTCAACCACAAGAGCACGGTTCAAATGCTCACAGCATTGAAACGCAAGATACCAGCCCATTTTATTTGCATATTCATAGATGGCGCTGAAAACAACACCTGCCACATCGGGACTGGAGTTTGTTCCGATTCTGGAGCCGATAATCTCACTTGTGGAGCATCCCACCACAACGATATCCCCTGCTTTCAGATTTGCTTTCTCACCAAGTTCTTTCATTACCGCAGTTGCCTGACGAAGTAGTTCATCCATATTTCAAATACTCCTATTGATTAACATTCGGGCAATCATGCCTGTAGCACGCTCAGTCAGCCTGCCAGCGTCCGGAAGAACCGCAGGGCAGTGCAAGACCGGATTTTGTAACAGGAAGACCAATCTCGTCGGAAACGGTATGTCCGCCGAAACGTGGTTCAATCTCCGTACCCAGCAGGTAGGTCAGAACAGACGGAGCAAATCCGGTTGTGTAGCTGTTGATCAGGAAAAACAGCGGCTGCTCAGAGAGCAGCTGTGCGCACAGCTGAACAAGAGGATGGATCGCGTCTTCGATCTTCCAGATTTCACCTTTGGGACCGCGTCCGTAGGAAGGGGGATCCATGATGATGGCATCGTAGTGATTGCCGCGGCGGATTTCCCGTTCCACGAATTTCTGGCAGTCATCGACGATCCAGCGGATCGGTGCGTCCTGAAGTCCAGAGGAAACGGCATTTTCCTTTGCCCAGCCAACCATGCCCTTGGAGGCGTCCACATGGGTGACAGAGGCTCCCGCTTTTGCGGCTGCCAGCGTTGCACCGCCGGTGTAGGCAAACAGGTTCAGCACTTTGATCGGCCGGCCGGCATTTTTGATCAGACCAAAGAACCAGTCCCAGTTGACCGCCTGCTCCGGGAAGAGACCGGTGTGCTTAAAGCTGAAGGGCTTCAGCTGAAAGGTAAGCTCCTTATAGTTGATGCTCCACTGCTTTGGGAGGCTGAAAAATTCCCATTCGCCGCCGCCTTTGCTGCTGCGGTGGTAGTGTCCGTTAATCTGCTTCCAGGAAGCGTCCTTTTCTGTATTCCAGATAACCTGTGGATCCGGACGTACCAGACGGTAGTCGCCCCAGCGCTCCAGCTTTTCTCCGCCGGAGGTATCAAGTACTTCGTAATCATTCCACTGATCCGCTAACCACATATCAATTCCTCTTTCTGTTCTGTATTCGATGGACCGGAAACAAAACGGCATCGGCGGCTGGTGCAGCGGACACGGTTTTATTTCGGATGTTCTTTGCTTCATTCAGTAGTATAAAGAAATTCTTCCATGGTGTCAAGAAATTGATTGAAAAGAATCGGAAACTGAGATACAATAGAAATATATGTCCGCCGCTGAACCGATTCACGGCGGATCTGGCGAAGGGAAAACCGGAAAGGAGGATTCTATGCGCAGAGATAAAGTCAATTATTACCTGGATCTGGCTGAAGTGGTATCCAAGCGCGGAACCTGCATCCGCCGCCGCTACGGCGCGGTAATTGTAAAGAATGATGAGGTGGTTTCCACCGGCTATGTGGGTGCGCCCCGCGGAAGAGAGAACTGTACGGATCTGGGAACCTGCATCCGACAGAAGCTGAAGATCCCGAGAGGCGAGAGGTATGAGCTTTGCCGAAGCGTTCACGCCGAAGCCAATGCGATTATCAGCGCGTCCAGAGACGAGATGATCGGAAGCTCGCTTTATCTGGTTGGAATTGAAGCCTCCAGCGGCGAATATATCGTAAATTCCAACAGCTGTTCCATGTGTAAGCGGCAGATTATCAATGCCGGAATCGAGAAGGTATACATCCGTGACGATGCCGATCATTACCGCGTAGTTGAAGTGTCGGAATGGATTGAAAAGGATGAGTCGCTGGAAGGAACGTTTGGATACTGAACGGATCCGATGAAACAGATCTGATACAGTGGATTCGATGAGATGAATCCGATGAAAGAGATTGGATGAAACGAATCTGACTGGAGACAGGGAGGAATGCAAATGAACGTTTCTGCGGCAAGAGAATTGTTTCAGTGCTATGTCAGTCAGTACGATCTGACGAACGAAAAAATCCGGCTGAAGGTGCGCCACACCTTTGGTGTCGTTTCCTGCAGCGAGTACCTTGCGGACGCAATGGGACTGGAGGAAGAGGACCGTCAGCTGGCGCAGATGATTGCGCTGCTTCATGACATCGGGCGGTTTGAGCAGCTTCGCCGCTTCAACAGCTTCGATGACCGTCTGATGCCCCATGCGCAGTGCAGCCTGGATGTGCTGTTTGACCAGGGGATGATCCGTGAATTTATTCCGGAGACGAGGGCGTTTGACGAGGTGATCTTCACGGCGATCAAAAACCATGGTGTGTTCCGCATGGAGGAATTGCCGGAGGGGAGAACGAAGCTTCACAGCCTGCTGATCCGCGATGCGGACAAGCTGGATAATTTCTATGTAAAAGAGAAGGAAGAGATTGTAACCATGCTGGACGTGACCGCGGAAGAAGCGGCCGGTGAGCTTGTGACGGACCGGATCTACGAATGCATTCGGAAGAGACAGCCGGTTTTGAACAGTGACCGTGTCACCCATCTGGACATGTGGGTGTCCTACATTGGCTACATCTTTGATTTAAACTACAACGAAAGCTGCCGCTATGTGCTGGAGAAGGACAGTATTTCAAAAATACTTGCCAGAATCCCGTACCGGCTGCCCGAAACCCGGCAGCGGATGAAAGCGATTGAAGAAGATGCAATGGCTTATCTAAAGGAACGGGCGGCAAAGTGTCCGGTGCACCCGCTCAGAAATGACGGGCACGGGAAACCAATCATGACATAACAGGAGGACAGAATCGATGATACAGAAATTTCGGCTGGGAGAGCCGATTGCAACCGATGCGGTTGTAATGGAGCTTCCGATTTGTGAAGGAGAGATTCCCTATTTCAAAAAAGAGGGAACGGTGTTATCCAGGAAGCTGGAAGCGGGCGACCAGGTTTACGGACTGGGCGAAAATCTTCACGGAATCAACAAGAGAGGCGGCATCTATGTAAGCAATAATACCGATGATCCAAACCATACCGAATCCAAGACCTCGCTCTACGGTTCCCACAATTTCCTTGTGATTAACGGAACAAATCCGGTCGGTCTCTTTATTGACGATCCGGGCAATATTACTTTTGATGTTGGCTTTACCCATCTGGATCAGCTGGTGATCACGTTAAAGGAAGAGAATGCGGATCTCTACATCATCACTGCAGAGGACGACGAAAGCAGCTGCGCGCAAAACAGCATCATCCGTCAGTTCCGTCAGATGATCGGCCGCAGCTACATTCCGCCGCGCTGGGCATTTGGTTTTGGTCAGAGCCGCTGGAGCTATCCGACTGAAGAGGCAGTGCGTGAGGTGGTTCGCCGCCACCGGGAAAACCATCTGCCGCTGGACATGGTTTATCTGGACATTGATTACATGGAGCGTTTCAAGGACTTCACCGTCAACAAGGAAGCCTTTCCGGATCTGGAAGGCCTGACAAAGGAAATGCTGGCTCAGGGCATCCATCTGGTGCCGATCATTGATGCCGGCGTGAAGGTGGAAGAGGGCTACCCGGTTGATGAGGAAGGTCTGGAGAAGGGCTATTTCTGTAAGATGGAAGACGGATCTGTGTTTGAAGGCGCGGTATGGCCCGGACTGGCTCATTTTCCGGATGTACTGAATCCGGAGGCGAGACGCTGGTTCGGCCTGCAGTATAAGTTTCTTCTGGACATGGGAATTGACGGTTTCTGGAATGACATGAACGAGCCGGCACTGTTCTTTACACCGGGCGGACTGGAACGTTTCTGGAACCGGATCGAGAAATTCCGCGGAAGAACGAACATGGACGTCTATGAACTGTGGGGAATTACCGGCGCGGTGGATTCGCTTGCCAACAGTTCTGAGGATTATCAGAGTTTTTACCATGAAGTGGACGGAAAGAAGATCCGTCATGACAGAGTTCATAATCTGTACGGCTACAACATGACACGCGCGGCGTCGGAGGGCTTTGATGAGCTGTGCCCGGAAAAGAGAATTCTGATGTTCTCCCGCTCCTCCTATGTGGGCATGCACCGTTACGGCGGAATCTGGACCGGAGATAACCATGCGTGGTGGAGTCATCTGCTGCTGAACATCAAGATGATGCCTTCCCTGAACATGTGCGGCTTCCTTTACAGCGGCGCGGATCTGGGCGGCTTTAACAGCAACACGACTGAGGATCTGATGCTGCGCTGGCTGGAGTTCGGCGTGTTCACGCCGCTGATGCGCAACCACTCTGCGCTTGGTACACGTTTGAAAGAATGCTATCAGTTCGACCGCACCCAGGATTTTGCGAACATTCTTGGAATCCGCTACGGCCTGATGCCCTACATTTACAGCGAATACATGAAGGCGGCTCTGGACGGCGGCATGTATTTCTCAACCATGACGATGATGTATCCGGAGGATTCCTTCGCGCCTCAGGTGGAGGATCAGCTGTTTGTCGGCGAGAGCCTGATGATTGCGCCTGTCCACGAACAGAACGCGGAGGGACGTTATGTCTATCTGCCGGAGCAGATGAAGCTGCTGCGCATGCGTTCCATCAGTGACTATGACGAAGAAATTCTTCCGGCCGGTCATCACTATGTAAAGGCGGCGCTCAATGAGATTCTGGTATTTATCCGGCCGAACCGTCTGGTTCCGGTTACAAAGCCGGCTGAGACGTCTGCCGAAATGGACTTTGAGCATGTGACGCTGCTTGGCTATGTATTGGATGAGGCTGTTTACGAATATTATTGCGATGACGGTGTCTCAAAAGACTATGAAAATCCGGCAAACCGCAGAGTGTTCCGTGTGCAGGCATAATCCGGCCCATAATGACGTTTTCTGATTTCCTTATCCGGCAGATGCATCTTCTGCGCGCTGCCGGATGAGGAAACGGGAGGCGGGAGAACCCATTTTCTAGATTGTTAAATACAGGAGGTTATGATGTCAAATACAGACAGATACACAAGCCCTTTTTGCCAGCGCTATGCCAGCAGGGAGATGCAGTACATTTTTTCACAGGATAAGAAATTTACCACATGGAGAAAGCTCTGGATCGCTCTTGCTGAGAGTGAGAAAGAACTGGGATTAAACATTACCGATGAGCAGATCGAAGAGCTGAAGGCCCACCAGGATGACATCAACTATGATGTGGCAGTTGCGCGGGAGAAGGAAGTTCGTCATGACGTCATGTCCCACGTCTATGCCTACGGCGTGCAGTGCCCGAAGGCAAAGGGAATCATTCACCTGGGCGCAACCAGCTGCTATGTTGGTGACAATACGGATCTGATCATCATGACAGAGGCGCTGAAGCTGGTGAAAAAGAAGCTGGTGAATGTAATGGCACAGCTGGCCAGGTTTGCCGATCAGTACAAAGATCTGCCGACACTTGCTTTTACGCACTTCCAGCCGGCACAGCCGACCACGGTGGGAAAGAGAGCGTCTTTGTGGCTGATGGAGTTTAAGCTGGACTATGATGATGTCTGCTATCTCATCGACTCCATGCGCCTGCTTGGCTCCAAGGGTACAACCGGAACACAGGCTTCTTTCATGGAGCTGTTTGACGGTGACCATGAAAAGATCCGCAGACTGGATCAGATGATCGCGGATAAGATGGGCTTTGCCGGCGTGTATCCGGTATCCGGACAGACCTATTCCAGAAAGATTGACAGCCGTGTGCTGAATGTGCTGGCAGGAATTGCCCTCAGTGCCCACAAGTTTTCCAATGATATCCGCCTTCTGCAGCACTTAAAGGAGATTGAGGAACCTTTCGAGAAGAATCAGATCGGTTCTTCCGCAATGGCCTATAAGCGCAACCCGATGAGAAGCGAGCGGATTGCGTCCCTTGCAAACTATGTGATTTCCGATGCCATGAACCCGATGCTGACTTCTGCAACGCAGTGGTTTGAACGCACACTGGATGATTCTGCCAATAAGCGTATCAGCATTCCGGAGGGATTCCTTGCTGTTGACGGAATTCTGGATCTTTGCAACAATGTGGTTGACGGACTTGTTGTCTATGAGAAGGTCATTGAGAAGCGTCTGATGAGTGAGCTGCCCTTCATGGCGACGGAAAACATCATGATGGATGCCGTGAAGGCGGGAGGAGACCGTCAGGAGATGCATGAAAAGATCCGTCAGCTTTCCATGGAAGCAGGTAAGAACGTGAAGGTAGAAGGAAAGGAGAATAATCTTCTGGAGCTGATTGCAGCAGATCCGTCCTTCCATCTGACGCTGGATGAGCTGAAGGCATGCATGGACCCGAAGCGCTATACCGGACGTGCAAAGGAACAGGTTGAGGACTTCCTGAATGAGGTGATCAACCCGATTCTGGAGGAAAATAAGGAAGTTCTTGGTCTGACAGCGGAAATTAATGTATAAATAGACTTGATTTTCTGCCGATAATTGAATATAATAGACATGCGTGGGAGCAGCTGAGATGCTGCTCTCTTGCCGTGCTTAAAAAAACGATGGTTTACACAAAGTAAGCGGAGGAAATGATATGGTAAGAGCAATCGTAGGCGCCTGCTGGGGCGACGAGGGAAAAGGTAAAATTACTGATGTACTGGCACAGGAGTCTGATATTATCATCCGATTCCAGGGCGGAAGCAATGCAGGTCATACAATCATCAACAACTATGGCCGTTTTGCGCTCCACTTACTGCCGTCCGGTATTTTCTACGATCATACAACCAGCATTATTGGTAACGGTGTTGCGTTAAATATTCCTTATCTGGTAAAGGAGCTGAACAGCCTGGTTGAGGCGAATGTTCCGATGCCGAAGATTCTGGTATCCGATAGAGCACAGATTCTGATGCCTTATCATATCTTACTGGATACCTATGAGGAAGAGCGTCTGGCTGGAAAGTCCTTTGGTTCCACCAGATCCGGTATCGCACCGTTCTATTCGGATAAATATGCAAAGATTGGTTTCCAGGTAAGCGAGCTGTTTGGTGATCCGGCTGATCTGAGAGAGAAGGTTGACCGTGTATGTGAGCTGAAGAACATCATGATCGTAAATCTCTATCACAAAGAGCCGATCAACCCGGATGAGATTTACAATCTTCTTCTTGAGTACAAGGAGATGGTTGCTCCTTATGTATGCGACACCAGTGCATATCTCTATAACGCAATTAAGGAAGGAAAGAACATCCTTCTGGAGGGACAGCTTGGTTCCCTGAAGGATCCGGATCACGGAATTTACCCGATGGTTACTTCTTCTTCTACACTGGCTGCTTATGGTGCAATCGGCGCCGGAATTCCGCCCTATGAGATCAAGCAGGTAACTACCGTTGTGAAGGCTTACTCCAGCGCAGTTGGTGCCGGTGAGTTTGTCAGCGAGATCCTGGATGAGGAAGAGGCAGATCAGCTGCGCAGACACGGCGGTGATAAGGGTGAGTTCGGTGCAACCACAGGCCGTCCGAGACGTGTGGGCTGGTTTGATGCAGTTGCTACCCGCTACGGCTGCCGGATCCAGGGCGCGACAGAGGTTGCTCTGACCGTTCTTGACTGCCTTGGCTATCTGAAAGAGATCCCGATGTGCGTAGGCTATGAGATCGACGGCGAAGTGGTTAAGGATTTCCCGACAACCTCCATGCTGAAGAAGGCAAAGCCGGTACTGAAGGTATTCAAGGGCTGGAACTGCGACATCCGCGGCATTAAGAACTACGAAGATCTGCCGCAGGAGTGCCGCGACTACGTGGAAGCAATCGAGGCTGAGATCGGTGTTCCGATCACCATGGTTTCCAATGGTCCGGGAAGAGACGAGATCATTTACAGAAAGAAATAAGAAAGTAACGGATTGGACGAGCCGGAGGCTTGTCCGTCCGGTATGACAAAAAATGAAAATCCCTGCTCAGTGCTTGTTATCAAGATTGAGCAGGGATTTTCATTTTTTTGCAGCCGGTCATTTGATCCGCTTGCCGTAGAGATGGCCGCTGTATTCGTGGAAGAGTGTTTCTTCCTGCTTCCGCATAAAAACAGTGACGTCATCTTCACCGAAATATGTCTGAATGTGAATGGAACCGACGGAGGTGTCAAGAAGATGAACCTTCAGATAGAGACAGTCATCGGACAGCCAGGTTCCGGAAACGGCACATTTCATCTGGTACAGAGGGAAGGTACCGACCTTCATGGTGCCAATCCCGAATGGGAGGCTGCACTGCTGACCGTGCAGAACGTAGGTGAGGCAGCCGGAATCAGCGGAGGAAAAAGAAAACGTAAGCGCTTCAAAGTCCGTGCCGGGACTGACGATGGAAAAGCTTCGGTTTTGCTGACCTGCATACCTGGAAGCGATTCGCTGGGCGTCGTCCAAAGAAGCGTCCAGCGGCTGGATTGCCAGGCTGCAAAGACGGGATGCCAGAGAAGCGGAGGGAGCGGAAAGTGATGCACAGTCGGCAAAAGATTCTGAGGCAGAAACAGGCATTGCAGCAGTAACAGGTTTTTGTGCAGTAACAGACTTTTGTGCAGTAACAGGCTCTGCAGCCGTCTGTCTGGTCAGCTGTGGGAGCAGATGGCGAAACAGTGTGTCGTAAATGACCTGGTTGCCGCCGCCATAGCCCTGGGTATCCGCGGTTGTTACGCAGATGAAATCAAACTGCGGGAGCATGATCGCCAGCTGGCCGCCCATTCCGTAGCAGACGATGGAATCATGTTCCCCGCGCCAGAACTGGTATCCGTAACCGCAGCATTCTGCCGGGATCGGACCCTTTACGCAGGTCGCAACCTGATTCGTGGTTGCCTCATGCAGATACCAGGACGGAAGATATTGCTTTCCGTTCAGCTGTCCTCTGTGCATCACAAGAAGAGCGAACAGGAGAAAGTCTCTGGAGGATGCCATCAGACCGGAACCGCCCATGGAGGTTCCGAAAGGATCTTCCAGCACATAGGCATCTCTGGAAAAGCCCAGTTCATCCAGGCAGACCTCGCGCAGAAAATCCAGCAGCTTCATCCCGGTCAGCTTTTCCACCAGAGCACAGAGTGTGTGGGAAGCGGAGGTATCATAGTGAAACACCGTTCCCGGTTTGTGATCCGGCTCTGACGTGAAGAAGCTTTCCACCCAGTTGGCAGTCAGATCTTTTTTGTAAGTGGTGGACGAATAGCAGGAGCGCATCATCAGCATGTCCCGGATCGTCGTCTCTGCCAGCCAGGGATGAACGGTCGGCGGGAGATATTCCGGAAACCAGGACACGATGGGATCGTCCAGACGAATGATGCCGCGGTCGCACAGCACACCGACCGCCACGGAAACAAAACTCTTTGTCACGGAAAACAGACGGTGCAGTTCGTCCTTTTCGCAGGGTGAATAGTAGCCCTCAGTCACCAGCTTTCCGTCCTTCCAGAGAAGAAAGCTGTGCATGGGGATTCCCTTTTCCTGCAGCTCATCGAGACAGCTGCAGACGCTGGCAGAAGAAATCCCGACTTCCTCGGGGATTCCTGTTATCCACTGATACATAAAAACCTCCTTGTGTTTGACAGCCTATCCGCAGAACGTCCGTCTGGACTGCGGTGGAAAGAAACGGCGAAATCAGCTGATGGCGCTGGGCGGTACCCCGTATTTTTTCTTGAAGGCTCTTCGGAACGAGTTCACATTGTTGTAACCAACCTCCAGATAGAGGTCGGAAAGCTTGCAGTCCTTTGCCTGAATCCTGCGTCTGGCTTCTTCCAGACGAAGATCCTCCAGATAGACTGAGAAGTTGCTGTTTGTCTTTTCCTTAAACAGATGAGAGAAATAGGTTTCTGAGATGTTGAATTCTTCGGAAATCTTGCTCAGACACATGGACGGATCGCGGAAATTCTCACGGATGTAGGTTTCAATCGTTCCGATCAGTCCTCCGGTTTCCTGCTTTACCACCGTGATTCCGCACAGCTCCAGCGCGATGTCCTCGCACAGCTTAAAGGACAGGTGCTCATCAAACCGCTTATCCAGCGCCTGGAGTCTTGCCTGCATCTCCGGGTTCTCTGTGTGGATCGCAAAACGGGCGCGAAGAAGCGTGTTCCGGATGTCGGAGAGGAGATACTTTAACAGGTTAAGCGGCAGAGAACGCTGCTCGATGTTCTCTTCATGGATCAGATTCAGAAGCTCCTGAACCTGAGACCGGTTGCCGCTGGAGATAAAGTGGACAAGACGGTTGGACAGCTCGGCCGGGTAGTAGAACACATTGGAATCCTTGCGGATCATTTCATAGGGAAGGAAAATGTAGTTCTTTCCGGAATAGTTGATGGCATCGATGGCCTGCTGATAGGATTCCCAGACATGCTGCAGGGAAGAACAGGAACGGCCGATGCCGCTGTACAGCCAGATTCCCCTCTGCTCCAGCAAATCGTTGTGGAGGCGGAGAATTTTTTCCTGCAGGTGCATCAGATAGTCGGAATCGCTTCCGTCGTAGGCTACCAGGGCGGCATAGGCCTGGTCAGAAGTAACAAACACATAGGAGGGAAATTCCGGCTTCAGATATTCGGACAGCTTCTGGGAGACAAGCTCAACAAGAGAAACATCCGCGTTGTCAGACCGATCAGTACCGGCTTCGCTGTCGTCGCCATTGCTGTAAACGATGGTGTACAGTGCGGTAAAGCGGAGTCCTTCCCCATCGTAGTGAAGGAAATCGCGGATGTAGGAAAGCTCGTCAGGTGCCGTTACCTGTCCAAGGAGCAGGCGGCGGACATAGATGTCGTAGAGCAGCGGCTTCTGTTCCTCAATTTCCACCTGAAGCTGCTCGCGGTCTGTGATGGCTTCCTGAAGCTGGCTGTCAAGAAGTTCCACCGGTTTCATGTTCTTCATTACGATGACGAAAACAATGGCGCATCCAAGAATCGCGATGAGCGGAAGAAGGACGAAATAGAATAACCGCACGTCATTTCCGGCAACGGCAAGGGATTCCGGCTGGAGAAGATAGTAGGTCCAGTCGGTAACGGAAGAAAAATAGCGGGTCACATGGATCCTGGTGCCGTCCGGACGAACCAGGGAAGCCTGATTGTTCACATAGGAAAGACCGGTCAGCGACTGAGCGGTCAGATCGGACATGTCCGGACTGGTATGCAGCTGCATGAGAGAATCCTGGGCCGGGTTGGAGATCAGGACATTTCCGGTACCGCCAAGCGGAATTGGAGAAAACATCTCCGCAATATTGACTGTGTCCAGCTCAAAACAGATAGTGGCGGGAAGTCTGCGGTAGGAAATCGCATCCATGTTGAAGATGTACATGTAGAGCGGCCGTGATTCATCCAGACGGTAATGCTCCATCAGGAGAAGCTTTGACGTGTCCGAGGTGTCGTTCATCAGCGTGCGCCATTCGTCGAACGATTCCTGCATGTAGCTTCTCTTTCCACTGAAGAAAAGGTCTTCTTCCTCAAAGGTATTTAAGGAAAGAACATAGTTCGTGTTTCTTAGATAAATGTAGTAGCCTTTTACGGGAAGGTACTCCAGCGTGAACAGCTGGGCAGACAGATTGTCTTTGACATTGCTGGCTGTCAGGTAGTACATGGAGTTGTCGGTATCCGTATATCTGGCCAGTCGGACAAAGCTGTCGTTGAGGATCAGTTCGCTGGTAAATGAGTCGATGACGGAGAGGTTGCTGTCCAGAAGATTGGAACAGCTCTGAAAAATCAGTGAGTTCTGATTCCAGTAATTATTCTTATTTTGATTGACCCTTGCGTTCAGAAGCATCAGGACGAGGATCAGAGCGATCAGAAGGAAGAGACTGTAGCTGGCGGTCATCCTCAGAAGGATGGAAGAAAGATGTCCGTTGTCGGAATCTTTTTTATGAAAGAAAGAAAGCAAACGTTTCATGAGCGGCAACCTTTCCTGCCTCCAGGGCAGTTAATAATCAGAAAATCATACCTTTATTTTACCATGCAAATCTTTTGACTGCAATAGAAATCGAGGAGAAAAAAGGAAGGAAAATCAAGGAAAAACGACACCTCAAAATTTGCATCCTCAAAATATGTTCCCTGATTCAAAATTTGGAACTTGCAAATTTTACCGCGGTGCAGTATAGTAGAGTCAACAGGAGCGGACGAGACGAAGATCCGCATCCAAGTTATAAGGAGGACATGAAACATGTTAAAGAGAAGAATGCTTGCACTTGCAGCTACCGCTGCTATGGTTGCTACCTCTGTACCGATGGTTGCAATGGCTGACGAGGAAGTTGAAAAGCCGGAAAAGATTACTATTATGGTAGACGGTACTGTTTTCACACAGGCAAACGGAAGAGCTGAGTTCGAGGCAAGATGGGAAGAGCTGACAGGAATCGATCTTGAGATCATTCAGCCTGACCACGATGCTTACTATGATGTAGTAGGTCAGACAATGGCTGGCGGAGACTGGCCGGATGTTATCATCCTGAGCTCCACCTACTATGCTGGTTATGCTGCAGAGGGCGTTCTGTGGGATATGTCTGAGGCTTATGAGAATTCTTCTTTAATGGAAAGAATTGAAGATCAGTCCGTTATCGACGGTCTGAGAATGGACGGCGCTCTGTACGGTATCTCCCCGACACGCGGAAACGGATGCGTTACCTACGTTAAGAAGGCATGGCTGGACAACTGCGGTCTGGAAGCACCGACAAATTATGAAGAGTACCTGAACATGCTGAATGCGTTCACCACCGGTGACCCGGATGGAAACGGCGTTGACGGCGATACCTATGCAGTATCCGCAGCTGGTCTGATCGGCGGCGAGGCTCCGTATGTAAACTATCTGCCGGAGTTCTACCAGGATGCTTACCCGAGCTTCTACAAGAACGAGGAAGGCGTTTGGGTTGACGGTTTCACTGAGGATGCAATGAAGGAAGCTCTGCAGAGACTGCAGGATGCTTACGAGGCTGGTTACATTGACAAGGAGTCCCTGACCAACGGTACCAAGGACTGCCGTAACAAGTTCTATGAGGATAAGTTCGGCGTATTTACATACTGGGCAGGAACATGGGCAACCAACCTGAAGACCAACCTGGAAGCAAACGAAGTTGACAGCGAGCTGATCGCTCTTCCGGCAATCGAAGAGACCGGCGCTTACTTCGAGCGTGTAGCTCCGACCTGGTGTATCACTGAGGGATGTGAGAATCCGGAAGGCGTATTCAAGTACTTCATCGAGACCATGCTGGATGGCGGCGACATGCAGTTCCTGTGGACCTACGGTGTTGAGGGTGTTCACTGGTCAACCGCTGCTGAGGAAGTTCTTGGCGTAACTTACGAAGAGGGCGAGTTCCACATGCTTGAGAACCTTGAGACAGAGGGAACTCTGTACACCAAGGCTCACATCGATCCGATGCTGGCTGTAGCTCCGCTGGATTACGATCCGAAGGCTGATGCAATTCCGGAAGAGTCCAGAATTTCTACCGAAGTGTTCAACTCCACCAAGAAGCAGGCTCAGCTGGTTGTTTCTACCGATGAGATGAGCATGCTCAACGGTGACCTGACCACTCTGAAGAACGAGATCGTTGCTCTGGTTGTTACCAATGGCATGACTGTTGAGGAAGCTTACGAGAAGTTCGAGGCTGACGGCGGTGCAGCCTGGTCACAGGAAATCGTTGATTCTCTGAATGCGAAGTAATTCTCTGAATGTTTGACGATTCTTGCAAAATTGAATTGAAAAATTAAAGAATTTTTGGCAGCAGAACTGTGAGAGTACTCACAGTTCTGTTTGTCGGAATATGGAGGAAGGCGCAGCACATGAAAAAGAAAAATGTTAATAATTCTGTAGCGGTGCGCAAAGTGCCGTTAAGCGCCAGAATTTACAAATACAGATGGTTCTATCTGATGTTTTTGCCGGTGCTGATTTTTGGAATTCTGTTCTACTACATGCCGATGCTTGGCGTTCTGTTGTCCTTTACCAAGTATAACGGTATTAAAGATCCGACGTTTGTCGGAATGGATAACTTTGAGCGTATGTTCAGTATGCCGAAGTTCTGGGAAGCGTTCTGGAATACCCTGGAGCTGAGTATTATCAAGCTTCTTCTGAACACAGGTATGGCTGTTATCCTGTCCCTGCTGTTAAATGAGATCATTAACCTGAAGCTGAAGAAGCTTGCGCAGACCATCATCTACCTGCCGCACTTTATGTCATGGGTAGTAACTGCATCTGTATGGGGCATGATCCTGTCTCCGACTTCAGAGGGTCTTGTTAACACATTCCTTATTTCCATTGGTGTGCTTGAAAAAGGTTCGGAGGTTTATTTCCTCGGATCTGTTAAGTGGTGGCGTTTTGCTTACTACGTGATTAATATCTGGAAGGATACCGGTTGGGGAACGATCATCTTCATGGCAACCCTGTCTGGAATCAATCCGGAACTGTATGAGGCTGCAGCCATTGACGGTGCAGGCCGCTGGAAGAAGATGCGCTATGTTACCTTCCCGGCTCTGCTCAATACCATCATCACCGTTCTGATCCTGAATCTGGCAAAGGTAATGAACCTGTTCGAGTCTGTATTCGTTCTTCAGAATGATGCGGTTGTGTCAACGGCTCAGGTACTTCAGACTTACATCTATGCGCAGACCTTTAACGGCAGCGGTATCCCCAACTACGGTTATTCAACTGCAGTCGGTCTGTTCCGTTCTCTGGTAGGCTGTGCGCTTGTGCTGGTATGTAACTATCTGAGTAAGAAAGTCCGCGAAGGCCGCGGTATTGTATAAGGAGGTGTCGTTATGAGTAAAGAAGCAAAAATGAAAGATAAAGTTCATATTAAGCCGTTCAACATCATCAATGGCATTCTCTTTGTGATCGTTTGCCTGATCATCCTTGTTCCGATCTGGAAGGTTCTGGTAGACTCTCTGGATCTGAGAACTGCTTATGGTATGAAGCTGATTCCGGAGAAATTTGGTTTTGACGGTTATATCAGTGTATTCACAAATAAGACGCTGTATCGTCCGCTGATTGTATCCCTGCTGACAACGGTTGCAGGTACGTTCCTTGGTCTGACCATTTCTACTCTTGGTGCATATGTTCTGATCCAGTGGGAGATGCCGGGACGTAATTTCTTTGCGAACTTCCTGCTGTTCACCATGATCTTCAGCGGCGGTATGATCCCGACCTATCTGGTAATGAAGAGCCTGCACCTGACAAACTCTCTGCTTGGCGTAATTCTTCTGCCGGCACTGAGCGTTTACAATCTGGTACTGATGCGCAACTTCTTTGAAGGAATTCCGCAGAGCCTGTTTGAGGCGGCAACTCTGGACGGATGTACACCAATGGCTACATTCTTCCGCGTGGTTCTTCCGCTGTCCAAGGCTGCTCTTGCTTCCATCGGTCTGATGTTTGCGGTATCCTACTGGAATGATTACACCAACTATAAGCTGTACATTACCAATGACCAGCTCTACAACTTCCAGATGAAGCTGAGAAGTATCGTTCTCGGAAGTGATCTTCCGTCAGCAAACGGCGGTGCAACAGAGAATACCGTTCGTAATGCAGCGGTTATTACTGCAATCCTTCCGTTTATGATTCTTTATCCGTTCCTGCAGAAGTATTTCGTTAAGGGCGTTAACATCGGCGCTGTTAAGGAGTAATCTATGAAAAAAATTTATTGGGCCGGAGATTCTACGGCAGCTCAGAAAACAATTCTGGCGTTTCCGGAGACTGGTATCGGGCAGGCAATGCCTCTTTACCTGAAGCCGGATGTGGCAGTAGAGAACCATGCAGTAAATGGTCGAAGCACAAAAAGCTTTATTGATGAATCCAGACTGTCTGCGATTTATGACCGGATTTCGGAGGGTGACTTCCTGTTTATCCAGTTTGGTCATAATGATGAGAAGAAAGAAGACCCGTCCCGCTATACCGACCCATTTTCCGATTTCATGACAAATCTCGGAACGTTTGTCGATGCAGCAAGAACAAAAGGTGCCCATCCGGTACTGATCACTCCGCTGGAGCGGCGCTGCTTCAACGAAGAGGGAAGACTTGATCTTGGTCATCACACAGACTATGTGGCAGCAATGAAGCAGACAGCTGTGCAGCTGGATGTGCCGCTCATTGATCTGTACAGCATGAGCCGTGCGCTGATGAAGGAAGCAGGACCGAAGAAGACGACCGAATGGTACATGCATCTGGAACCGGGAAAGTATGCGGCTTATCCGGACGGCAAGACGGACAATACCCATCTGAAATGGGAAGGTGCCGTGATCTATGCCGGCTGTGTGGCAAAGGGGCTGCAGAAACTTGGCGGAATCTATAGCGATCTGCTGATCGAAGGCCTGTGATCAGGTATCAAAAGGGAATAATCGGGCAGGGGCCCGGATGAATGGAGAGCTGCCGCATCTGTGGCAGCTCTTTGTCTGCTTATGTACCAGGGCAGATGTTAAGACTGTTTTTGGAGGGACTGGAATGAGTGAATATACAAAACAGCAGCTGGAACAGGCGATACGGAAGGAAGATCTGAGACAGGTGACTGAGATTCTGGCTCATGAGCCAAAGATGATCAATGAAACGAGTGAGGACGGCATTTTGCTGGCTCTTGTGGCTGCCGGGACGGGAAATCTGGAGCTGGTTCAGTTGATTGTCGAGTATTCCATGGCCAGCATGGACATAACCGATGGGAACCATCGGAATATCCTGCATTATGGAGCCGCTTCCGGCAATACTGAGCTTTGCCGGTACCTGGTAGAACGGGTTGGAATGTCACCGGATACCGGAGACCGCAGCCTGGTAACGCCTCTTGACATTGCGCATCAGGCGGGAAATCAGGAACTGGAAGCTTATTTCTGCCATGTTCTTGGCGCGCCTCTGGAGGAGATGTACCGGAATCCGATCCGTACCGGCATGTATCCGGATCCGTCGATTGTCCGGGTTGGCGAAGACTATTACATGGTAAACTCGACCTTTGTGTTCTTTCCGTGCATCCCGATTTCCCACTCCCGTGATCTGATCAACTGGGAGATCATCGGTCATGCAATCACCAATCCGGAATGGGCAGGGCTGGACGAGCTGGAAGGTGGACGGGGATACTGGGCGCCGGACATTTCCTATGACAACGGGACGTTCTATGTCACGGCGACCTACCGCATGAACGATGACAAAACGGTGTACCGGAAGCAGATTGTCGTTTCGTCTGACAAGCCGCAGGGACCGTACAGCGAACCGGCTTTCATTGACGAAGATGGAATTGATCCGTCGCTGTTTCATGAAAACGGCAGACATTACATGATTCTGAACCGCGGAGCACGCATTCTGGAATTAAGCCCGGACTGTAAACGCCAGATCTCGCCTGCTAAGCTGCTGTATTACGGAAGCAATAAACGGGCGCCGGAGGGATCCCATCTGCTGAAAAAGGACGGATGGTATTATCTGTTTCAGGCAGAGGGGGGGACTGGGATTGGTCACCGGATCACAGTTTCCCGCTCAAGGGAGCTGATGGGCATTTACGAGCCATGCCCCTATAACCCCATCATGCGCCAGCATGACCGCAAAGCGGGAATCCAGCGCTGCGGTCACGGAAAACCGGTAAATACCCAGAATGGAGAGTGGTATATCCCCTATCTGTGCGGCCGGCTTGTGGAGGATTCCTATACCGTTCTCGGCAGAGAAACGGCGCTGGATCCAATCACATGGACGCCGGACGGATGGCCGCTGGTCAATCGGCTGAAAGGACCGAGTGTGATCCAGAAACGCCCGAATCTTCCGTTTTCTGAAAAAAAGGAAGCGGATGAGCATGGGAAGACGGAGCGGTTTGATCGGGGAGAATTCTCCAAAGAATGGCTTTCGCCAAGACCGATGAAACCGGATGCTGTGCGGTTTGATGGCGGATTTCTCTGGTTAACAAGCAATCGGGAGCCGCTTTCCAGCAGAGATGCCCATAACATTCTGCTGAAGAGACAGACGGATTTCTGCTTTACTGCATGGACAAAGGCAAAACTGGCAGAGGTGCAGGGAGAATATGGATTAATCTGCTACTATGATGAAAATACCTGGGTAAGCTGTGGTGTTTCTTCTATTAATAAGGGAGAACAGCCGGGAGAGTGGATTGTTACGGTTACGGTCAGAGAGCATATTGGTCATGAAGATATTGTTCATGAACCGACCGTACTGAAAACCGGTTCGGATCAGCTGACAATTTCCGTTGAGACGGAATATCTGAAACGGACGTTTCTTCTCTCGGATGGGCAGGGAAACTGCGCGGCGGCAGCAGCACTTGAACGTGTGACATACCTCAGCGATGAGGGAATCTGCATGGGAAAGCGTTTTACAGGCGCAATGGTCGGTATCTATGCATACAGTCCCTGTGAGTCTTTTGAAGCAGGATTTTCAGAATTCGGCTATCGAAAGCAGGGGTAATCGAAAAGCAGCAAAAAGGACGGATTGGTGTTTTTAACCAAAAAGTCCTTTTTGTTTTTGCATAAATCGTCAAAAGTCCATCTTTTCAATTGTTTTTCTGTGTGCTATACTTCCAAAGGCAGCTGAATGAGGAATGACAGGGACATGCTGCCGGATTTTTAGAAAGTCGGGGATGAGAAAATGAAGGCAGTTTCTGTGAAAACGTTGCGCTTTGCAAGAAAAAATGTCGTACTCTGTGTTGCCATTCTGGCAGCGTTTCTTACTTCATTAATTGTCAGGCCGGACAGGCAGTATCTTAGTTATTTTGATTTTAAGACGCTGACCTGTCTGTTTTGTGTCCTGGCCGTTGTCTGTGCGCTGAAGGACATCAATTTCTTCTACATCATGGCTCAGAAGATTGTGAAATATTTTCATAACGTGCGCATGTCTGTTCTTGCTCTGGTCTATATTACCTTCATTGGATCGATGCTGATCGCAAATGACATGGCGCTGCTTACGTTTCTTCCTCTCGGCTATTTTGTGCCGAATTCCACAGGAAAGCAGAAGTACATGGCCTTCACCTTCATCATGCAGAATATCGCGGCCAATCTTGGCGGAATGCTGACTCCGTTCGGCAATCCGCAGAATCTGTACCTGTATACAAAATTCAACATTCCAAA
Source organism: Lachnospiraceae bacterium (assembly GCA_017472605.1). Classification (GTDB taxonomy): domain Bacteria; phylum Bacillota; class Clostridia; order Lachnospirales; family Lachnospiraceae; genus Anthropogastromicrobium. The sequence goes on from JAFUPV010000023.1 coordinate 24,311, forward strand.
CGGTGAGTTTGTAAGGATCATGCTTGTTCCCTTTGTGATCGCGATTGTGCTGATCACGATCTGCTGCATGTTCCTGAAAAAGGAACCGCTTGAGATCGTAGATAACCATACGCATATCAGCCGCAAGAGAGTTGCTCTTTACGGAATGCTCTTCGCTCTGGCGATTGCCATTGTGTTCCGCGGTATTCCTTACCAGCTTGGTCTGGTGATCATTCCGGCTGTTCTCTTTGTGGTGGACCGTCATGCATTAAAGATTGTGGATTATCCGCTGCTTCTTACCTTTGTTGCCTTCTTTATTTTTGCCGGAAACATGGCGAGAATTGATGTGGTTCAGCAGCTGTTTGATTTCCTTCTGGAGAAGAGTACCCTTCTGTTTTCCATCTTCTCCTGCCAGTTCATCAGCAATGTGCCGTCTGCAATTCTTCTGTCCCAGTTCACTGACGATTACCGCCAGCTCCTCTGGGGCGTAAACATCGGCGGCGTGGGAACACTGATTGCGTCTCTTGCCAGCCTGATTACCTTCCGCGAGTACACCAGCCACAACCCGGGAAAGACCGGCTACTATGTGGCACTTTTCTCCACATTTAATTTCGGCTTCCTGTTCATCCTGACAATTGCTGTCTCTTTACTCGGCTGAAGAAATGTGGTATAACAGATAGAGAGAATCCAGGACCAGAGAGAAATTCTCTGGTCTTTTCGTTATCACGAACATATAATTAGAAGGAAGTGAGAAGATGTCCGTATTAATCTGCCGAAATTCGGCAATCACCAATCAAAATGACTGTCTGCATCAGATGATATTCCGGGAGGCGGATAAAAATCCACAGCTGCGCTATCTGTATCTTGTTCCGGAACAGGCAACGCTGCAGGTTCAGCGTGAGCTGATTGAAGCCCACCCACGGCATGTCATCGGAAACATCGAGGTTGTCAGCTTTACCAGCCTGGCGAGAGATGTCATGGAGGAACTGGAGATTCCAATGACCAATCTGCTGGATGATGTGGGAAAGTCCATGATTCTGCGCCGTCTTGCGGAAGAGATGAAGCAGGAACTGCCTGCGTTTGGCAGGAATCTGGCGGGACGGGGCTTTATTGAAGAGCTGAAACGCGTCATTAATGAGCTGGCCATGTGCGGTGTGCGGACGGACCGGATGGAGCAGGTACTTTTGACGCTTCAGGGAAGCCACATGCTGAAACGGAAGATGGAAGACATCTATCGCCTCTATCTGGAGTTTTCAAGGCAGCTGGGAGAAAGCTACATGACGGCGGAGGAACTTCTGTGGGTGCTCACGAAGCATGTACAGGAGTCGAAGCGCCTTCGAAGCAGCCACATCATCGTCTACGGATTTACCAGCTTTAAGCAGTATCAGTATCAGGTTCTGGAACAGCTGATGATCAGCTGTCCGGGGATGATCCTGGCAGTGACTATGGGCGATGATCTGCAAAGTGATCTGTTTCCCATGGCAGAGAGCACCTGCAGATCGTTTTCAGCGATGGCAAAGGCGCATGGACTGACCTGCAGGCAGGCCTCCTTTGCCGGGCTGAAAGTACTTCCGGTCAGCGAAGAAATCCGTCATCTGGAACGTCATCTGTTTCGGTATCCGGCTGTTTTGTGGGAGGCCGGGACACAGAATCTGCGGCTGATCCGGGCAAAGAATCCGGCGCAGGAGGTGAGCTATGTTCTGCGCGAGATGCTTCGTCTTGTGCGGGAGGAGGGCTATCGCTACAGTGACATGGCTGTGATCACAGGCGATCTTTCTGTCTATGGAAGCACGGTAACGGCAGCGCTGACGAAAGCTGGTGTGCCGTATTTCCTGGATGAGAAGAAAAAACTGGAAAACAACCCGCTGGCGGAGCTGATTGAAGAGGTTCTGGACGTTCTTGAGGAGAACATGAGTTATCCTTCTGTCATGGCTCTTCTGCGCAATCCGCTGTTTCCCATGGACCGGGAGCGTGTGGACATTCTGGACAACTATCTGGTTGCCAGCGGCGTGGAGGGGAAAAAACGCTGGAATGAGATGTGGCCCTGGCTCTACGGAAACATCTCTTCCGAACGGCTTAATGAGATTAACGGACTTCGCGTGGAGGTCTGTGAGAAGCTGTCGGCACTGCAGGAAATCTGGAAGGGAGAACGACGTTTGGCTGACGGCAGTGGCAAGCTGACAAGAGGAAGAATGGTGGTTGTCCGGGAAGGGATTGAGGCACTTGTCCGTTTCCTTCAGGACATTAACGCGCAGGCAGGAATGGAACGCTGGATGGAGCGGTTTGAGGAACAGGGAGATTTTGTCCGTCAGAGCGAGTATCGTCAGGCGTATCAGAAGGTAATGGATTTGTTTGATCAGATCGTGCAGCTGATGGGAGAAGAAGAGTTGAAGCCTCAGGTTCTGATTGATACGCTTCACAGCGGCTTTGAAGGGCTGAAAGTCGGCTTCATCCCGGTTACCTTTGACCGTGTGGTGGTCGGCGATCTGGTTCGTACCAGGCTTACGCCGGTGAAGGCGCTTTTTCTGATCGGAGCCAATGACAAGGTGCTGCCAAAGGAATCGGTGCCGGGAGGAATCTTAAATGATTATGACCGTGAGGCGCTGAAGGAAGCGGGAATGGAACTGCTTCCGACAGCCAGAGAGGAAGCTTTTTTCCAGCAGGAATATCTGTATCTGATGATGACAAAAGCGACGAAACAGCTGATTGTTACCTTCAGCGAGCAGAACAGGGAAGGAAAGGAGATTCGTCCGTCCTATCTGATCGGGGAGCTGAAACGGATCTTTCCGTCTGCTGTTCTTTTGCGCGCAGAGGATCAGTTTCCGGGACTGGATGGGCTGATCGGAGCGGAAGATGGGCTGGAACTGCTGATCTCTGGTCTTCGGGCATATCTGGACGGAGAAGAGCCGCAGTGGTGGCGGCCGCTGTACCGCCATTATCTGGATCAGGAGGAATTTCAGGAATGTCTGGAGCAGGTGATGGATGCGCTGTTCTATTCCTGGAAAACGGAGAAGCTGGACCGGGAGATTGCCGGTGCTCTTTTTGATATCCGGAAAGAGAATCATGTGACAAGACTGGAGCAGTATGCAGGCTGCGCCTATGCTCATTTTCTGACTTATGGACTGAAACTGGCACCGAGACGCCGTCATGAACTGCAGGCGGCTGACTATGGTACCGTGTTCCACCGGGCGGTCAGCGGCTTCTTTCATCGGCTGAAAGAAGAACGTCTGGACTGGCGCAAACTGACCGGGACAGAGCGGGCGAGGATGGCCGCAGAGTGTGTGGAGGCGGCGCTGCAGGCAAGCGGAAATCCGGTGTTTGAAAGCAGCGCGAGAAGCCGCTATGCAAAGCAGCGGATTACACGGATGACAGACAGGACACTGTGGGCGCTTGGCGAACAGTGGAAAGAGGGCTCGTATCAGCGGTTTTATGATGAGTATGTGTTCTCGGAGAGCTATGGAAACGCAATTCATCTGCCGCTGAAAGACGGACTGACGCTGGCGCTGCAGGGACGGATTGACCGCATTGATATCAGTGAGACGGATGATTCCGTCTATGTAAAAATCATTGACTATAAATCGGGCCAGCTTCCTTTTGATCTGGGACGTGTGTACCATGGTCTGCAGCTGCAGCTGCTTCTGTATCTGGAAGCGGTCATGGAGATGGAGAAACGCCGTTATCCGGATAAGCGGATTGTACCGGCCGGAATTTATTATTATCACATGAAGGATCCGCTGGTGTCTGCCATGGGACAGGATCCGGGGGCACAGGATCAGGAACGGTTAAAAGAACTGCGCATGGACGGTCTGACCAATTCGGATATGGAAGCAGTGGAGCGGATTGATCCGCGCGGCGGTGCCGTGGTAAAGGGACTGGAACGGAAGAAAGACGGAGGCCTCAAGGCGACCGCATCAGCTGCCAGCAGTGTTCAGTTTCAGATGCTCCAGAAGCATGCGAGAAAAAAGGCAGGGCAGCTGGCGGATGCCATGTATGCCGGTGAAATCAGTGCGTCGCCCAGTGAATACGGCGGAAGATCTGCCTGCGACTGGTGCGAATATCAGTCGATCTGCGCGTTTGAGCTTCGGACAGAAGGCTGTTGCTTTCGACGTCTGGAGAAGCTTTCAAAAGACGAAATCTGGCAGGAAATCGATGAAGAAGAACGGCAAGTGAACGAACGGAGTGGAAAGGAGGAGGAAGACGATGGCAGTGGCATGGACCAGGGAACAGCAGCAGGTCATTGATCTGAGGGACAGGAGCCTGCTGGTATCGGCAGCTGCCGGAAGCGGAAAGACGGCTGTGCTGGTGGAGCGGATTGTGAAGCGGATCAGCGAGGGCTCACATCCGATTGATGTGGACCGCCTTCTTGTGGTGACGTTTACCAATGCGGCGGCGGCTCAGCTGCGGGAGCGGGTGCAGAAAGCAATCGAAAAGCGGCTGGAGCAGGATCCCTCTAACCGTCATTTAAAACGGCAGCAGACGCTGATCCATCAGGCGAAGATTACGACGATTGACAGCTTCTGTCTGTCTGTGCTCCGGGAACAGTTTCACCGGATCGATCTGGATCCGTCCTTCCGCATCGGGGATGAGGGAGAGCTTCGCCTGCTGCGTGAAGATGTCCTTCAGGAACTGATTGAAGAAAAGTATCAGGAGGCAGACCCGGAGTTTCTGAATTTCTGGGATGCCTATAATCCGGGAAAGGATGACGGCAAAGCGCCCGGGCTGATCCTTCAGCTCTATGAATTTGCCATGGCCAATCCCCGTCCCCATACATGGCTGAAGCAGTGTATGCGTGCCTATGAGGTAACGTCGTTTGAAGAGCTGGAGCAGACGGCCTGGATGAGGGGGATCTGCAGCCGGGCAATCCGGACGGTGCAGGAGCTGCTGGAGCTTCTGAAACGGACACTTGCAGCCTGCGAAGAAGAAGGCGACATGGATGAATATGTGACTGTGATCCGGGAGGAAGTGCAGCAGTTGGAAGCAGCTGCCGGATTGACCGGTTATGAGAGTCTGCGAAATGGGCTGAGCAGCCTGCGATATGGAAAGAAGCCCAGGCGGAAAAAGTCAGACACATATGACGAGGAGAAGGCGAACCGCCTCTGGGAGCAGAGAAAACAGGTGAAGGACGGGCTGGAGAAACTGCTGGAGCAGCAGCTGGAACAGGATCCGGAGACGCTTCTTTCGCTTCATCTGCTGGCAGGCAGGCATGCGGGGATTCTGATCCGTCTGACCGATCAGTTCATTGACCGGTACTCAGATGCGAAGAGAAAACGAAACCTGGTCGATTTTCACGATCTGGAGCACCTGGCGCTTGCGGTTCTTTCCGAAGAGACAGAAAACGGAGAGCGGCCGACAGCTGCTGCAGAGGAATATGCAGCCCGCTTCGAAGAGATTATGATTGATGAGTATCAGGACAGCAACTATGTCCAGGAGCTGATCCTGACCAGCATCTCAAGAGAGAGAACCGGTCATCCGAACTGTTTCATGGTAGGTGATGTCAAGCAGAGCATTTACCGGTTCCGTCTTGCCAGACCGGAGCTGTTCATGGAAAAGTACCAGACCTTTACGTCCTGCGACAGTGATCATCAGAAAATCGAGCTCCATCAGAATTTCAGAAGCCGTGAGACGGTTCTGGAGGGCGTGAACTATTTCTTTTATCAGATCATGCACATGAGCCTTGGAAATGTGGAATATGATGATGCGGCTGCTCTTCATCCGGGAATGAAGTTTGAAGAGACAGAACGGGATGTGGGAGGTCCGGTGCGCCTGCTTCTGCTGGATACAGAATCGGCGCCGGAAGCAGAAGAGGACCAAAACGGCAATGGTGCAGAGGAGGAAGCTGGAAAAGATGACAGCAGCGGCAGTCCGGTCCGCTATAATACGAGAGAGTGGGAGGCAGTCCTGATTGCGGAGGAGATCCGGAAGCTGACAGACAAAGACAACGGGAAACAGGTGTGGGATCCGGAGCAGGGATGTTACCGGACTGCACAGTACCGGGATATCACCATTCTGCTGCGGACAATCAGCGGATGGGCTGAGGATTTTCTTCCTGTGCTTGCGTCGCGGGGCATTCCTTCAGTGGCAGAGTCGGGAACCGGGTACTTTTCTGCGCTGGAGGTTCAGACCGTTCTGAATCTGCTTCAGATCATCAATAATCCGATCCAGGATATTCCCCTTGCCGGCGTTCTCCATTCGGCAATTGGAGGTTTTTCCAGCGAGGAACTGGCCCGGATTCGTCTGGGAGCACAGGATGCTTCTGAGGATGGGCTCTATGGTGTGCTTCTTGCATACCGGGCGGCGCATCCGCAGGAGGAACTTGGCCGACGAATCAGCCGCTTCCTGATCCGTCTGGAGGATTATCGGATAAAGAGCGGCTATCTTCCGCTTCACGAGCTGGTGGCTTATGTGATGGAAGAAAGCGGCTACTACAACTATGTTTGCGCAATGCCGGGCGGCGCGCGAAGAAAAGCAAATCTGGACATGCTTCTGGAGAAAGCGGAGCGGTTTGAGGCAACCAGCTACCAGGGTGTCTTTCAGTTTGTGCGCTATCTGGAAAAACTGAAAACATATTCCGTTGACTACCCGGAAGCCACCGAAGGGGGAAGCAGCAATGCGGTACGGATCATGAGCATTCATAAAAGCAAAGGTCTGGAATTTCCGATTGTCATTGTGGCTGGTCTGGGAAAAAGCTTTAATCAGCAGGATTCCAGACAGTCTGTGATTCTTCACCCCGATTACGGAATCGGTGCAGATGCAATTAATATAGAAGAAAGAACGATTGCGCCTACTGCTATGAAACGGGCGCTGGCGCGTGAGATTACGCTGGATAACCTGGGAGAAGAGCTTCGCGTGCTCTATGTTGCGATGACGAGAGCGAAGGAAGTGCTGATCATGACAGGGGCAAAGAAATCACTGTACGACTGGCTGCAGAAACGGCTTTCCATGCTTCGGACGGACTGCAGGGAGCTGTCATGGCTGGAACTGTCTTCTGCGGGAAGCTATCTGGATTGGATTGTGCCGGTGATGGCGAAGAACGACTGTTTTGATGCGGTTTACCGCAGGATTGGTCTTTCTGCTCCGTTTTCCGGCCCCTGCTACCGCAGCAGTGCCCGCCTGGAGGTTGATCTGCTTACCATAGGGGAGCTGGAAACGGCGGAAACAGCGAGACGTCTTGATGCAGCCTGGTACCGGGAACAGATCCGGGATGCCGGGACACAGGTGCTGGACGGGGAGGAAGAACTGAGCCGGAGAATCAGGCAGCGCGCGTCCTATGACTATTGTTACGATGACATGTACCGGCTTCCGGCTTCTTTGTCGGTATCGGAGATTAAGAAGCGGGCGATCGAGGAGCAGGAAGAAGAACCTCTGTATCTGATGAAAGAAGACGGGGCGCTGGAATATGTGCCGCAGGACGGACTGGAGGGAGGAAAGACGGATGAGATTCTGCCGCGGTTTCTGCGCGGGGAGGAAAGCCTCCCGGCCAATGAACGGGGAACTCTTTACCACTATCTGTTTGAGCATCTGGATCCCTGCAGTGAAAAATCGCTTCAGGAGCAGTTCCAGGCGCTTGTTGAGAAACAAATCATCACGGAACGGGAAGCAAAAACAGTGCGGATCGGTGATCTGGAACGGTTTTACCGGTCGGATCTGGGACTGCGCGCCCTGCGGGCACGGAAGAACGGAACCTTCCATTCGGAATCACCGTTCTGCCTTGGTGTTGCTGCGTCACAGATGAATCCGCAGGCAAGAATCGGCAGAGATGGTTATGTGAAAATCCAGGGAATTATTGATGCCTGGTTCGAGGAGGATGGAAAATGGATTCTCTACGACTATAAAACAGACCGGATGACGGGAGAGAACTGGGAAGAGAAACTGGCGGTCAGATATCGGGTGCAGCTTCAGTATTATCAGATGGCTCTCGAGAAGATGAGCGGCAGAACGGTAGATGAAGTATATCTGTATTCGGTGTCAAAGGGAAAGGCTGTCCGGCTCTGAGAGCGGGCGGATAAAGCGAAACGTTTTGGGAAAGAGTGACAAAAACAGACGGCTGAAAGTCCTGTGTTTTGTCATTCTTTCTGGAAAATGAAAAAAACGAAAAAAATATGAAAAAGTACTTGATTTTTTTGCATGCATGAAGTATAATAATTCACGCTGTGACATGATAGCGATGAAGCGAGAGGTTGCCGTCACAAGTAATGACGGGTTTTCCGTGGAGCGAATGTCAAGTTAGGAAACTGGCGACAAGTCACTGTATACAAGGAAACATCTACAGACAGCAAACAAGAGAAGTAGAAACGGACTGTGTGGGTTTTATGACACACACGGGTTAGTGTACAGTCACCACTTGTCGTACTTGGTTAAAGTGCGAAAAGGAGGCGGCTTTTTTTATGGCAAGTCAAGTTATGAGAATCACATTAAAGGCATACGATCATCAGCTGGTTGATCAGTCTGCCGCAAAGATCGTTGAGACTGTTAAGAAGACAGGCTCCAAGGTAAGCGGACCGGTTCCGATGCCGACTAAGAAAGAGGTAGTTACTATTCTGAGAGCTGTACACAAGTACAAGGACTCCAGAGAGCAGTTCGAGCAGAGAACTCACAAGAGACTGATCGATATCATCGCTCCGACCCAGAAGACAGTTGATTCCCTGTCCCGTCTGGAGATGCCGGCCGGTGTTTATATCGACATCAAGATGAAGAATAAGTAATAACCGCGATTAACAGAAACAGCAAAGCTGATCTGTTAAAATAGCCCCAAGGGGCACAAAAAATAGTATGTCCGGAATTACGTTGATATAGAAGCAACAAAGCTAAAAGATTTGTTCCACTTATGTCCACGGTTCTAGGATGATTGGGGAATTCCCAATCCGCTGTAGATTCACAGGAGGTAATTAGGATGAAGAAGGCAATTTTGGCAACAAAGGTCGGAATGACACAGATCTTCGATGAAAAGGGTCTGCTGGTTCCGGTTACCGTGCTGCAGGCTGGTCCTTGTGTTGTAACACAGGTTAAGACCGTTGAGAATGACGGATACAGTGCAGTACAGGTTGGTTTCGTTGATAAGCGCGAGAAGCTTGTTAACAAGCCGGAGAAAGGACATTTTGACAAGGCTGGCGTTTCTTACAAGAGATATGTAAGAGAGCTGAAGCTGGACAATGCTGAGAGCTACTCAGTAAAGGATGAGATTAAGGCAGACGTTTTCTCCGCTGGTGAGAAGGTTGACGCTACCGCAATCTCCAAGGGAAAAGGTTTCCAGGGTGCTATTAAGAGACACGGACAGTCCAGAGGACCGATGACTCATGGTTCCAAGTATCATCGCCATGCAGGTTCCAACGGTTCCGCAACAACACCAGGACGCGTATTCAAGGGTAAGCATATGCCGGGTCACATGGGTGCTGTAAAGGTAACAATCCAGAACCTTGAGATCGTTAAGGTTGATGCTGAGAACAACCTGATCCTTGTTAAGGGTGCTGTACCAGGACCGAAGAAGTCATTAGTAACACTGAAGTATTCAGTAAAGGCTCAGTAAGCTTTTACAGATTGGAAGGAGGAACCAAACAATGGCTAATGTAGCTGTTTATAATATGCAGGGTGCAGAAGTTGGCGCAATCGAGCTGAACGACAGTATTTTCGGCGTAGAAGTCAACGAGCATCTGGTGAAGATGGCAGTCACTGCTATCCTGGCAGCAAATCGTCAGGGAACTCAGAAGGCAAAGACCCGTTCCGAAGTAAGCGGAGGCGGAAGAAAGCCCTGGAGACAGAAGGGAACCGGTCATGCAAGACAGGGTTCAACAAGAGCTCCGCAGTGGACAGGCGGCGGCGTAGTATTCGCTCCGGTACCGAGAGATTACACTGTTAAGCTGAACAAGAAGGAAAAGAGAATCGCTCTGAAGTCCGTTCTGACCAGCAAGGTTCAGGAGAACAAGTTCATTGTTCTGGATGAGCTGAAGTTTGATGAGATTAAGACAAAGAAGTTTGTTGAGGTTATGAACAATCTGAAGGTTGCCAAGGCACTGGTTGTTCTGGCTGAGAATGATCAGAATGTAGTTCTGTCTGCCCGCAACGTAGAGGGTGTTAAGACTGCTCTGACCAACACCATCAATGTTTACGATATTCTGAAGTACAACACTGTTGTTACCACGAAGGCAGCTGTTGAGAAGATTGAGGAGGTCTATGCGTAATGGCTGATATTAAGTACTATGATGTGATTTTAAAGCCGGTTGTTACAGAGAAGAGCATGGACATCATGGCTGATAAGAAGTATACCTTCCAGGTAAATCCGGAAGCAACAAAGCCGATGATCGCTGAGGCAGTTGAAAAGATGTTCCCGGGAACCAAGGTTGCAAAGGTTAATACCATGAACCAGCCTGGTAAGGCAAAGAGAAGAGGCAGAACCGAGGGTACTACCGCAAAGGTTAAGAAGGCAATTGTAACTCTGACCGCTGACAGCGCAGAGATCGAGGTATTTGCCGGCCTGTAAGCAGCAGCCGGTTTGACCGGTTCCTGCGATTAAACGCACACAAGCGTGACAATAAATGCAGTAAAGGAGAATTGAAATGGGAATTAAAACTTATACCCCATATACACCGTCCAGAAGAAATATGACCGGACTGGATTTTGCAGAGATCACCAAGACTACTCCTGAGAAGTCCCTGACCGTATCTCTGAAGAAGAACTCCGGACGTAACAATCAGGGTAAGATCACTGTCAGACATCACGGCGGTGGTTCCAGAAGAAAGTATAGAATCATTGATTTTAAGAGAAATAAAGACAATATTCCGGCAACTGTTATCGCTATCGAATACGATCCGAACAGAACCGCTAATATCGCACTTATCTGTTATGCAGATGGTCAGAAGGCATACATCCTGGCTCCGCAGGGTCTGGCAGTAGGCATGAAGATCATGAATGGCGAGCAGGCAGAGGCTAAGGTTGGTAACTGCATGCCGTTAGCAAACATCCCGGTTGGTACCGAGATTCACTGTGTAGAGCTTTATCCGGGCGCTGGCGCTCAGCTGGTTCGTTCCGCTGGTGTTGCTGCACAGCTGATGGCTAAGGAAGGCAAGTATGCTACTCTGAGACTTCCGTCTGGTGAGATGAGAATGGTTCCGATCAACTGCCGCGCAACAATCGGTGTTGTAGGTAACGGTGAGCATGCACTTGTAAATATTGGTAAGGCTGGACGTAAGCGTCACATGGGTATCCGCCCGACCGTTCGTGGTGCTGTAATGAACCCGAATGACCATCCGCACGGTGGTGGTGAAGGTAAGAATGGAATCGGCCGTCCGGGTCCATCCACACCTTGGGGCAAGCCTGCTCTTGGCCTGAAGACCAGAAAGAACAAGAAGGCATCCACAAAGTTGATCGTAAGAAGAAGAGACGGAAAGCTTGCAAAATAAGCTTCGCCGAAACACATTTGATTCGTTATAAGGAGGTTAGAACCTATGGCTCGCTCATTAAAGAAAGGACCATTTGTCGATGGACATTTAATGAAGAAGGTAGAAGCGCTTAATGCTTCCGGTCAGAAGACTGTGATCAAGACATGGTCTCGCCGTTCTACCATCTTCCCGGAAATGGTTGGACATACAATTGCAGTGCATGACGGAAGAAAGCATGTTCCGGTATATCTTACCGAGGATATGGTAGGTCATAAGCTGGGTGAATTCGTTGCTACCAGAACCTTCAGAGGTCACGGTAAGGACGACAAGAAATCCAAGAGATAATTCGGACAATATTTGAAAGGAGGTAACAAGCCATGGCAAAAGGACATAGATCCCAGATTAAGAGAGCAAGAAACGAGGAGCGTCAGGACAAGCGCCCGTCCGCTACCCTGTCTTATGCAAGAGTTTCTGTTCAGAAGGCTTGTTTCGTATTAGATGCCATTAGAGGCAAGGATGTTGCAACCGCTATCGGTATTGTAACCTACAATCCCAGATATGCTTCCAGCTTAGTTAAGAAGCTGTTAGAGTCCGCTGTTGCCAACGCAGAGAACAACAACGGTATGAAGGCTGAGAACCTGTACGTAGAAGAGTGCTACGCAAACCAGGCTCCGACCATGAAGAGAATCAAACCAAGAGCACAGGGCAGAGCTTATCGTATCCTGAAGAGAATGAGCCACATCACTGTTGTTCTGAACGAAAAGTAATTAGGAGGGCACTATGGGACAGAAAGTTAATCCTCACGGCATGAGAGTCGGCATTATCAAAGACTGGAATTCCAAGTGGTATGCCGAAGCTGATTTCGCGGATAATCTTGTAGAAGATTACAATATCAGAAAGTTCTTAAAGAAGAAGTTATACAACGCTGGTGTGAGCAAGATTGATATCGAGCGTGCATCTGACCGCGTTAAGGTTATCATCTACACTGCAAAGCCGGGTATCGTAATCGGTAAGGGCGGCGCAGAGATCGAAAAGCTGAAGGCTGAAGTTGTAAAGCTGACAACCAAGAAGCTGTTCGTAGACATCAAGGAAGTTAAGAGACCGGATAAGGATGCTCAGCTGGTAGCAGAGAACATCGCAGCACAGCTTGAGAATCGTATTTCCTTCCGTAGAGCAATGAAGTCTGTAATGGGCAGAGCAATGAAGTCTGGTGCTCTTGGTATCAAGACCTGCTGCTCCGGCCGTCTGGGCGGTGCTGATATCGCTCGTTCCGAGAGCTACAGTGAGGGAACCATCCCGCTGCAGACCCTGAGAGCTGATATCGATTACGGTTTCGCAGAAGCAAACACCACTTACGGTAAGGTTGGTGTTAAGGTTTGGATCTACAAGGGTGAGGTCCTTCCGACCAAGTCCAATAAGGAAGGGAGCGATAAATAACTATGTTAATGCCAAAAAGAGTGAAGCGTCGTAAGCAGTTCCGTGGATCCATGGCTGGTAAGGCGCAGAGAGGTAATACACTTTGCTACGGTGAGTATGGTATCGTTGCTATGGAGCCGGCTTGGGTAAAGTCCAACCAGATTGAGGCAGCCCGTGTCGCTATGACCCGTTACATCAAGCGTGGCGGTAAAGTATTTATTAAGATTTTCCCGGATAAGCCGGTAACAGCAAAGCCTGCTGAGACCCGTATGGGTTCCGGTAAGGGCTCCCTGGAGTACTGGGTAGCAGTAGTTAAGCCGGGTCGTGTAATGTTCGAGATTTCCGGTGTTGATGAAGCAACTGCAAAGGAAGCACTTCGCCTTGCAACTCATAAGTTGCCTCTGAAGTGTAAGATCGTTTCCAAGGCAGACTTAGAAGGCGGTGATAACAGTGAAAATTAATAAGTATGTAGAAGATTTGAGAGCGAAATCAGCTGCAGAATTAAATGAAGAATTAGTAGCTGCTAAGAAGGAACTTTTTAACCTGAGATTCCAGAATGCAACCAACCAGTTGGACAACACAAGCAGAATTAAAGAGGTTCGCAAGAACATCGCAAGAATTCAGACTGTTTTGGCTGCTCAGTCTAAGTAAGATAGAGAGGAGTATTGGTTGTGGAAAGAAATCTGAGAAAAACCCGTACAGGTAAAGTAGTCAGCAATAAGATGGACAAGACTATCGTAGTTGCTGTTCAGGATAACGTAAAGCATCCGGTAATCGGTAAGATCGTTAAGAGAACCTACAAGCTGAAGGCTCATGACGAGGAAAACACCTGCAATATCGGTGATACCGTTAAGGTTATGGAGACCAGACCGCTGTCCAAGGACAAGAGATGGAGACTGGTTGAGGTTATCGAGCGCGCAAAATAATGTTTTTACGAGTTTCAAAGTTCATTTGATTAAGAGTGCCTGAAGTGATTCGGGACGAAAGGAGTAAGACATGGTTCAGCAGGAAACCAGATTAAAGGTTGCTGATAACACCGGCGCAAAGGAGCTTCTTTGCATCCGTGTTATGGGCGGATCTACTAGAAGATATGCGAACATCGGCGACATCATCGTAGCTTCTGTTAAAGATGCAACACCGGGCGGCGTTGTTAAGAAGGGCGACGTAGTTAAGGCTGTAGTTGTTCGTACCGTTAAGGGTGCACACCGTAAGGACGGTTCTTATATTAAGTTTGATGAGAATGCAGCAGTTATCATCAAGGATGATAAGACTCCAAGAGGAACACGTATTTTTGGACCGGTTGCAAGAGAATTGAGAGAGAAGCAGTTCATGAAGATTGTATCTCTGGCTCCGGAAGTATTATAAGGAGGAAGCATCGTGGCAAACAAGATTAAGAAGGGCGATACCGTTAAGGTTATCGCCGGCAAGGATAAGGAAAAAGAGGGCAAGGTTCTCTCCGTAGATATCAAGAATCACAAGGTTGTGGTTGAGGGTATCAACATGGTTACCAAGCACGCTAAGCCGAGCGCAGCAAACCAGCAGGGCGGTATCATTGAGAAGGAAGCTCCGATCGATATCTCCAATGTAATGTATTCTGCTAAGGGCGAGGCTGTAAGAGTTGGATTCGCAGTTGTAGACGGCAAGAAGGTTCGTATCAACAAGAAGACCGGCGAGGCAATCGACTAATTCGGAGAGGAGGTAAACACATGAGCGCAAGATTAAAAGAGTTTTATCAGAACGAAGTTGTTAGCGCAATGATCAAGAAGTTCGGTTACAAGAATATCATGGAAGTACCGAAGCTGGATAAGATCGTAGTTAACATGGGCGTTGGAGAGGCTAAGGAGAATGCAAAGCTTCTTGACGTTGCAGTAAAGGAAATGGAGACCATTACCGGACAGAAGGCAGTTACCACCAAGGCTAAGAAGTCTGTTGCTAACTTCAAGATCAGAGAAGGAATGGCTATCGGCTGCAAGACTACTCTTCGTGGAGACAAGATGTACGAGTTCGCAGATCGCCTGATCAATCTGGCTCTGCCGCGTGTACGTGACTTCAGAGGCGTTAGTGCAAATTCCTTCGATGGAAGAGGAAACTACGCTCTGGGTATCAAGGAGCAGCTGATTTTCCCGGAAATCGAGTACGATAAGGTTGACAAGACAAGAGGTATGGACATTATCTTCGTAACTACCGCTAAGACCGATGAGGAAGCACGTTACCTGTTAAGTTTGTTCAACATGCCGTTTGTAAAGTAAGATAGAGCACGATATGCGTGCGCAGGCTGTCAGGCTTCTGACAGCAGAGCATAATTAGGAGGAGATTTCCATGGCAAAGACTTCTATGAAGATTAAGCAGTCACGCAAGGCAAAGTTTTCTACACAGGAATATACCCGTTGCAGAATCTGTGGACGTCCGCATGCTTATTTAAGAAAGTACGGAATTTGCAGAATTTGCTTCCGTGAGCTGGCATACAAGGGTGAGATCCCGGGAGTTAAGAAAGCAAGCTGGTAAGACTGACTGGACGAGTGTGAATAAGGCCGCTGTGAACAGGTATCTGTGCTTACAGATGCCACTGGTTACGAAGTATCGGGAAAAACCCGCGAAAAGTATGGGTTTTGGGAACGGAACCGGTTCACACAGCGCCGGCGCAGTCCATATGAGATTTGATAAGGAGGAACACTTCAATGGCAATGAGCGATCCGATCGCAGATATGCTTACAAGAATTCGTAATGCAAATACTGCAAAGCATGATACAGTAGATATCCCGTCATCCAAGATGAAGGTTGCAATCGCAGATATCCTTCTGAACGAGGGTTATATCAGCAAGTATGAGTTAGTTGAGAATGGCAACTTTAAAGACATTCGCGTTACCTTAAAGTATGGTAAGGACAAGAACGAAAAGATCATTTCCGGTTTAAAGAGAATTTCCAAGCCAGGTCTTCGTGTTTACGCTGGTGCTGAGGAGCTCCCGAAGGTACTGGGCGGACTTGGTATCGCAATCATTTCCACCAACAAGGGTGTAATGACTGACAAGGAAGCTAGAAAGCTTAATGTAGGCGGAGAAGTATTAGCGTTCGTTTGGTAATCCGAAGAGCGCAATTTTCGTGAGAATAAGTGCTGACAGTCAGTTCTGACTGCAGCAGACTGTTCTGCAAAATAATAGATAAGACTATTGAAATAATAGGAGGTATGGGCATGTCACGTATTGGAAGAATGCCGATCGCTATCCCTGCAGGTGTAACTGTTGAGGTAGCAGAAAATAATAAAGTGACTGTAAAGGGACCGAAGGGAACTCTTGAGAGAGTTCTGGCTCCTGAGATGAGCATTAAGGTTGAGGGCAACACGGTTGTTGTTACAAGACCGAATGATCAGAAGAAAGAAAAGTCTCTGCACGGACTTACCAGAACCCTGATCAACAACATGGTAATCGGTGTAAGCACCGGCTATCAGAAAGTTCTGGAGATCAATGGTGTTGGTTACAGAGGTGCAAAGCAGGGTAAGAAGCTTGTACTGAACCTTGGATATTCTCACACAGTTGAAGTTGAAGATCCGGAAGGCATCGAGACCGCTATGGATGGTCAGAACAAGATCATCATCAAGGGTATCGATAAGGAGAAGGTTGGCCAGTTTGCTGCTGAGCTGCGTACAAAGAGATTGCCGGAGCCGTATAAGGGCAAGGGTATCAAGTATGCGGATGAGGTTATCAGACGTAAGGTTGGTAAGACCGGTAAGAAATAATAAGGAGAGTGAGATAAGATGGTTAGTAAGGTATCCAGAGCTAATGTTCGTAAAGAAAAGCATAGAAGAATGCGCAGACATATTGTTGGAACTCCAGAAAGACCTCGCCTTGCTGTATTCAGAAGCAACAACCACATGTATGCTCAGATTATCGATGATACAGTTGGTAAGACCTTAGTGGCAGCTTCTACTCTTCAGAAAGACGTTAAGGCTGAATTAGAGAAGACCAACGATGTAGCAGCAGCTGCATATTTAGGAACTGTAATCGCTAAGAAGGCTCTTGAAGCTGGAATCACTTCTGTTGTATATGACAGAGGCGGATTCATCTATCAGGGTAAGGTAAAGGCATTGGCAGATGCGGCAAGAGAAGCCGGACTGCAGTTCTAATCAGGGAGGAAAACACACATGAAACGTACAATCATTGATGCTAGCCAGTTCGAGTTAGACGATACAGTAGTAGCAATCAAGCGTGTATCCAAGACTGTTAAGGGTGGTCGTACCATGAGATTTTCTGCACTGGTTGTAGTTGGTGACAGAAATGGCCATGTAGGCGTAGGTACCGGTAAGGCTGCTGAGGTTCCGGAGGCAATCCGTAAGGGTAAGCAGGCTGCTGAGAAGAACTTAATCAGTATTCCGCTTGATGAGATCAAGACAATTCCGCATGACTTTGTTGGTAAGTACGGCAGTGCTTCCGTTCTTCTGAAGAAGTCTCCGGATGGTACTGGTATCATCGCAGGTGGTCCGGCACGTTCCGTACTGGAGCTTGCAGGTGTTAAGAACATCCGTACCAAGTCTCTTGGTTCCAGCAACAAGACCAACGTTGTTATGGCAACTCTGCAGGGTCTGTCCGCAATGAAGACTCCGGAAGAGGTTGCTAAGCTTCGTGGTAAGAGCGTAGAAGAGCTTAACTAAGGAGGGATAAAACAATGGCAGATAAGTTAAAGGTAACATTGGTGAAGTCCCCGATCGGTGCAATCCCGAAGCATAGAGCAACTGTTGAGGCTCTTGGACTTCATAAGGTATACAAGTCCGTAGAATTACCGGACAACGAGGCAGTCAGAGGAATGATCTGGCACGTTAAGCATTTAGTAAAAGTAGAGGAAATCTAATCAGGAGGTGCGATAATGGACTTATCTAATTTAACCCCGGCAGAGGGTTCCGTTCACAGCGATAGCTTTAGAAGAGGTCGCGGACACGGTTCAGGAAATGGAAAGACCGCTGGTAAGGGACATAAGGGACAGAAAGCACGTTCCGGAGCTCCGAGAGTTGGTTTCGAGGGCGGACAGATGCCTCTGTACAGAAGAATCCCGAAGAGAGGCTTCACTAACAGAAATTCTAAGACCATTGTAGGTATCAACGTATCTGCACTGGAGCGCTTTGAAGATGGCGCAGTTGTAACTGTAGAGACTCTGATCGAGTGCGGTATCGTTAAGAACCCGCGCGATGGCGTTAAGATCCTTGGAAACGGAGACATTACCACGAAGCTGACTGTTAAGGTTGATGCATGCAGTGAAGGTGCAAAGGCTAAGATTGAAGCTGCTGGTGGAAACGTTGAGGTGATCTAATGATTAAAACGCTTCAGAATGCATTAAGAGTGAAGGACATTCGTAACAGACTCCTGTTCACATTCTTAATGATCCTGGTGATTCGTTTTGGATCGCAGCTTCCTGTTCCGGGAACCGATCCCAGCAAGATGGGCGACTTCTGGAGCAAGCTGAAAGCTGGAGATGCGTTTAACTTCTTAAGTGCTGTATCGGGTGGTTCTTACGAGAACTTCTCGGTACTTGCACTGGGTATTTCTCCATACATTACATCTTCAATTATCGTTCAGCTTCTGACGATTGCAATTCCGAAGCTTGAAGAGCTGCAGAAAGGCGGTCAGGAAGGACGTAAGAAGATCCAGGAACTCACAAGATATGTGACAGTAATTCTGGCGCTGATCCAGGCTACCGCAATGTCAATTGGTTTTGGTAACAGGGGACTGTTTCTGGAAGAGGCATGGTTTAATGTTCCTTCCGCAGTGTTCTGTTTAACCGCGGGCAGTGCATTTCTGATGTGGATCGGTGAGCGTATCACACAGAATGGTATTGGAAACGGTATCTCTGTTGTCCTGCTTGTAAATATTCTTTCCGGTCTGCCGGATGATTTACTGACGATTTACAATTCGTTCATGCTGAATAAGAGTGTAGCGGTAACAGTTGTTATTGCTGTCTTTGTTGTAGCAGTTCTTGCTGCAATCGTTGCTTTCGCAATCCTGCTGAATCAGGGCGAAAGAAGAATTCCTGTTCAGTATGCGCAGAAAGTAGTCGGAAGAAGAAGTGTTGGTGGAAGATCATCCCATATTCCGATCAAGGCAAATACAGCTGGTGTAATTCCTGTAATTTTCACTTCTTCGCTGTTGTCTCTTCCGACTATGGTAACTCAGTTTGTTGAGATCGATCCTTCATCAGTCGGAGCAAGAATTATTGCATTCCTTAATTCGGGCAACTGGTTCCGTCCAAGTGTACCGTATTATTCGTTAGGCGCTGTTCTTTACATTGCAATGATCATTGCATTTGCTTACTTCTATACTTCAATTACCTTCAATCCCATGGAGATTGCAGATAACATGAAGAAGTCCGGTGGTTTCATTCCTGGTATTCGTCCCGGAAAGCCAACCAGCGACTATCTGACCAATACACTGAACCACATGGTTATCATCGGTGCACTTGGACTGACTGTTATCGCAATTTTCCCGATGATTCTTACCGGTGTGTTCAATGTCGGCAACCTTTCCCTTCTGGGAACCTCTCTGCTGATTATTGTTGGTGTAATCATTGAGACGCTGAAGTCAATTGAGGCTAAGATGGTTGCAAGAGAGTACGAGAGTATTTTCTAATATTGCAGCGTAATTACAAAGGATATAAAGTGGCATTGGATTCTCTTTCAAGATGAATCCTGTCACAGGCAAAGGAATTCTCCTCCAATTCATTTGGTGGGGAATTTCTTACTATATTAGGAGGATTTGCTATGAAGATTATCATGTTGGGAGCTCCCGGCGCAGGTAAGGGAACTCAGGCAAAGAAGATTGCAGATTATTATCACATCCCTCACATTTCCACCGGAGACATTTTCCGTGCAAACATCAAAAACGGAACTGAGCTTGGAAAGAAGGCAAAAGAGTACATGGATCAGGGACTTCTGGTACCGGATGAACTGACCTGTGATCTGGTAACAGACCGTGTTGCGAAGGAAGACTGTGCAAACGGCTACATTCTGGACGGCTTCCCGCGTACGATTCCGCAGGCAGAGGCACTGGAGCGCGCTCTGAATGCAATGGGAACAGACATGGACTATGCAGTCAATGTGGATGTACCGGATGCGAACATTGTAAACCGTATGGCTGGAAGAAGAGCATGCCTCAACTGCGGCGGAACCTACCACCTGGAGTTCCTTCGTCCGAAGACAGAAGGAATCTGTGATACCTGCGGAAGCGAGCTGGTTCTTCGTGACGACGATAAGCCTGAGACGGTTCAGAAGAGACTGGATGTTTACCATGCGCAGACTCAGCCGTTAATTGATTTCTACGAGAACAAGGGAATTCTTAAGACCATCGACGGAACTCAGGAAATTGATAAGGTATTCGCCGATATCATTCAGATTCTGGGAGAATAAGTTAAATGGCAGTATCAATAAAGTCCGAACATGAAATAGAACTGATGAGAGAATCCTGCCGGCTGCTTTCCATTGTTCACGATGAGCTTGGAAAAGCGCTGAAGCCGGGCATGTCAACCTGGGAGGTTGATAAGCTGGGAGAGGAAATGATCCGCAGCTTCGGCTGCACACCGAATTTCCTTCATTATAACGGATATCCTGCTTCCATCTGTGTTTCTGTGAATGAAGAGGTTGTTCACGGAATTCCAAGTAAGAAGCGGATTCTGAGAGAGGGAGACATCGTCAGTCTGGATGCAGGACTGATTTACAAAGGATATCATTCCGATGCAGCAAGAACCTATGGAATCGGAACCATTGATCCAAAGGTTCAGCAGCTGATCGATGTAACGAAGCAGTGCTTCTTTGAGGGAATCAAGTATGCAAAGGCAGGCTGCCATCTCCATGACATATCGCTGGCAATCCAGCAATATGCGGAAAGCTTCGGATTCGGAGTTGTAAAGGATATGGTCGGTCACGGAATCGGAAAGCAGCTGCACGAAGATCCGCAGATTCCCAACTACAAAACAATTGGAAGAGGAATCAAGCTTCGTCCGGGCATGACACTGGCGATTGAGCCAATGATCAATCTGGGAACCTGGGAAGGCAAGACCTTAAAGGACGGATGGACGTTCGTAACTAAGGATGGCAAGCCATCCGCCCACTATGAAAATACGGTTCTGATCACAGAGGGAGAACCGGAAATTCTGACGCTTCCTGCAGGAGCGGTCAGGTAATATAGGAGGTATTTATGTCAAAAGCAGAAAAGTTTGAGATTGAAGGAAAAGTACTGGAGAAGCTGCCAAACGCGATGTTTCAGGTGGAGCTGGATAACGGCCATCAGATCCTGGCACACATCAGCGGAAAGCTTCGCATGAATTATATCCGTATTCTTCCGGGCGACAAAGTAACGGTCGAGCTTTCTCCGTACGATCTGTCAAAAGGCAGAATTGTCTGGAGAGATAAATAAAATAAAAAAAGTTCGAATAGTACTTGACTTTGGCAGGTGTGTGTGTTACAATGTCAGACGGACTTTTGTGATGAGATTCGGTTTCGAATCTTAACCCGGCCAGAGTTTTGGCTAAGCAGGAAAGGAGAAACTACTGTGAAAGTAAGATCATCAGTAAAGCCGATCTGCGAAAAGTGCAAGGTTATCAAGAGAAAGGGAAGCATCCGCATTATCTGCGATAATCCGAAGCATAAGCAGAGACAGGGCTAATAACCAAGGGGAAGGAAACGCAAAGCGTTATCCGTAAAAGTTCCTATTTCTATGAAACCACAGTTCTGGAATCCAGAAAAAGAGATGGTGTTCATAGGCGGTCAGAATCCGCGTAAGATTTATTTTGTTTAAGAAAAACGGAGGTGCAAAACACACATGGCTCGTATTTCAGGTGTTGATTTACCAAGAGAGAAGCGTGTGGAGATTGGTCTGACTTACATCTACGGTATCGGCAGAACAAGTTCCAACAAGATTCTTGCAGCTGCAAATGTTAATCCGGACACTCGTGTTAAGGATCTGACAGACGAAGAAGTAGCAAGAATCCGTGATGTGATCGATGAGACAATGGTAGTCGAGGGTGACTTAAGAAGAGAAGTTGCCATGGATATCAAGAGACTCCAGGAAATCGGTTGCTACAGAGGAATTCGTCACAGAAAGGGATTGCCGGTTCGTGGTCAGAAGACAAAGACCAACGCAAGAACACGTAAGGGTCCTAAGAAGACAGTTGCAAACAAGAAGAAGTAATTATTGATTCTCTGGTTCATTGTCTCTTCCGGTGTGAGAGACAAGCAACGATTAGTAAGTATTGAGAGAATAAGAAGAAAGTAGGTTAGTTTAATGGCTAAGAATGTGTCATCAGCATCAAAGAAAGTGACAAAGAAGCGTGTAAAGAAAAACGTTGAACGTGGACAGGCCCATATTCAGTCATCTTTCAACAATACAATTGTTACATTGACTGATACCCAGGGTAACGCATTGTCTTGGGCAAGTGCGGGCGGTCTTGGATTTAAAGGTTCAAGGAAATCTACTCCTTATGCAGCTCAGATGGCAGCGGAAACTGCAACAAAGGCAGCTTTAATACATGGATTGAAGTCAGTAGATGTTATGGTTAAGGGACCGGGTTCAGGTCGTGAGGCAGCAATTCGTGCTCTTCAGGCTTGTGGTCTTGAAGTAACCAGCATCAAGGATGTCACTCCGGTACCGCATAACGGATGTCGTCCGCCTAAGCGTAGAAGAGTTTAATTAGGAGGTATTAAAGATGGCAGTTAACAGAGTTCCTGTGCTTAAAAGATGCAGATCTCTTGATTTGGATCCGATCTATTTGGGATATGACAAGAAGTCTAACAGACAGTCAAAGAGAGCTAATAAGAAGATGAGCGGATACGCACTTCAGCTGAGAGAGAAGCAGAAGGCAAAGTTCATCTATGGTGTGTTAGAAAAGCCTTTTAGAAATTATTATGCAAAAGCAGAGCGTATGATGACCGGTATGGTTGGTGAAAACCTGATGGTTCTGCTGGAGCGCAGATTAGATAATGTAATTTTCCGTCTTGGTTTCGCTCGTACAAGAATCGAAGCAAGACAGATCGTTGACCACAAGCATGTGCTTGTAAATGGTTCCTGCGTAAATATTCCGTCCTACCTGATCAAGGCTGGTGATGTAATCACCATCAAGGAGAAGGTTAAGGATGCTCAGAGATACAAGGATGTTATCGAAGTAACTGGATCCAGACTTGTACCGGAGTGGTTAGATGCTGACAAGGAAGCGTTAAGCGGCACAGTAAAGCAGTTACCGACCAGAGAGATGATCGATGTTCCGGTAGACGAGATGCTTATCGTCGAGTTGTATTCTAAGTAATAAAATGATCTGGCAGAAGATCAGGCGTCTGCTTGCAGCACCTGTCTTTTGCTTATCATATGGCATACGGTTTTCCGTTGCCTGGGCCGCGTTGTGCGTCCGACAAGTTATGTTAGGATACGTTCTCAGCAAAGACCCAAAAAGGAGGGGCTAAATAGTGTTCGATTTCGAAAAGCCGAAGATTGAGATCGCAGAAATATCTGATGATAACAGATATGGTAGATTTGTAGTAGAACCTTTGGAAAGAGGCTATGGTACCACTCTGGGTAATTCATTAAGAAGAATCATGTTGTCTTCACTTCCGGGTACTGCTGTCAGCCAGATTAAGATTGACGGCGTACTTCATGAGTTCAGCTCAATTCCGGGTGTGAAAGAAGACGTCACTGAGATCGTAATGAATATCAAGAGTCTGGAGATCAAGAATAACAGTGATACAAACGAGCCGAAGATCGCTTACATTGAGCACGAAGGCGAAGGCGTGATCACTGCTGCTGATATCCAGGTGGATCAGGATATCGAGATTATGAATCCGGATCAGGTAATCGCAACCCTGAGCGGTGGTGAAGACTGCCGTCTGTACATGGAGCTTACCATTACCAAGGGCCGCGGCTACATCAGTGCTGATAAGAATAAGAGTAAAGATCTTCCAATCGGTGTTATTTCCGTTGACTCGATCTATACACCAATCGAGAGAGTTAACCTTACTGTAGAGAATACCCGTGTAGGACAGGTTACGGATTATGATAAGTTAACACTGGATGTATATACCAATGGTACATTAGCTCCTGATGAAGCAGTCAGTCTGGCTGCCAAGGTTTTGAGCGAGCATTTAAATCTCTTCATTGATCTGTCCGAGAATGCCAAGTCCGCTGAGGTAATGGTAGAGAAGGAAAACAATGAAAAGGAAAAAGTGCTTGAAATGAACATTGATGAACTGGAGTTATCCGTTCGTTCCTATAATTGTTTGAAGAGAGCTGGTATTAATACAGTCGAAGAGCTTTGCAACAAGACAGCAGAAGATATGATGAAGGTGAGAAACCTTGGTAAGAAGTCTCTTGATGAGGTCAATGCGAAGTTGAAAGAACTCGGCCTGGACTTTAAGACCGGTGAAGAATAAATACGGAGGTGACCCAAATGGCAGGATATAGAAAGTTGGGAAGGACTTCTGACCAGAGAAAGGCTTTAATCAGAAGCCAGGTTACAAGTCTTTTATATAACGGCAAGATCGTTACAACTGAGACTCGCGCAAAGGAAGTAAGAAAAGTTGCTGAAGGTCTGGTTGCTCTTGCTGTAAAGGAAAAGGATAATTACGAAACCGTAACCGTTAAGGCTAAAGTAGCCCGCAAGGACGAGAATGGCAAGAACGTGAAGGAAGTAGTAAACGGAAAGAAAGTAACAGTATACGATGAAGTAGAGAAGACCATCCAGAAGGATAAGCCGTCTCGTCTGAATGCAAGAAGAAAGATGCTTCAGGTATTCTACAGTGTTACTGAGGTTCCGACAGAGAACAAGGGTAAGAAGAAGAACACCAAGGCAGTTGATATGCCGAAGAAGATGTTCGAGGAAGTTGCTCCGAAGTATGTAAACCGTAACGGTGGATATACCCGTATCGTAAAGATCGGACCGCGTAAGGGTGACGGCGCAATGGAAGTATTACTTGAGCTGATCTAATCTGTAATCCGAAAGAACAAGTGAAAATGAGTTCTCCTGAAAAGGATGAAGCCCGCGATTCGTCGCGGGCTTTTTTGGTTCGTACGGACAGAGAAAGATTTCATTGCTCTTTTCTTTCAGCTGTGGTAGTATAGAATTGGTTTTATTTACGTGAGAGGCAATCAGAAAGAGTCGATCGAAACTTTCTCAACAGAGCCCGGCAGTAAAGAGAAAAGCCAGGAACGAGAGTTATTTCAATTGATATGAGGTGAAAGCAATGGCAGACAAACGATTATGGAATGATGGATGGCAGTTCTGTGAATGTCCGTATGATGAGACATCAATGCAGCAGCCTGAAAAGGAAAAATTTCATTCAGTTGACATTCCGCACGACTGGATGATTGAAGATACAGCGAATCTTTACCGCGACAGCATTGGCTGGTATCGGAAGGAATTCCGTGCCAGTCAGGAAGGAGAAGGTCGAGTGTCCGTACGCTTTGACGGCGTTTACATGGATACGACTGTCTATGTGAACCGGAGAGAAGTCGGACAATGGAAATACGGCTACTCTACCTTTGAGTTTGATATTACAGATTATCTTCTGGAAGGAGAGAATGAGATTTCAGTCCGTGTTGTGTATCAGAATCCCAACACACGCTGGTACTCCGGTGCCGGTATCTATCGAAACGTCTGGGTAAAACAGTTTCCTTCCACTCACATTGCGCCGGATGGTGTCTACATTACACCAAAGAAGCGGACTTACAGCTGGACAGTAGAAGTAGATACGGAAATTATTCTTGGTGAAACCCCGATTGACCGGGTGCGTCAGCGCATTTTCGCGCCGGATGGAAGGCTTGTAACAGAGAATCAGTGCATGGTAATCTATGAAAAGGATGGAAATTCCTATGGAAAGATCAATCAGGAAATGACGGTTACCGATCCGATTCTCTGGGACATTGAGCAGGGAAACCTCTATACACTCCGCACGGAACTGCTGCATGAAAAGAAGGTGATTGAGCAGGAGGAACAGCGTTTCGGTCTCCGTACCATGGAGTTTGATCCGCAGGAGGGCTTTGTGCTGAACGGGCGCAGAGTGAAGGTGCAGGGAGTCTGCGAGCATCATGATCTTGGCTGCCTTGGAGCTGCTTTCAACCGGACGGCGATGAAACGCAAGATGCTGATGCTTCGTTCCATGGGTGTCAATGCGATCCGTACTTCCCATAACATGCCGGCACCGGAACTGATGGATCTGGCAGACGAGCTGGGCTTTTTCGTTGACAGCGAAGCCTTCGACATGTGGGAGCGTCCAAAAACGACCTATGACTATGCCCGCTTCTTCCCTGCCTGGATGGATAAGGATGTCAGAAGCTGGGTAAGACGTGACCGGAACCATCCGAGTCTGATGATGTGGAGCATTGGAAATGAAATCTATGATACCCATGCAGATGAGAGAGGACAGGAAGTAACACGCATGCTCAAAGCGGCGGTGGAAGCAAATGATCCGAAGAAGCATGCGCCGGTTACCATTGGTTCCAACTACATGCAGTGGGAAAATGCGCAGAAGTGCGCGGATATCGTGAAAATTGCAGGCTATAACTACGCAGAACGTCTTTACAGGGAACACCATGAAAAATATCCGGACTGGGTAATTTACGGAAGTGAGACTGCATCTGTGCTTTCCAGCCGCGGCATCTACCATTTCCCGCTGGAGAAACAGATCATGACAGACGAGGATGAACAGTGTTCCGCTCTTGGCAACTGTACGACAAGCTGGGGTGCAAGAAACTGTGAAGCTTTTCTTGCCGATGACAGAGATGCAGCGTTCTCCATGGGTCAGTTCCTCTGGACCGGATTTGACTACATTGGCGAGCCGACACCATATCAGACAAAGAATTCCTATTTCGGCCAGATTGACACGGCCGGTTTCCCGAAGGATGCCTATTACATCTGTCAGTCTCAGTGGACCGACTACAAAAAGGCTCCGATGGTACATATCTTCCCCTACTGGGATTTCAATCCGGGCCAGATTGTAGACGTGCGCGTATGTTCCAATGCGCCAAAGGTAGAGCTGTTCCTGAATAATGTTTCACAGGGAACCTTTTCCATTGACCATGCTCATGGAAGAGATCTGGTCGGTCACTGGAAGCTGCCCTATGAGCCGGGAACGCTCTGTGCGCTGGCTTATGATGAGTATGGCAATGTGATCGCAGAGGATCAGAAGGTATCCTTTGGTGATCCGGTGCGCATTTCCATGCATGCAGATAAGACAATCATGAAGGCCAATGGCCATGATCTGATCTTTGTTGAGATCTGCGTGAAGGATAAAGACGGAAATGTGGTGGAGAACGCGAAGAACCGGGTCAAGGTGGAAGTAAGCGGCGCAGGACGCCTGGTTGGTCTGGACAATGGAGACAGCACCGATTTTGATCAGTATCAGGGCGTTTCCAGACGGCTCTTCAGCGGCAGACTTCTTGCCGTGATTGCTTCCAGGCTGGAGCCGGGCAGAATCAATATCCGTGTCAGCGGAACCGGTCTTGTATCCTGTGAGCAGCGCTACGAAGCGGTGCCGTCCAACCATAAACTGGGCATCAGCGCATCCAGAGAGAACAGGGAGCGCCAGACGGTAGCGGGCGGAATTGGAGGTGCAGCAGTGAGCCTGAACGAGATTCCAGCCCGTAAGATTGAATTGAAAGCGCCAAAGGGACAGGTTCTGACACCGGAATGCCGTCAGCTGCCCATTGAAGCACGTGTGCTTCCGGGAGGCATTTTTGAGCCGCTTACATGGCGTGTAACCAATGATGCCGGCATCGATACCAACCAGGCAATGATTCAGGCAACGGAGGAAGGTGCTGTCGTAACCGCGCTTGGTGACGGTGATTTCTATGTGCGCTGCAGTGCGTGGAACCGCGGAACGATCCCCAGCGTCCTTTCTGTTCTGGAGTTTAGCGCAAGGGGACTTGGACCGGCTGTGATCAGTCCCTATGAAGAAGTATGCGGCGGTCTGTATTCGAGAGCGGCCGGCAGGATCACTGCCGGAAACGAGCAGGGCGTGATGTTCGCAGGCGGCGAGTCCATGGTTGCTTTTGACGGCCTGGATTTTGGGGAATACGGAACTGACCAGATCACACTGCCGATTTTCTCAACAGAAAGTACCCCAATTCCGCTTCAGATCTGGAAGAACATGCCGGGAGAAGAGGGAAGTGAGCTTCTTGGTGAATTTGTCTATCAGAAACCAAGCAAATGGATGGTATATCAGGAAGAAACTTATACCCTGTCAAAGCGGCTTCGCGGTGTAACGACCCTTTGCATCGTCAGCCGGGAGCGGTTCCATCTGCGTGGATTTGTCTGCAAAAAGTACCAGAAGGCGTTTGAAACGCTTCCTGCCGTCGAGTGCAGCCGCATCTATGGCGATATGTACCAGATGACAGAAGAGGCAGTTCTTGGAATCGGAAACAATGTTTCTCTGGAGTTTGACGAAATGGACTTCGGGGAGAAGGGAGCAGGTCACATTGTTATCTGCGGTAAGAGCAGTCTTGAGAAGAATACAGTACATGTACGCTTCCAGCGGGAAGACGGTTCCATCAACCAGATTGCCGAATTTGCAGGAAGTGAGGAGTGGAGCGAACAGCGTTTTGATCTGGAGACACTGAAGGACCGCGGTAAAATTGTTTTTGTGTTCCTTCCGGGCTGTCAGTTCGATTTTTGCTGGTTCCGATTTGAAGAATAAACATGTCGATGACATGTTCAATCACATGGATGCGAGTTTCTTCTCGTTTCTTGAATGAGTGAGGGAGAAAGAGGATGAATATTTTAACAGCGACCGGAGCATCAATCACGAAAGAAGATCTGTTTCGGGAGAAGTTCTATGATATCAGAGCGTTCGGCGCATGCGAGGAGCAGACAGGAGAACCGTCTCACTGTATCATCAACACAAATGCAGTCAATGCGGCAATCGAACAGGCTGCCGCAGACGGCGGCGGAACGGTTGTGATCCCGGATGGTGAATTTAAAGTCTATACAATTCGATTAAAGAGCAATGTCAATCTGTATCTGAGTGATGGTGCAGTGCTTCGCGCGGCGAGAACGGACATTACCGGATCCTATGAGAAGCAGAAAGGGGAAGGCGGGAATTATGATGAGCCGGAAGTAAACCGTTATGCGGGCCTGCAGGACCATGGTCATACCTATTTTGCCAACAGCATGTTCTACGCGGCTGATCAGGAAAACATCATGATCTATGGAAAGGGACTCATCGACGGCAGCTGCTATGATGAGGAAACCGGATACCGCCAGTATGTGCTGATGGGAGGGGATCCCTGGGATCATCCGATGCGTAATGAAAGAGGACACCGGGGAGAATGGTTCGGCAACAAGGCAATTGCCCTTGTCCGCTGTCAAAACATTGTTCTTGCCGATTTTTCACTGGTGATCGGAGGTCATTTCGCAATCATTGCAGAAGGCGTAACAAACATGCTCATTGCGGATGTGCTGGTTGATACAACGAGAGATGCGCTGGATGTAGACTGCTGTCAGGATGTAACGGTGCGAAACAGTGTGTTCAACTCGCTGACCGATGATGCGCTGGTAATGAAAAGTTCCTATGGAGCAGGGATTTTCATGCCAACGAAAAATGTCCTGATTGAAGACTGTGTAGTCAGCGGTTATGATGCAGGCAGTGTCTATGCGAAGACTTACACAAGAGACAAACTGATCGCAACGGACCGCTGCGGCCCAACCGGACGTGTAAAGTTCGGTACAGAAGCGACCTGCGGATATGATCAGGTAACCATTCGCCGGACAAAGTTTGACCGGTCCCGCGGATTTGCCATGGAGGCGGTAGACGGAAGCGATCTTACAAATGTGATCTTCACGGACTGCACCATGGACATGATCAGCAGTTCACCGATCTTTATCCGCGCCGGTGAGCGGGGACGTTATCCGGTGACAGGAATGCAGACCAGTGAAGAAGTGACGGCAAAGGAGCCAAATGTGCGTCTGGATAACAGAAACTGGGTGCTTCCGGATACGGATGACTATCAGAAATATCCGGCTCTGCGCTATGCACCTTCCTATAAAAAGGACAGGAAGGTAACTGTTGACGGCCACTCCTGGTTCACGGTTGTTGACGGAGAAAATCCGGTGCGCCTCAATGAAGCTAATGTGACGGAAAAAGACGGGGTGTACTATGGAAAGAGCTATGTGGAGGGACAGGGCTATGTAACAGACTGGTCAGCTCCGCTGACGAAGGAAGAAGCGCTTTGCCGCGGCAACGGAAACGGATGCGCAAAGATGGCCAGGGTTTCCAATGTGGAGATCAGCAACGTGACCATTACCAATGCAGATCCCCGCTATCCGATTCTGCTGATGGGTCTTGCTGACAGTAAGATTGAAAATGTGGTTCTGAAAAACATCCGGGCACAGTTTCGCGGCGGACTGACCATGGAGCACGCGGTGGAACAGCGTCAGCTGAACACCAACTGGGAATATGCGCAGTTTGAAACCGCTCCGTCGGTTCAGACGCTTCCGTGGCTGGTTAACACGTTTTTCCTGAAGGAGGAAGGTCTTCTTCCGCGTGTCGACTGGGATCCGGAACGCGGAACCTGGAAAGACGATCCCTATAACGTGCCGGAAATGCCTGCAGTTTATCCCGAACCGAGCAACTGGGGAATCTTACCGGCATACGGCTTCTATGCCCGCCATGTGGACGGTCTGACCATTGAAGGAATGACGCTGGAATATCTGGTTGAAGATACACGCCATGCCATTGTGTTTGATGATGCAGCCAATGTAACGTTGAAGGATATCTGTGCAAAAAGTGCGGATGGGGTGGAACCGGTCGCTCTTGTTACCAATTGCTGCCGCAGACATACCAATGAGGAGTATGTGCCTGAGCTGCCCTATTTCACAACAACGGTCAGCGGACTGACGCTTCCTCTTGGACTGGAAGCAAAGCTTGTCACAGTTGAGGCACCGGCTCCGGGAACGCCGACAGATTCCCACTATCCGTATCCGACACTTCCGATTCCGGAAAACGGCTACCAGTTTGCTGTTCCCACGGAATCCTATCCGCTGCCAAGGACGGTATTTCGTCCATTCTTTGCACTGGATCCGGTTTATGAAGGTGTAGAAGGGGAAGAACAGAAAATCCGCGTGGTTCTGCGCAATCCTGCATCGGAAACAAGCAGAAAGCAGACAAGCGGAATGATCTATAACGAAGCGGCAGGCGCAAGAGATTTTACGGTGACTGCAGAAGCGCAGGAACTGAACATTCAAGTCTGCGGACTGCCGGAAGGCGCGGTCTGGGAGGAAGAAACTATGACAATTACATGGACGCCGAAAGCGGGACAGAACGGATCGTGGCAGGTTACAATGACTGCAGATGATGGGCTGATCCCGGAACAGGCATCCTTTATCTGGAGGATTAATGAACGTGGAAGTAATGATTAAGGCGCTTGACTCCGCATATCTGGATGCGGTAACGGAAGTAGAGCAGATCTGCTTTCCACCGGCGGAAGCAGCAGGACGAGAAGATTTTGAAATGCGTTTCACCAGTCCGGCGTATCGTTGTTTCGGTGCGTTTCTGGCGGATGGAACAATGATCGGTTTTGTGAACGGGGCTCTGTACCATGAGCCCGCGCTGCCGGATGAGCTTTATCACAATGTGACAAAGCTGTCTGCGGATGGGATGTGGCAGACCATTTTCGGTTTAAATGTTCTGCCGCAGTACCGCAGACAGGGAATTGCCACAAAGCTGATCAAAACCATCATTGAGGAGAGCAGACGCGCCGGAAGAAAGGGTGTTGTTCTGACCTGCAAGGACAGGCTGCGTCCCCTCTATGAGGCGGTAGGATTTGAATGGCAGGGTGTTTCCGCGTCAACCCATGGAAACGCGGTATGGAACGATATGCTGCTGCGATTCTGAGCATTATTTCATCCATTTTCCGCTCTTTAAGCGCCAGAGGCACAGAAGGAAGCGGATGAAGCAGTCGGCGCCGATCGCCCACCAGACACCGGTAACACCGAGAGCAAGGGGGCCTGTGACAAGCCAGACAAGGCCGGTGCGAAGCCCCCACATGCCGACAAGACTCACAACAAGAGGGAACTTGACATCACCGGCACCGCGGAAGATTCCGCTGATGATGATGTAGAAACTGAAGAAGAGCTCGGTGGCAGCTGCAATCTGCACCGTCTGCGTGCCAAGCCGGATTACCTCTGCATCGGTTGTCAGAAGACTGACGATCGGCTTAGCCAGAAGAAAGACGGGGATGCAGACCAGCTCAATGACGATGGCGCTGATGATGCAGATGGATTTGGCAAAACGGGCTGCCAGCTGACGGTTTCCGGCACCGAGAGACTGGCCGATCAGCGTGGTTGCTGTGTAGGCAAATCCATAGGCGGGCAGATACATCAGGCTTTCCGTCTGGTTGGTCAGATAGTGTGCTGCCAGCGGGATGGTTCCGAGACCGGAAATCATTGCTGTCAGTGCGATCTGTCCAAGACAGAGGGTATTACGCTCCAGAAGAACAGGAACGCTGATATGGACAATGCTTTTGAGAGTCTGGCTGCGGAACCGGTAGCTGCCCTTTGGAGCAATCCGGGCCGGGGTATCGGCGCGAAACAGAAAGACAAGAAGGAGCACAGCAAGAGCAAACTGGGAAAAGGCAGTTGAGATTGCTGCACCGCGGATTCCAAGTCCCGCACCAAAAACGGGGACGGAAACGCCGGCGAACACCATCTGCCGGGAAGGGTAGATCAGAAAGAAGTTTCCGATTACATTCAGCAGATTGGAAGTCAGATTTGCGATCAGCGGCAGTCTGGTGTTTCCTGCAGAACGGAGAACGGCGGAGAGAACCACGCCAAGCGTCTGAGGAAGCAGGCCGAAGGCAAGAATTCCCATGTATGCTCCTGCATTGGGGACCACATCCGGTTCGGCGCCAAGCCAGACGGGAATATTTCGGTGGAGAAGCCGAAGAACGAGAGTCAGAAGAAGACCGAGACAGACGGACGCCGTAATTGCCTGGCGTACCGCCAGTTCGGTCTTTTCTTTGCTTCTCTCGCCGACGGCGTGAGAGACCAGGTAGGAAAAACCGACACTGAGCGCGGTAATGATTCCATTGATCAGCCAGACGGTTGAAGCATTGATTGCAACGGAAGCTGTCGCATTGGCACCGATGGAGCCGACCATGGCTGTATCGAGCAGGGTTGCCATGCAGATCAGCAGCTGCTCCAGAATCGCCGGAATGGAAAGACGGATGATTGTTTCCGGAATGCTCTTTCCGAGATTCAGTACGTTCTGTACTTCTTGTTGAGAGGAGGAAGGCTTACTCACTGCGCAGTCCTTTCTGCTTCAGAACGTAATCGGCAACGTTGTAGTTTGTCTCAATCCAGGCACCGCGGGCAAGCATGTAGCCAATCAGGTCACTGAGCATGTTGACGCGGCTTACGCGGCCGACAAACTGGGGATGAAGCACAAAATTAATCATTCGTCCTTCTGCTGCAAGGGAATCAAACTCCTCCTTCCAGATTTCAAGCATTTCACGGGGCGATTTCAGTTCATAGCGCTCCGGCGCGGAATCGGTGTAGAAGTCATAGGCAGTATCATCAAAGATGGAGTCTTTTGGAAGCTCCACAAGCGGAACCTCCTTTCCATTCAGGCGGTGGATGAACGGGCCGTCCGTATCGCGCCAGTTGGAACTGTAGATGTAGCCGTGTTCCACGAAAAGCTCCAGACTGTAATCATGGATCACGCCGCCCGGTGCCCGGTGGCCGGCCAGCTGCTGGCCGCAGATGTCGCGGATGATCTGCTCTGCCTTTTGCATGGTCTGATGTTCTTCTTCTTTTGTGGTGGTTGTAAATTCCTCATGCTCATAACCGTGGAAGCCGATTTCATGTCCGCGCCGGCTGATTTCTCTTACCACCTCCGGGTATTGCTCGGCAATGATTCCGGGGATGAAGAACGTTGCTTTGACGTTCCAGGTATCCAGCATCTTCAAAATCCGTGGAACACCCTGTTTCGGACCGTAGGTGCCGCGGGAGAGGTTGGTGATATGGTCCAGATTTCCGTCTCCTCGTGTTGTCCACATCGTTTCCGCGTCCAGGTCAAAGGCAAGCATTACAGCAATGCGTTTTCCGTCAGGCCAGACAGGAAGCTCCTGCTTTACAAACTGATCTTTTTCATTTGTTATTTTCATAGCGATCTCCTTGCGATTGGTATTCCAGAACGTAGCGCGCAGCTTCCTCGCAGGTGGTAATCCAGGCACCGTGACGCTGCATGTAGGCGATGAATTCACCCAGTGCGGCAATGCGGCTGGCACGTCCGATCATCTGCGGATGAAGCTTCAGAACGAAGATCTTGTCTCCTTCTTCTGCAAGCCCGTCAAATTCGTCCTTCCAGTTGCCGATCACTTCCCTGTTTGTGTACATGGCGCGGACAGCCGGATCACTGAAGGTAAAATAGAAATAGGTAAAATCATCCATAGTAATGTCATTTGGCAACTCGATGAGGGGAAGCCTGGTTCCGTTTTCTTCCCACTGGTAAGCCCAGTCGCAGTCCTTCATGGAAGAGCTGTAAAGATAGCCGCGCTCAGCCAGCAGCTTCGGGGTGAAGGGGTGAATGATGCTTTCCGGACCGCGGTGACCCACCGGATTTTTTCCGGTAATGGACCGGATCAGCTTTTCACACGTTTCCAGCAGAGCTTCTTCCTCTTCCCGGGTGATTCCGCGGACGGATTCGTGGGCATAGCCGTGACAGGCAATCTCATGTCCGCGTTCATGGATTTTGCGGACACAGTCCTCGTAGCGCTCAATCACGATTCCCGGTACAAAGAACGTGCTGCGGATTCCGAAGGTATCCAGCATGTTCAGGCACCGTTCCAGTCCTTCATGGGGACCATACTGCCCACGGGAATAATCGGTAAAACCAATGGAAGTTCCTTTGGAACGGGCACGGGATTCCCGAAGAAATTCCGCATCAAAATCAAACGTGATCATCACGGCGATCCGCCGGTTGTCCGGCCACTGAATGCCGGGACCGGTTGTTTTTCCATCTGTCTGTATGTTCATAGTGATGTTTCGTCCTTTCATGTATTTATGCATGACTGATGAATAGGAAAGGACGCAGGGAAATCCTGGGTTCTTTCCTGCCGGAATGGCTTCATCAGAGCAGGTTTATTCTCAGTATAGCACGCTTTTGAGGGAAATCAAGCGAAAAAAAATATACAGGAATATGCAAAGATATTTTGTTTCAGGCATTGATTATTTGCTCTGGTTGTGATAAGATATAAAGTGATGCCAAAATCTCTGATCGATTTTCTTAGAACAGAGAGAATTGAGCAAGCTAATTTAGGAGGAAGTACTATGAAGAAGTTTGGAATGCTGTTATGTACCGTTCTGACTGCTGCAATGCTGACCGCATGCGGAAACGGCAATGGCACAGAAAAGACAACAGAAGCAAAGTCCACGACTGCTGAGGTTGTAACAACAGTTGCTGATACAACAGAGGAGACCACAGCTGAGAAGACTACCGAGGAGAAAACTACTGAGGCGAAAACTACTGAGGCGAAGACTGAGGCTGAGACCACAGTGGAAGACACTGCTGAGGCAAAGACCGAGGCAAAGACCGAGAAGGAGACCGATGCCGCTTCGAATCCGTTTGACGGAAAGACAGTAAAGGTTGGCTGCTCCGCTACTTTTGTTCCGTATGAGTCCATTGAGATGGCTGCTGACGGTACCACAACCCATGTGGGAATGAACATCGACATCATCACTGCTGTTGTAGAAAAGAACGGCGGCAAGGTTGAGTTTGTTGATATGCCGTTTAAGACG
This sequence comes from Lachnospiraceae bacterium, assembly GCA_017472605.1. GTDB lineage: Bacteria > Bacillota > Clostridia > Lachnospirales > Lachnospiraceae > Anthropogastromicrobium. Next base: position 59,830 of record JAFUPV010000023.1, read on the forward strand.
CTGATCGCTTCCATTCAGGCTGGTCAGATCGATTTCTGCAGCGGCGGAATGGCTCCGACGGAGGAGCGTAAGAAAACCCTGAATTTCTCTGAGGTTTTCTTCTACCCGAGAAATGCGATCGTGTACCGTTCTGAGGACAATTATCCGGATCTGGCTTCCCTGGAGGGAAAGACCATTGCCTATGTATTCGGAACCAACTACCAGCAGGTAGCTGAGAGTGTTGAGGGTGCATCTGTTGTTGGTATTCAGGGCAGCCCGGCATGTATCGAAGAGGTTAAGAGCAAGAGAGCAGATGCCTGCATCATTGATGGTGCCGGCGCAACCGAGTATCTGAAGGAGAACGAGTCTCTGGCTATGAGCCTTCTGGACAAGACCGATGACTGCTTCGCAATCGGATTCCCGAAGGACTCTCCATACTACGAGACCTTCAATGAGACACTGAAGGAAATGATGGAGAACGGTGAGCTGGATGCAATTGTTGCTGAGCATCTGAACGAGCAGTTTATCCTGGACTAAAGAAATAAAGGGGCGGCATCAATGAATCTGGATTTTTCCTGTGTAGTAAAGTATTGGCCCTTCCTGTACCACGGGGCGCTGCTGACTTTAAAAATGACAGCGATTTGTGCTGTCCTTGGATTTATGCTTGGCGTGCTTCTTGCATTGCTCAAGCTGAGTAAATGGAAACCATTAATCTGGTTTGGACGTTTTTATACATCGGTATTTCGTGGAACGCCGCTGCTGGTACAGCTGTGTATTGTCCATTTCGGTCTTCCCCATCTGCTTGGAGTGACCTTTACTACAGAGCAGTCCGGTATTCTGACCTTCACGCTGAACTCAGCCGCTTACATATCCGAGATTTTCCGCGGCGGTATCCAGGCAGTGGATAAGGGCCAGTATGAGGCGGCCAAATCCCTTGGAATCGGTTATGGGGACATGATGAAGGACATCATTGTTCCTCAGGCTGTGAAGCACATCCTGCCCAGTCTGGTCAATGAGGCAATTGCTCTGCTGAAAGAAACTTCCATTCTTTCCTACATCGGAGCGATGGAGCTGATCAAGGCAGCCGATCAGATTACGGTACTGAGTTATCGTTTCTTCGAACCGTATCTGACCATCGCGCTGATCTACTATGTATTTGTCATGCTGCTTTCAATGGTTGCAAATCGTCTGGAAAGGTGGGTGAACCGCAGTGATCAAGTTTCATGATGTGTATAAAAACTTCGGACAGCTTGAAGTTCTGAAAGGAATTAATCTGTCTATCGACAAGGGTCAGGTTGTCACACTGATCGGTCCGTCCGGTTCCGGAAAGTCAACGATCCTGCGCTGCATGAACCTTCTGGAGGTTCCAACGAAGGGTCAGGTGTTCATTGAGGGCCAGGAGATTACCGCTAAGAAGGTTGACATCCAGGCAATCCGGAAGGACATCGGAATGGTATTCCAGCACTTCAATCTGTTTCCGCACAAGACGGTTATGGAAAACATGACCTATGCGCCCATCAAGGTGAAGAAGAAGCCAAAGGCAGAGGCAGAGCAGAAGGCCATGGAACTGCTTCAGCTGGTAGGTCTGACGGAAAAGGCGAATGAATACCCGGGCAAGCTTTCCGGCGGACAGAAGCAGCGTATTGCCATTGCGCGTGCGCTGGCGATGGAGCCGAAGATCATGCTGTTTGATGAGCCGACTTCCGCACTGGATCCGGAGATGGTTAAGGAGGTTCTTGAGGTAATTAAGAATCTGGCTCATACCGGAATCACAATGGCTCTTGTAACCCACGAGATGGGATTTGCGAGAGAAGTTTCAGACCGGATCTGTTTCATCGATGACGGTCAGATTCTGGAGGATGCGTCACCGGACGAGTTCTTCAGTCATCCGAAGACGGAGCGTGCGCAGTCATTCCTGGATAAAGTATTATAATGGAGCGAACGAAAGAACAGTTATGAAAAACCTGCCAAATGTAATATCGGTGATCCGAATTATCGGAACAATCGCATTGATGTTCATAGAAGCTCTTACTGCATGGTTCTATGCAGTGTACATCTTCTGCGGAATCAGTGACGTTGTGGATGGATGGATCGCAAGGAAGACAAAGAACACCAGTGAACTGGGATCAAGGCTGGACAGTGCAGCGGATCTTCTGCTGTATTCGGTCATGCTGGTCAAGGTATTTCCCAAACTGTGGGAAGTACTCCCTGCCGGAATCTGGATTACAGTTGCGGTACTGGTCCTTCTGAGACTGATTTCCTATTCGCTGGCGGCAGTTAAGTTTAAGCGATTTGCATCTCTCCATACTTACATGAACAAAGCAACCGGCGCAGCGGCCTTTGCAATTCCTTTTTTTCTGCTGCTTCCCTATACTGTTGAACTCTGTATCATGGGATGCATTATAGCAGGAATCGCGACGGTTGAAGAACTTCTGATGCATATCTGTGCAAAGGAATATAATGAAAACAGAAAGACGATTCTGTTGGTAAAATAGGAAGCGGGAAAACGTCTGTGAGGACGGGAAGCCTGTGAAAATCGAGCGGACAGCTGTGCATGCATGGCTGTCCGCTGTTTTTATATACGCAGCGAATCAACGAACAATCTTTCGAATTCTGCTTGACAGCAAGAACGAATGTTTGTATAATGAACATATGTTTACAGAACAGAAGTTTGCAAAATGAAGAAGAGCAGGCAACAGAAAGATGAGGAATGGCTATGGTAATACAGGAAGGGCTTACAGTAAAAGAAAAGCTTCACATTCTGGCGGACGCGGCTAAATACGATGTAGCGTGTACGTCCAGCGGATCGAAGCGCGCCGGTGTTTCAGGAAGGCTTGGAAGCGCAGCGGAAGCCGGGATCTGTCACAGCTTTGCGGCAGACGGCAGATGCATTTCTCTGCTGAAAATCCTCCTGTCCAATGAATGTGTCTTTGACTGTAAGTACTGTGTCAATCGTGCTTCCAGCGATGTGCCGCGAGCCACGTTCACGCCGGAAGAAATCTGCACACTGACTATGGAGTTCTATAAAAGGAATTATATTGAAGGGCTGTTTCTCAGTTCCGGCGTAGTGAAAAGTCCTTCGCACACGATGAGCCTGATGTACGAAACTCTTTACCTGCTCCGGTTCAAATACCAGTTCATGGGCTACATCCATGTGAAAGGAATCCCGGGAGCGGATCAGGGCGTTCTGGAGCGGATCGGGTATCTGGCAGACCGGATGAGTGTCAATCTGGAACTGCCAACGTCAGAAGCGCTGAAGCGTCTGGCACCGGGAAAAACAAGGAAGACAATCCTGGAGCCGATGCGGCTGATCCGCCGCGGAATGGAATCCAATCCGGGCGGTGCAGCTCCCGGCGCCTACTGGACGAGCCGAATGAGATGGGGAGAAGCGGATCCGCTTCTTGCTCAGAAACGGGCAGGATTTTCAACATGCATCCCCGGGGATGGTGTAAATGCCGGAAGGATTTTTGCGGATGACCCGGGAATCCGCGCAAAAACCGGTTTGCTTCAGGAGAATGGAGGATATCACCTGGATACAGCAGAGGATCCGTCTGCGGAAATTCTGCCGTCAGGAAGCGGGTTTCTGTCAGGAGGAAGTTTCCGCCTGGAGCGGAGCTGGCTTCCGGATGGACGTTTGTCAAACTATGTCCCCGCCGGCCAGAGTACCCAGATGATCATCGGTGCCGCCGGGGAAAGCGATTACCAGATCATGGCTGTTTCGGAGGCTCTTTACCGGAACTATGACATGAAGCGTGTTTTCTATTCCGGTTTCCTGAAAACAACCGATGACAGCAGTCTTCCGGACACACCGGGCGGACCTCCTCTGCTGCGTGAGCACCGGCTGTATCAGGCGGACTGGCTGCTGCGTTACTACGGCTTCCAGACGGAAGAACTGGTTAATGAAAAACATCCGAATTTTAACCTGCTTCTTGATCCGAAATGTGACTGGGCCATTCAGCATCTGGAGCAGTTTCCGGTAGAAGTGATGCGGGCACCCTATGAACAACTGCTTCGCGTACCGGGGATCGGTGTGAAATCCGCTCAGCGGATCGTTAAGTCGCGCCGCTTTGGCAGGCTGGATTACGACAGTCTCAAACGGATGGGAGTTGTCCTGAAACGTGCACATTATTTCATTACCTGCCAGGGAAAGCTGATGCTTCCGGTAAAGATCGAAGAGGGATATATCACCCGTGGTCTGATGTCTGTGGAAAACCAGGAAAACTGGCAGATCAGTCATCCGGATCAGTACCGGCAGCTGTCGCTGTTTGCTGATTTTTCGGTGAGATGAAGAAAAGGAGGAGCGTATGCTGGTTTTTCAATGTGAAGATCAGGCTGAATCGATATTAACTGGCGTATATGATGCCTGGGCAGATCCGGTGCCGAACCGGGAGATCCGCCTTGTGCTGTCGGATGACGGACAGCAGGAACTGTTCTGTGAATACAGAAAGGTAAAAACAGATGATAAAAAGGCGCAGAAGGTAGCAGAAAGCATTGTGAGGAAGCTGGGAAAATGGATCTGGAGCGACGTGGAATTTGTGCTTCTGGCCGATGCAGCGGACAAGGCGCAGGCTGTTTTTTCCTATTTGCGTCTTGCTTTTTCCATTGGACCGGAAATCAGGCAGCAGCTTGCCAGACCGGAGGTGATGCGTATCTGTGAGCTTGTCCGGATGGTCAGCAGGGAGCAGCAGCACCTTTTTGGATTTGTGCGGTTTGCGGATACACCGGAAGGGATTCTGATTGCCCAGCTGGAGCCGCGCCACAGACAGATTCCGCTTCTGGCAGGTCATTTTGCGGAACGTCTGAACACAGAGCGCTTCATTCTCTACGATAAGCGGAGGCGGGAAGCAGCCGTCCATTCGCCGGAGCACGGATGGTATCTGACAATGGGTGAGGCAGATGGAATTGAAGAAATGATTCGCTGCAGTGAACGGGACGGGTATGCTGAACTGTGGCAGGTCTTTTTTGACAGCATCGCGATTGCGCAGAGAACGAATCCGCGTTGTCAGCAGAATCTGCTTCCTATGCGCTTTCGGCCGCACATGACGGAATTTCGCAGAGATAAATCCGGCATCGGATGAGGCTGCCTGCAGAGTACGGAAGATTCCTTCTCTCTTTGAATTCGCAACATTGACTCTGATGCAAACCTGTGCTATAATTTATAAGTTAATAGTTTCAATGATTCACTGATTCAGGAAGGATGGAGAAGATGAAAATTGAATTGTTTCATATCGGTCCGCTGACGATTTACGGCTATGGACTGATGATCGCGCTGGGAATTCTGGCGGCGTTTTCCACTTCGATGACGCGGGCAAAGAGAAAGGGAATGGACACAGATGCACTGTTTAACATGGGACTGATCGGAATCGCCTGCGGTCTGGTTGGAGCGAAGCTTCTTTATTACGTGGTTGAATTTCCGTCAATTTGGAAGGATCCGTCTCAGCTTCTTCAGCTGAACGAAGGATTTGTTGTTTACGGAGGTCTGGTTGCCGGTTTTGCGTCCCCCTATCTATATGCGAGAATCAAAAAACTGGAGTTCTGGCGCTATCTGGATGTCACAGTTGCCGGCGTTGCGCTTGCCCAGGGGTTTGGACGGATTGGCTGCTTTCTTGCCGGCTGCTGCTATGGAATGGAGACGGACAGCTGGTTTGGTGTTGTTTTTCCGGAAGGAAGTCTTGCTCCGGCCGGTGTCCGTCTGATTCCGACTCAGCTGATCTCCAGCGTCGGTGATTTTCTGTTTGCTGTGATACTGATGGCAGCAGAGAGAAAGAATAAAAAGCCCGGTATGGTGAGCGGACTGTATCTTGTTCTGTATTCGGTCGGTCGTTTTCTGATCGAGTTTTTACGGGACGATCCGCGCGGAAGTATAGGCATGCTTTCCACTTCTCAGTTTATCGCTCTGTTTACCTGCGCGCTTGGCGCAGCGGTGATGGCGTGGAGCGGATGGAAGGTGCAGAAGGAAAAGTGAGGAATGGTTGATGGCAAAGGAAAAGGATGTAAAAACCAATGCGATGCGTATCCTTGACCGGATGAAGATTCCGTATGAAGTCAACACCTATGTGTGTGACGAGTTCATTGACGGGATCCACATCGCAGACATGCTGGGACAGCCCTATGAGATTTCGTTTAAGACGCTTGTACTGGAAGGAAAAAGCAGACAATACTATGTGTTTGCTCTTCCAATTGCCGAAGAGCTTGATTTAAAGGCGGCAGCCAGAGCAGTCGGTGAAAAGTCTGTGGAGATGATACCGGTAAAAGAGATTAATGCTGTTACCGGATACATCCGCGGAGGCTGCACTCCGCTTGGAATGAAGAAGCAATACCCGACTGTCATCCATGAAAGCGCCGGAATGCATGAGCGGATCATCATCAGCGGCGGGCGGATCGGATCACAGATTGTTCTGAAACCGGATGATCTGGTGAAAGCGGCGAGAGCGGTATATGCGGATGTGATTGTGCATCCGTAAAAGAACAGGGGAGAAGATGCGATGAGAAAAAATAGTTTGAAATTGCTGCTGCTTGCAGGAATCAGCAGCGCGTTTTTTGCCGGCTGCAGTTCTGAGACGGAAGAGAAAACAACGACTGCGAAAGAAACGCAGACTCAAATACAGTCGGACGGACAGACAGAGACATTTACGGATGAGACGGACTCAAAAGAGTCTGCTTCAGAAGAGACTGTTTCGGAAGAGATAACCGGCGAGGCAGTGTCAACAGAGCGTGCAGATACCGCCTCACATACCATTGTGGATCATGCAGGAAGAACGGTTGAGATTCCGGAAGCGATTGACAGCATTGTCGTCACGGATACGCTGCCTCTTCCCTCCGTGCTTTCTCTGTTTCTGGATTCCGCAGACGAGATTACCGGAATCAGTCCGGTCAGCATGTCAGCTGCAAAGGGAGGACTTCTTGGCCAACTGTATCCGGAAATTCTGGATGCGGATACCGCGTTCTTTACCGGGAATGAGCTGAATGTGGAAGCGCTTCTTGAACTGGAGCCGGATCTGGTATTTTACAATGCGGGAAGTACAGCCATTGAGGAAGCACTTGAGAATGCCGGACTGACTGCGGTTGCTGTTTCAGTATCCAAATGGAATTTTGACGCGGCAGAGACTTATAAACAGTGGATGCTTCTGTTGGAAGAGATCTTCCCGGAGAGAGAAGGTCTCGCTGACCGGGCAGCTGCTTACAGTGATGAGGTGGCAGAGGAGGTTTCTTCTCTGACGTCCGATTTGACTGAGAATGAGAAGAAGGATGTGTTCTTTCTGTTTAATTACAACGATACCGGCATTGTAACCTCCGGTGAAAAGTTCTGGGGGCAGTACTGGTGCGATGCGGTAAATGCGGTAAATGTATCCAGAGATGTCCCGGCTGAGAAATCCAACGCAATTGTAAACATGGAACAGATTTACAGCTGGGATCCGGAAGTGATCTTTATCAGCAATTTCACCACAGCCATGCCAGAGGACGTCTATGAAAATACCATCAGTGATTATGACTGGAGCAGCGTTGCGGCAGTAAAAGAGAAGCAGGTATTCAAGATGCCTCTTGGTGCCTACCGTACCTTTACACCGGGAGCTGATACTCCAATGACGTTGTTGTGGGTGGCAAAACAGGTGTATCCGGAACTGTTTGAGTCCGTTGATCTGGTGAGCAGAACGCAGGAATACTATCGGACGGTTTTTGGCGTGGAACTGACCGGGGAACAGGCGAAAGCGATTTATCAATGATCCGATGTGGCGGCGCACCGGTTATCGAAGAATGTTTCAGTAAGGTTGTGACAAGATGAGTGGAAACGGAAATGAGAGAGAGAGCAGGTGCCGATGGAACCGATGGTGGCTGGCCGGAGGAATCACACTGATTACGGTCCTGGCAATTGCGGCGCTGTTCTGCGGCAGGTATCAGGTGACACCGGGACAGGCATTGGAACTGATCTGGACTTCATTTGCATCAGGGAATTTTGCTGGTTCGCTGGACGAAGCAAAAGCAGCCATGGTAAAACGTGTTCTGGTTCAGATACGGCTTCCACGGATCTGCTACTGTCTGGCAGCGGGAGCGGGGCTGGCGGCCGCAGGAGCCGCTCTGCAGGGAATCTGTTCCAATCCGCTGGCAACACCGGATACACTTGGTGCGGCAAATGGAGCATCTTTTGGAGCTGCTCTTGGAATTCTGCTGGGAATGAACGGATTCTGGATTCAGGTGACGTCCATGCTGTGTGGAATCGCGGCTGTTCTTCTTGTTTTTGCTGTCAGCAGAAAACATACAGGAAACCCGGTTCTGATGCTGGTACTGGCAGGTATGGTGATCGGATCCTTTTTCTCTGCGCTGCTTTCTGCGGTGAAATATGTTGCGGATCCTCAGGATAAGCTTCCAGAGATTACGCACTGGCTGATGGGAAGCATGAATGCAATTACATGGAAAAGTGTGACGCTCGGTTTGCCGTGGCTTCTGACCGGTCTTGCCGTCATCTGGCTGCTGCGCTGGAAACTGAATGCGATGTCACTGGCAGAGGAGGAAGCGCGTTCGCTCGGCGTGTCAACCGGACTGGTGCGGATCCTGGTCATTGCGGCAACTACGATGATCACCGCATCTGTCGTTTCTGCCTGCGGTCAGATTGGATGGATCGGTCTTCTGATTCCCCATGGGTGCCGTCTTCTGTTTGGCGGTGACTTCAGACAGCTGATTCCTTCCTGTATCTGTTTGGGAAGCGTGTTCCTTCTGCTTGTGGACACGGCAGCAAGAAGTTTGACGGCAGCGGAATTGCCGGTAGCTATTTTGACTGCTGTGGTCGGGGCTCCGTTGTTTTTACTGCTGCTTTTGAAGAAGAACCGGTAATTTGCCTGGATGCTCCATACAAAGTACCGGCTGTAAGTGAGTGATTGAATTGTGTCAGGAGAGTGGAAACAGTGCAGCTGAACATTGAAAACGGTTTTTTTCAATATGGAACCTTCGGGAGGCGGGCAGGCGAAGGCCAAAAGGGCGGTATGCTTCTTCAGAATGTGAATCTGACCTGCCGGTCGGGGGAAGCGGTTGCTGTTCTTGGAACCAACGGTGCGGGGAAGAGCACGATGCTGCGCTGCATGCTTGGCTTTGAGACCTGGAACAGCGGGAAAACGCTGCTGGACGGAACGGATATCCGTTTGATGAGGCCAAATCAGCTCTGGAGAAAAATCGGGTATGTTCCTCAGCGGCCCCAGAACAGTCTGGCTCTGGAAACGGAGGAAATGGTCCTGCTTGGCCGTTCCAGTCAGAGAGGGCTGTTTTCACAGCCGTCAAAAGCAGATCGGGAAGCGGCTGTCCGCTGGATGGAACGGTTGTCGATCCGCCATCTGCAGGGCCGTCTGTGCAGCCGCATCAGCGGCGGAGAACTGCAGCTGGTGATGATGGCAAGAGCGCTTGCAGCTGATCCGGGGATTCTTGTGATGGACGAACCGGAGACCGGTCTGGATTACAGAAACCGGCTTCAGCTGCTTCGTCTGCTTCGTGAATTGAAAACAGAAGGTCTTGGTGTGATATTTAATACCCATTATCCGGAAAACAGCTTTGAAACAGCAGATCAGATTCTGCTGATGAACGGAAACGGCGAATGTCGGTTTGGTCCGGCTGAAGAACAGCTTCGTGCAGCTGCGCTGGAATGGGCATACCATGTCTCATTTCAGACGGAATTGATTTCGGTGGAGGGACATTCTCGTCTCTGCGTGATTCCTTATGAGGAGGAGAGGGAACAGAAGAAGATGCCAGTAGAAAAGGAATGACCGGGCATCGGGATTCCCATTTGGATGAGGCGTGACCGTGCTGCAGGTACGCAGCAAAAAGAACGATAAATGGAGGCGTGGAGATGAAAAAACTTAGAAGGTTCTGGGGCGCAATTGCTGCCCTGATTATTGCTTTCCTTGTTGCACTTGGAGGATCTGATTCCGGAATTCCTGTACTGGATACGGTCATGGATCTGATTCTGGAACAGCCGGAATCCGGAAGCCAGACGGTTTTGGATGACCAGAGACAACAGGATGAGCAGCAGGGGCAGGATATCCAGGAACAACAGGATGAGCAGCAGGCACAGGACATCCAGGAACAACAGGAACAGCAGGCTCAGGACATCCAGGAACAACAGGAGCAGCAGGCTCAGGACAGCAAAGAGCAGAGCGGTCAGGGACAGAAGAATTCAGAGACTCAGAAAAACGGGCAGCTTCTGGAAACAGCAGGCGGTGAAACGGTAACCATTGAAGAAAATGGTTCTTACTCGTCAAAAGAAGAGGTTGCGCTCTACATCCACCTCTACGGTCATCTGCCGGATAATTATATCACGAAGAAAGAGGCAGAGAATCTGGGCTGGGAGAGCAGGGAAGGCAATCTGTGGGAAGTTGCTCCAGGCAAGAGCATTGGCGGCAGTAAATTCGGCAATTATGAAGGATTGCTTCCGGAAAAGAACGGACGTCAGTACTATGAATGTGACATTGATTTTGACGGCGGGTACCGCAATGAAAAACGAATCGTCTATTCCAACGACGGTCTGATCTATTACACGGATGACCACTACGAATCCTTTGAACGTCTGTTTGGAGAAGAGTGATGGAGACACTTGTATTAAATCTTGCTTTGATGGATTCCATTTCCGATGTCCATCGGATGCTGAAGGATAATCCGGAATTTCCGTCTTATTATGGGAATAACCTGGATGCGCTGTTTGATGTGCTGAGTACATGGTCCAAACCGCTGACAATTGAACTTGTCATGGATGAGGAGATCAAATGGAGAAGATTGATGAGAGTTTTACAGGATGTCTGTGAAGAAAATCCGAAGATCCATTGCCAAATTCATCTTCTGAATGAGAATACATAAAGAGAAAACCGGCCAGATGCGGTCAATGACAGAAAATGCAGTAAATGCAGTAAATGCAGTAAATGTATTGTCCACGCATCTGGCCTTTTTTACGAATGATTTCTGGCCTGTTTCCGGTATTCTCCTGGAGCAGCATGTGCATATCTGCGGAAGATCTTTTCAAAATAGCTGACAGTGTCGAAACCGACAGCATGGGCGATGTCTGTAATGGACATCAGGCTGGTGCGAAGAAATTCCTGTGCTTTCTGGATTCGCTGAATATGGAGATATTCCAGCAGTGTAACACCGGTAACATCGCGGAAAAGACGGCTTAACGAGTATTTGTTGATATAGAAGCGCTGAGCCAGTTTATCCAGAGAAAACGGTTCGGCGTAGTTGGCTGCGAGATAGCGGACAACCTGATTGATCGTCTGTATTTTATCTTCCTTCAGCGCGTGGGAGGGATGAGACACGGTATTTTCCGGCAAATTGTGAGTGTTGTTCTTTGCACGGTAAGCCAGAAGCAAAATCTGGCGGAGGAGAGAAGCAATCATATCTTCCCAGCCCTCGGATCCGGCAGCAGCCTCTCTTCGGATTTCCTCCAGTCTGGCATCAACAAGCGTTCGCTCCGTGGGAGGAAGCGCGACAACACTCAGTTCATCGCGAAAGAGGAGCGACAGCTGTACACCTGACATTTCTTCCAGCCAGTGTTCCATCAAGTCGATGCTGACATCGATCAGAAGACGATGATGAGAGGAAGAATTCGCAGGAGATGTTTTGTGCAGGACATTTTTGTCGATAAAGACAAGACTTCCGGCTTCGACAAAGAAAACATTGCGGTCGATGAAATAGTAGCGCTGTCCTTCCATCAGATAGTAGATTTCGTAAGTGGAATGCTGGTGACGGTATTTCATATCAAAAACGGTGAACCGGCTAACTTCCTCGAAGCTGATGCGTCCGTTATAGATGGAAGAGCGGAAGGTTGGAGCATTCTGGGAGGATGGAACTGTTGTTCGCGAATCTTGCATAAGCTCTGTCATATGGGAAACTCCTGTAAAAGTCAAGATTGTTCTAATTCTATGGGGAATAATCAAGAAAAAGCAAGTAATTTGCGCTTTTTTCTTTTATAATAACAATATCGGTCATGTTTGGCAAGAAGAAAAGGAGGAAAAACGATGAAGTATGAAAAAAATCAGATGCGTGATGTGACGATTGCCTACATCGGAGGCGGTTCCAGAGGATGGGCATGGACGTTTATGAAGGATCTGGCGTTGGAGCCGGCGCTTGGCGGAACGATCCGTCTGTATGACATTGATAAGGAAGCGGCAGAAGCCAATGCGATTATCGGTAAGAAGATTTCTTCCATGGAAGAAGCGGTTGGTCAGTGGGATTATGTGGTTTCCGACTCGCTGCAGGAAGCTTTAACAGGAAGCGATTTTGTAGTTATTTCCATCCTGCCCGGAACGTTTGATGAGATGGAATCGGACGTACACGCACCGGAGAAATATGGAATTTATCAGTCGGTAGGAGATACAGCCGGTCCGGGCGGAATGATCCGTGCGCTGCGCACCATCCCCATGTTTGTGGAGATTGCGGAAGCGATTAAGGCTTACGCACCGAAGGCATGGGTAATTAACTATACGAACCCGATGTCCCTTTGTGTGAAGACACTTTACCATGTTTTCCCGGAAATCAAAGCTTTCGGCTGCTGCCATGAAGTGTTTGGAACGCAGAAGCTTTTGGCTAAGCTGGTGGAAGAGGAGCTTGGAATCAAGGATGTGCAGCGCCATGAGATTGAGGTAAACGTTCTTGGTCTCAACCATTTTACCTGGTTTGACAAGGCTTCCTATAAGGGAATTGACCTGTTCCCGGTCTTTCAGAACTATATTGACAATCACTTTGAGGAAGGTCATGCGGAAAGGGACTTCAACTGGGCAAACAATACCTTTGCCTGTGCTCATCGCGTAAAGTTCGATCTGTTCAATAAATATGGATGTATTGCTGCAGCAGGTGACCGTCATCTGGCTGAGTTTATGCCGCCAATCTATCTGAAGGATCCGGAGACAGTAACTTCCTGGAAGTTCGGCCTGACTACGGTTGCCTGGAGAAAGGAAGACTTGAAGCAGCGTCTGGAAAAGAGCCGTAAGCTGGTAAGCGGAGAGGAAGAAATCAAGCTGGAGGCTTCCGGAGAAGAAGGTATCCTGCTGATCAAGGCACTCTGCGGACTGACAAGAGTGATCAGCAACGTAAACATCCCCAACACCAGTCTTCAGATCCCGAACCTTCCGGCTACTGCAATCGTAGAAACAAATGCAGTGTTCTCCAGAGACAGCATCGCGCCGGTTGTTGCAGGAAATCTGACGGAAGAGCTGCGTGAACTGATGATGCCTCATGTGATGAATCATGAAGATGTGCTGAAAGCTGCGCTGACCTGTGATTATGACCGGATGCTGACGGCATTTGGCCGCGACCCGCTTGTGACAACAAGCAAGGCGGATACAGAGGAACTGCTGAAGGAAATGATCCGAAATACGAAGAAGTACCTGCCGGAGGGATGGCAGAATATCTGATAATATACAAAAGACCTTGACTGTACTCATATAGAAGAATCTGTTTTGATACGACAGACAGAACCATTTGGTGTCTGCCGTATCAGGCAGATGGACGATATCGGAGACAGACAAGGTCTTTTTATTTCTGAAATTGATGTGATTCAGTTGGAACGTACAGGCACAAACTTTGCCCGGTTCCTCAGCGGATGAGACAGACGAATTGCTCCTTCAACCGGACAGGCCATCACACAGGCGCCGCAATAGTAGCACTCACCGGGATACATGACCACCGGATGTTTTCCTGTTTCAGCGGAGGGAAGAAGGATATCGCACTGACAGACAGCCGCGCAGCGGTTGCAGCCGATGCATTTTGCTTCGTCGTAGAGGATTGGCTGACTGCTGCATGGAGTCATGGTTACCTGAAATTCAACTGGTTTCATAAAGCAGCCTCCTCTCTGATGTAGTTCTGATTCCGTTTTTCATACTCTTCCTTCAGATTACCGAAGAAGTTAAGCGGAACGCGCCGCTCAATGACCTGACCGTTTTCCTGATGGAGCGCGATGTGGCAGCGATCACATTCCGGATCAGGCTGCGGGTAATCGGAACGCCTGAAAAACAGCGGAGCGGAACTGGAGGTACGGTGGAGAGAAGCGTGGATGACCAGCTTTGCGACGGTCAGAATGTCCTGAACTTCATGTGTACGCATCAATTCATGGGGATTGCGGCAGCAGAGCGTTGGCACAATTTCCTTTTCGTAGGATTCAAGAAGATCAAGTCCTTCTTTGAGCAGCGCTTCACAGCGCATCCCTCCGCAGTAATTCTGCATTGCTTTGGCAATCGCCTGATTCAGCTCCTTCCAGCCGGTTCCCTGTTCGACATAGAGCGGTGCATAGAGACGTTCCATTTCGCGTCTGGCATCTTCGCGATCGTAATCCAAAAGCTGGCCGGCTGCGGCAGCGTCGGCTGCTTTTCTGCCGGCATAGTAACCGGTAGCGCAGGCAAATCCGGCACAGTCAGAAGCATAGAGCTGATCACCGCAGGCATAGATTCCGTCAATGTTTGTTTTCAGATCCCAGTCGTGAAGGATACCGCCCGGTGCACCGAAGAACTGGCGCTCCTGTTCCAGAAAATTCGCAGACTGCCAGCCGGTTCCATAGCTCTGGAGCATGTGTCTGGAAGGATCAAAGCCCCGTTCGCTGTAGTTCTGAAGAATCGGAATCTTCGTCTTTCCCTCTTCACCGACCATCATCCCCCAGATCACGCGGCGCTCTTCGTCGGGCATCCGGCTTAAGTCCGCGTAGAAGGGAAGCTGGTAGCCACGGCGGACCAGTTCGTCGAAATCAAGAGTTTCCGGTCCTCGGTATTCATACTTGGGATTGTCAATGACGCCGCCTTTGAGAAAGAATTTCTGACCCTCTGCAGGCAGATAACGTTCCAGAACGGTCTTCAGCTCCCGACCGTCCCGATCCACATAGGGAATTTCAACACCACGGGCATCCACCATTGTGGCGGCATACCAGGTATTGTGATTGTTGCCGGTTCCGTAGGCAGGGAAGCTTCGCCCTGCTGCCGAATACTCGGCGCGGACTGATTTTTCCATCATGGTGAATTCAACACCGGCTTTCCAGCCCATTGCATGACCGCTTCCAATGCTCTGGAACGGGCGGAATTCGCAGAGACCGGGCTGATCCGCGTCAAAGAGCCAGACGCGGGCCGGTCTGGACATCGCCAGAACCGTGGATTTGGCACGGAAAACATAGAACTTACCGGTATGAACATCCATACCGCATGCACCAACACCATGTTTCTTTCCATCGACAACAGCTGTCAGAAGAGCAGTTGCTTCGGTACGGTCAAGAACCGTAACACCGAGCCGCTTCATTTCACGGACAAGTGCCGGTTTGAAGGTAGAGCCCCAGACACGGAGGGTGAACTTGTTTTTGTAGTCATAAGCAAACATCAGCTTTGTCTTGTCATCGCGGAAAGCAGCACCGGCGAATTCATCGTCAGTATCACGGATTTTCCCACCGAAGGATTCCAGATCCAGCATGCGGTCATAGCCCTCCCGGCATTCGATGTAATGGGCGATCCCGTTGCTGTACCAGTCCTGTTCATTGACGTAGGCCTCTGCGATTTCCTCAGGAGTTACCTGAGAGCAGGGATTGGTACAGGCAGATTCCCAATGGTCAAATCCGGTTCCGGCAGAACCGCTTCGTTCTGTGGCTCCCTTTTCGACCAGAATCACAGACTGTCCCTTTCTGGCGGCAGCAATTGCTGCAAAACAGCCGGCAAGACCGCCGCCGAGAACAAGGACATCACAGCTTTTTATTTCTTCCATTCCGACTTCATTGGCATAGGGCCAGTGAAAGGTTTGATCATTCATAAATAACAGCTCCTCTATCAGTTATTAATTACGGTTATCTGCAGTGCAGACAGGATACAAAATGTCCCGGCTTCACTTCTGTTAATGGAATGGAGCCGCTGCAGCATTCAGCAGAAACATGGGGACATCTGGCGGCGAAACGGCAGCCTGGTTTGGGATTCACCGGACTGCTGACCTCGCCCTGCAGAAGCTCTCTTCGCTTGTGTCTGGAATCTGCGCTGGGAACAGGGATGGCAGCCAGAAGTGCCTGTGTATAGGGATGCATTGGGTTGGTAAAGAGTTCGTCAGCCGGTGCTTTCTCCATGCACTGTCCAAGATACATGACCATGATCTCCTGCGAGATGTGTCGGACAACGGAAAGGTCATGGGTAATAAACAGATAGGTCAGATGCATGCTGTCCTGCAGATCCATCAGAAGATTCAGAATCTGAGCCTGAATGGAAACGTCAAGAGCGGATACCGGTTCATCGCAGACAACGAACTCCGGTTCCAGGATCAGGGCGCGGGCGATACCAATTCGCTGACGGCGGCCTCCGTCCAGTTCATGGGGATAAGCGTTGGCCAGACGGCTGGCAAGACCTACAGTGTCCATCATCTGCGCGACGCGCTGGCTGATTTCCTGCTTGCTGTGGCAGATCTTATTCACAATCAGCGGTTCGGCAATCAGCTGATGAACGCTCATACGCCCGTTCAGGCTGGAGTAAGGATCCTGAAAGATCATCTGCATTCTTGGACGGATCCTGTGGAACTCACGCTTCTTCATTTTTGTAATGTCATCCCCGTGAAACAGGATCTCGCCTCCTGTCGGCTCGTTCAGGAAAAGGACCGTTGAACCGAGTGTTGACTTTCCGCAGCCGGATTCCCCGACAATACCGAGGGTGGAACCGGCCTGGAGTGAGAAGCTGACATCATCGACTGCATGGAGCAGTCCGGCAGAGGTATTGAAATATTTTTTCAGGTTTCTGACTTCAAGCAGTGCATTGCTCATTCCAGGTCCTCCTTTCTTGCAGTTCCTGCGTCGGCAGTGATCGTTCGTGAGTCCGGTGTGTAGTGGCAGCGGATCTGATGACCGTTCTGCTCGCGAATCGGCGGCTGTTTCTGCCTGCAAAGCTGTGTGCAGTATTTACAGCGGGGTGAGAATTTACAGCCAGCAGGAAGATCGGTGGGATCCGGAAGAAGTCCCTCAATCGGCTGGAGACGTTTTGCATGTCCGGTCAGACTGGGGATCGAGCCAAAGAGTCCTTCGGTATAAGGATGATGGGAGCCTCCGCCAAAAATGTCAAGAAGACTGCCATATTCAACAATTTCTCCCGCATAGACAATTGCAACCTGGTCACAGGTCTCGGCAACAACACCAAGATCGTGGGTGATCATGATCACAGAAGTCCCATATTTTCTCTGCAGGTCACAAATCATTGTCAGGATCTGTGCCTGGATGGTAACGTCAAGGGCGGTTGTCGGTTCATCCGCAATCAGAAGACCGGGATTGCAGACAAGGGCGATGGCGATTACCACACGCTGGCGCATGCCGCCGGAAAACTGGTGGGGATATTCATTTTTTCGTTCTTTTGGAATTCCGACCATCTCCAGCGTTTCTTCTACTTTCTTTTCGATAGCCCACTTATTCAGATGCTCTTCGTTGTGCAGCTCCAGTGCTTCTGCAATCTGATCGCCGACGGTCAAAACCGGGTTCAGAGCAGTCATGGGATCCTGAAAGATCATGGAGATTCGATGACCGCGGATCCGCTCCAGCTCCCGTCTGGAAAGCTCATTGAGAACAGCGTCTTCAAAGACAATACGTCCGCTTGTAATCTGTCCGGTTCGCTCAGGAAGAAGACCGAGAATTGAAAGTGCAGTTGTTGTTTTTCCGGCACCGGTCTCGCCGACCAGTCCAAGTGTTTTTCCCTTTTCCAGAGAAAAACTGATGTCATTGACGGCATAGACGGTCTCCATGTCCGTTTTGTAGATAACAGAAAGGTTTTTTACTTCCAGTACTGGATTCATGTCATGCCTCCTTAATCCTTCAGCTTTGGATCCAGGGCATCGGTCAGACCATCACCTACCAGATTAAAGGCGAGAGAGGTCAGCAGGATAAAGATACCCGGGAAAAACAGCAGATAGGGTGATTTGAACATGAATTTCTGCGCGGCGGAGAGGAGCGCGCCCCATTCCGGAGCCGGCGGCTGGATGCCCATGCCGATGAAACTTAAACCGGCGGCAGAAAGGATCATGTCAGAGATACTCATCGTTGTGTTTACAATAATCGGTCCCATGGCATTGGGAAGAACATAACGCAGGATGATCCGGAAGTTGGAGGTACCGTAGGACTTGGCTGCACGGATATAATCCTGCTCGGAAACGGTCATAACGACCGAACGGACGAGACGCACATTGCCTGGAATGCAGGAAATCGTAATGGCGATGATCAGGTTTTTCAGATTGGTGCCCAGAGCAGCAACAACCGCAAGAGACATCAGAATCGGCGGAACACAGATGAAAACATCAATGATCCGGCAGATGATGTTGTCCACAACGCCGCCGAAATAGCCGGCGCTGGCGCCGAGAACTGCGCCGACAACGAGGGCCATCAGACTGGTAGCGACACCGATGAAAAGAGAATAGCGGGAGCCGTGAATCACGCGGGCAAACAGATCTCGTCCCAGCTCGTCGGTTCCAAAAAAGTGTTTCAGACTTGGTCTCTGCAGACGGTCACGGCCCACCTGATCAATGCATTTGGAGTAAGGGACAATCAGGTCGGCAAAGATGACGATCAGAAGAATGAAGATCAGAATGACAAGACCGATCATTGCAGCTTTGTTTTTACGGAACCGATACCAGATTTCTCCATTCATGGAAAGTTTTTTCTTCGTTTTAGCCACGTTTTCGTCCTCCTCTCTGATATTTTGCCTTAATACGCGGATCGATGAACGCGTAGAGAACGTCAACAAGAAGAATGATCAGACTGAACAGGAAAGCAAGGAACAGGGTAGATCCCATAACCATCGGAATGTCCTTCTGACGGATTGCTGTCGTAATCAGCGTCCCCATGCCTGGCATAGCGAAAACGGTCTCTGCGATAATGGCACCGCCGAGGGAAGCGCCAAAACTGGTTCCGAGCGTTGTGACAACAGGGAGAAGAGCATTGCGCAGCGCATGTTTCCAGATGATGCGCTTTTCCGATGCGCCTTTTGCCTTTGCAGTGCGGATGTATTCCTGACGGACTGTTTCCAGCATGGCGGAACGCGTCATTCGAAGAAGACTG
>JAFUPV010000003.1 GCA_017472605.1 Lachnospiraceae bacterium
GTGTGTCAATCTGATGTCAGGGATATAGTAATCACCGCATGGGGTGTAGGTTAAGTTCTGAGCCATAATAATACCTCCAATAAATCTTTGATTTTCGTATTGGAAGTAATGTAAGCGTGAGTTTGTAGGTAGTTTCTTTAACTTTGGGAAACTCCTGATTCCCACTTGGATATTGCCTGTCGTGACACGTTTAATTTTTCAGCAAGTTGTTCCTGGGAAAATCCGTTGCATTTTCTTAACTGATGAATTTTTTCTGAAATACTCATAATTAGTTCTCCTTTATCAATATTGTGAATTTATATTAAAATATAAGTACTACAAAATCTACCATTCAATAATGGAATAATGTCAACTAACGGTTGCATTTTGTATAAAACCGCAAAAACTTCAAATTTTTAGCGCTTTAAGACTCACCAGAAGCCTGGAAGCATTATCGCAGCGATATTTTCTTCAAACCCTTTTTTTATCTTGCTCATCCTTAATTTCTCCATTCGGAACATTATACATCTATGCATAAAATTCAAGATTTTTCTTTTCATCCTAATTGATTATATCATAGCAGAAGTTATTTTGCATCTGAATTTAAAAAATGCGGAGCATTACGCTCCGCACCCAGATCACACATATATCAACTCTTTTCATACAATTTCATCTGCGGAACTTTTCACAGGATTCATCATCGGTTCCAGCACCGTTTCTCCTCTCCACCTCAGTCTCACCAGATCTCATACACTCCATATTCATAGTCAAAGTGATACCCCAGTTTCTCTGCCAGTGCCATTGACCATCGGTTCTGTGCGTCCCAGCTGGGATAAATTCCCCGATCCAGACACTCCAGGATCAAACGTGCGCCACAGGCAGTCGCCAGACCCTGTCTTCTGAAATCCGCCCTTGTGTCAATCTGGATCTCAATTCCATCCCGATAACGGCTGTAGGAAGAAGCGCCTGCAATCAGTTTCCCGTCCTTGAGCGCAGCTGCGCCAAGCCCAAGCTTCTGATAGGTCTCATAATCCGGATACAGAGACACCTGATCCCGACTCCATTCCTCACGTCTGCACTGGTAGTAAATTTCTTCATCAATCATCCGAATCTCAACCCCATCCGGCAAAGACGACGCCAGACGATTCAGACGGTTCCGGTCAAACACATCCGGTTCCTTTTTCATCGCATAGCGGATCCGGAAATGGGCTTTCTCTCCATAAATCGCTTCAATCAGACGGCTCCATGCTTCATCCGGCGGCACCAGAATGAGAAAATCCCGTGTGTCTGCTTCCGGTCTGAACGAAACCAGCTCCGGATCCGGCTCTCCGGCAAAAAAAGTGAAATCGCCAAGAAGCGCAAGAGCAGCGCGTGATCCACTGACATAAATCGCACCCATGATGCCCTGCAGGCAGGACCAGATCATGGTTTCATTCCATCCGGAAAACAGAGAAGCAGCCTGGGATGGTTCTTCAAGCTTCTGTATCATATTGCATTCTCCCTCCATTCCACCGTCCACGGCAGCTGAATTGTCGGCCAGATTCCATAGTCAAACTCGTCTCCCCGGAGGTTAAACGCATAATCCAGGCTGCAGTCATATCGTCCGCAGTACTGCAGTCCATCCCGATTGATCATTGTCAGATAGAACCCGCACAGCGTTGACGCATTCCACTGGGTTGTTACCATGGTCAGCATTTCGCCGTTCCAGTTGGTCATCGTGTTATTTTTCGCACACATATAGCTGTCTGTCACACCATTCCATATCGGTCCGACTTTCCATGATTCAATCTTGTACAGCCGCAGATCTGCCATTTCCTCAATCGCACCGGATGTAAACAGATGCACATGACTTCCGTCCTCCTCCTGACGCAGCACATGGAAATCGCCTGCCATGCCGGATTCGTCCTGTGTTCCGATCATCAGAATGTCATCGTACTGATAGATCCGACTGATCGTCCAATCTGCACTGCATCCTTCGATTTCTGTCTCATGCAAAACCGCTTTCGTTTTTGCATCCTGAACCTCCACCCGGTAATTTGCTTCGCCCCGTACCAGATATCTGTTTTCAAAGCCGTCCGCTCCAATTTGTGTCCGCCAGACATCTGTATCTTCTGCATTCACACCCTCCGCATTCACAAAAGAAGACTGTTCCATATCATACAGCTTGTACTCTTCTTCCCGATACCGCTTTGTGTAGTGTTCTGGAATGTGAAACCCCTGCAGATCCGCAAGCCAGTACTCCTTCGCCGCATCGCCACAGATGAATTCTGTCTCAATCCCGGAGTTCAGCGCATCTTCACCAAGCGTATATGTTATCTTCCAGAGCAGTTTACTTGTGGCACTGTAGCCAAGCTGAATCTGAAGTCCGTCCGCAAGACTCCGGTCTCCATAGATTACCGTTTCCTCCAGTACCACATCATCCTGCTTTGCTGCCAGATCAGCTGCCAGATAGCCATATCCGCCAATGCTGATTACAAATAAGATGAGAAAAATCGATATTTCTCTCCGCATACCTGCTCCTCTCCGCGCGTATAACCCGCTTATTTTTTTCAAAATGAAATGCTTCTTTTTCACATGCTCACCGATTCTGTCTGTTCCCGCTCAGCTGCTCAATCGCCTTCCCCACACGATCCGGCTGATACTGATACATGCTCTTGATCACATCTACCAGATTTTCACCCGTTTCCTCCAGCTGTTCCATGGAAACATCACCCACAATCTTTCCTTTGTGAAGCAGAACCGCCCGGCTGATGAAACCGGAAACCTCCTCGATCAGGTGGGTGGAAAGAAGAACCGTCTCGGTTGGTTCCAGAATCCCCAGAAGCACTTTATAAAAATCGGCACGGTTAAACAAGTCATTTCCAGCAAACGGCTCATCCATCAGGATATAGTCCGCGCCCTGGCTCAGTGCCAGAATTACTTCAAACTGATTTTTCTGTCCGCTTGAAAAGCTGCGCAGCGGCATCCGGTAGTTGGGCAGTTCAAAAAAGTCCATCAGGCTCTTGAAACGCGCCTCGTTGAATTTCGGAAAATGTTCCTTATAAAATTCCATGTGCATGTACGGGCTTAAGGAGGGAAAGAAGGAATGTTCACAGGTTGCGAACGACAGCTTTTCGATGTTTTTTCGCGTGATCCGTTCTCCGTCCAGTGTGATCTCTCCGTCATAGGAATGCAGACCAAGAATACATTTCATCAGCGTTGTCTTTCCTGCACCGTTCTCACCGAACAGACCGACAATTTCTCCCCTTGGAAAAGACAGTTCCACATTTTCCACACCACGGGTTCCATAATAAAACTTGGTAACATGCTTCAGCTCGATCATATTGAAATCCTCCGTAATTCACAGGCGGTTTGCGTCATCCATTTCAGTCGTTCCTGGTCGAAGAAAATAGATGGCGTACAGAATCGGTAAATGCAGTAATATCCTGCCAGAAGACAAAGAAACAGCAGCAGACTGATGAGGATTCCGGCCACAGGAAAAGTCAGGCAGCGGCGGTGAAGCTCCTTTTGATCCGGCAGCCGGCGCATCAGATAGATGCTTTTGCTTCCCCGATAGTGGAGTGCGTAGTGATAGATACCCAGAAAAATCATGCCGATCATCAGAATCAGATATCCGCCAAGACAGTTTCCGAGAATCTCCTCAAATGTCGCCAGACTGGAAAACGGCCAAAGCACACAGAACATTTCATCCGTTTCCTTTACAATCTGAAAGGCATCAGCCTCCCAGCCGAATTCCTGTATCTGTTCTTCCAATATCCATAAATTTTCTTTCGAATTCCATAGAAACAGCCCGCTTCGAACATTCAGATACCGAGGAATAAATGTCAGGCTATAGAAAAATGACGCTGCAAGCCCAATCAGAAACGGGATCACCTCATTACAAAAATCAATCTCCACCGGTACATATCGGGATAAGTTAATTTTTCGGTATAAAAATCGTTTCATTTGAACACTCCCTTCCGCACAATCACACCGGCTAAAATCACCGCCAGCACGCGGCAGGCCAGAAGATCCATGTTCCGGTTTCCCATTTCGTCACAGAAAAACAGAAGCGTCAGTCCCGTCAGAATAATGATGGCAATGCATCGCTGACCGCTTCTCTGGCAGTCTGGAACTCTGGCTGACCCAAATCCAAGGGCCGCAATCAATAGAAGATTCCGCAGCATCCGGCTGCTTTCACCAACAGGCAGCAGACTGTGCAGAAAGGGACTGCGCCAGAATGCCAGCATGATTGTCTGGTCCCCGATCACGTCATAGCCGTCTGCCGCGATCATCCACAGATAGAGGCGACAGATTCCATAGAGAATCAGGACCTGCATCGCAAGAAACAGAAAATAACAGCAGCAGTGAAATCCGCTCCGAAGCCAGCTGATCCGGCTTTCGCTGACAGACAGACGCCCCATGGTGTAGTGGGATTTTGATGAGAACTCACATCCCTGCAGACACAGAATCACTGTCAGCAGAAGAAATCCGATTCCGCAGACCCACTCCACACGGCTGCATGCCAGAACATATTCCAGACTGTAGCCTCTCATGGTATCTTCCAGTCTCATTCCTGCACGATAAACCAGGCAAAACAGGGTCGTCTGCACCGCTGCCATGGCCGCCAGAAGCAGTAACAGCTTATAAATCACACCACGGGAAAACAGCATGAGAATCGACCATTCACCCCGGGCAGCCGATGGCCGCTTCTGGTTTTCCGGTGCTTCCTCTTTCCATGTCCCCGTTTTTCCTCTTCCCGCCTTCCAGGCTTTCTCACGCATCTCATTTCCCCCTTTCAACCATTTTCCCAGTACCGGTCAATTAAGCGATGGGCTTCCTCCCTGGAAATTCCCATGGCACGCATGGCGCTGACCAGCTGACCGGCTTCTTCCTCCGCCAGCTGTCCGCGGATCCGGGCGATTGTCTCCTCGTCTACGACCATCACGCTTTTTGCCCCGGAGTGAGACTGAATCAGTCCTTCTTCCTCCAGAATCCGGTAAGCTTTCTGGACGGTATTGGGATTTACACTCAGCAGCGCAGACAGCATTCGCCTGGACGGAAGCTCATCCCCATTTGTTATGCTCCCAGCCGCAACCCGACGTTTTAAATAGATCACAATCTGCTGATAAATCGGGTTTTTTCCTTCCATCGTAAAGTCGTCAAATAAAATCATTTTCCTCACATACCTTTAACTGTATTAGTCGAGTAACACGGTTCCTTTAACTGTATTATATGATTAATACAGTTTGTTGTCAAGTGATTTCTCACATTTTCCGATCGTTTTTCCCGGTTTTGTTTCCGATCTGAGTCCGAGAGCGGCGACAAAAGGCTGCCATTGCCTGCTTGCCAGCAGTACATCCCTGTTTGCTTTTTGCCGGGATTGACAACCGCAGCCGAATCACATATACTATCAATAGCAAGTTGTTGATCTATCACAAAAAGAAATGAGATGAACGTATGACACAATTAAAAAAAATATTATACTGCATATTAAGTTTCGGAGTTCTCGTATCGCTCAGTGCCTGCACAACGCCGGAAGAACAGGCGAAAATAGACGCTGAGAACAAAGAAAAAGCGATTGCAATTGCTGCTGAATACTTCGGCGACGACTTTGCCTATGACTTTGATTTCTATGGCGGCGGCGGAGAAGGGGATGCTGCTATTGATATCTATGTATTTAAAGATGGAGATACCATTCATTGTGTATCACTTCCTGCCAAAGAAAATGCGCCTGGTCCCCGTGTCTATTATGACTGTGAACTGCATCAGTACAGCAGCGGATACTGGAGTCTCCAGCACTATGAAGGCAGTGAACGTGTCGAGTGACCATCTTTCTGCAGCAGCACATACCGCAGAAAGCAATTGACAGCAGCTAATCTGCCGATTATAATAAATAGACTTAATCCAATACGGGGGGGAGAAACGTTATGAATAACGAAGAATTTACCAATGAAAATTTTTCAGCTGAAAAGCTGGACAGCCTTTACGAAGGGGTCGCTGAAAAGGAACATGAAAACGTGATCACCGGAATCCTTGGCGCATTTGTCCTGTCTCTGGCAGGCGCAGCTCTGTATTTCGCTATCTATCAGTTCGGCTACATCGCCGGAATCTGTGGTCTTGTTTCCTTCATGCTGGCATACTGGGGCTATCAGAAATGCTCCGGTAAGACGGGATCCATGAAGGGAATCGTGATTTCCATCATCCTGACCATCATCACTCTGTTTCTTGCCGAGTTCCTTTGCCTGACCTATGAAATCTACTCGGTTTACACCGGCGAGTACGGCATTGAGATTACACTTCTGGATGCGCTCAAAGCAACACCGGATTTCCTTACCGATCCGGAGGTTCTTCCGGCTGTCCTGAAGGATCTGGCTGTCAGCTACTTCCTCTGCATCCTTGCCTGCGGTTCCACTGTTACCACAACGATCAAGGGACAGAAGAACGCCGGGAAGTAATTGAGATTGGCTCCAGTGCGTCTGCCGGGATGGATAAACAGTCCGAACCGAACATGCCATTGCCGGCCATATGTGCCGTTGGCACACCTGAGTGTACAAACGATGAGACGAAATGTACTCTGCGCGCGAACTGCTAAAAGCCGTGAACTATCAGTTTCTTACACTGATAGTTCACGGCTTTCCTTTTTCGAGGGCATTCATCAATGATGAAATAGATTAGCTCAGACCTGTCTGTATAGTTGTGGCAAATACTGTCAACCAACTCAATATATCAATTAATCTGTATAATTCAGTTGATATCTTGTAAGTCGCTTACCCATCATTCGTATATAGTTTTTACATATACCCAGTTGCCATGCAATGCACTTCCAATACACAATACAATATGTTATAAAATTCCCAAAACCACATGTAGAAATTTTCCGAATTACCATTCTTAAAATCAGCATTATCACCAATTGCTTTTTCTTGCATTTTTGGTATAATAATTTCGTAAATTCAATACAATGAAAGTACAAGGTATATGAACTTCTTGGATGGTTTCTTTTTAGAAATCTGAATAGAAGGGATTGTACCTTCTTTATTTTTATGAATACTTTTTAAAATCATATAATGCTATCAGTTTTCTAAATAACGACTTATGTCTCTTATACAATTCAGTATTATAATGCTTCTTTAAATACCCCTCTAAATCCTCTGTCGTAATTTTCTCTGCAAATTCCTTTATATTAGCCACTTGTTTAGGAATATGATTAGGATATGCTTCCTCAATTTCACTTATTCTACTAAAATTTGAACCTTCTTTTATATAATGTTTCCTATCTGATGAAGTTGGTCGTATATCTGAATCATCATATCCATCTACAATATTATAATTTGAGGGAATATCACTTAAAGGGTAACCCAGTGCCTTAATATATTTGTAAATCGGTAAAAGTGTACTTCCTGCACTGCTTCGTATACTTTTAAATGTTTTATCTATCAGCTGAGTATTGACAAGATACGGCTTATTATTAAAAAGTATATCTTCCAATATTTCATCAATTTCAAAATAGCTAAACCCTATTTGGGTTACTGTATCCGCTTTTCCAAAATAAATTGCAGCTTTTTCATCATCCAAATCAGGGCTATTAATATCTCCAAACAAGATATTATTTTTTGCTTCTGCTGAATATACAAAATTGCAGACCATATCCTGTAATTTTCTCGCCAGTTTTATTGGCATGGAACTTTGTATTTTAGATAACGCCTGGTATACAGCACTATAATCTTCCAATATAAATTCATTAATGATAATAGAACGACTTCCCCATGTCAGCGTATTCTTATTAAAAGTTTCTTCTTTCCCAAATGCCGGAGAAATAAAAATGAAATTATCCTTAATTTTCTCCAACTGCTCAACAGTCAGGCATTCTGCTATTTCACTGAAAATCTTTCTAATGTTCACATCGCCCAAACCGTATCCAATAAAGATAATCGGATGTTCAACAAAAATAGTTAACAGTTTTGCCGATAAATATTTTAACTTTTTTTCGAAATTAATGTAATCTTTTTCCGTCAGGATAATACTATCAGGCTTGCTACAGCATCCATGTATTTTAAATATTTCAAAAATATTCAGCGAATTAGCAACCAACAAACTATCCTGACCAACTAAAACAGAAAAATCTTTAAATATTTCTTCAAGCAACTCATCATAATTAGTTGTTATTATGCCCGCAAATTTATTCTGATTTTGAATCAAAAATGCCAGTTCTTTGAAAGCTGGTAATGTTTCATCTATTGTCATCTGTCTTGTTTGCTTTGCAACTAAAAACTTAAATGGATTAAGATGCTTATCAATTATCACATCATTTTCGTCATCACTAAACACTGTTGTATCAAATCCGTCTTCAGAATAATATCTATCATTAAAATCTTTTTCTATAACTGATGCAAGCATTGGATTTACATAATATTTTTGTTCTTCTGTATTCAGTTCTGGCTTTTGATTTCTTATATCCCTCTCTATCATTTGCTTTAATTTATTAAAATCTCTTTCTTTTTTAGTCGGATTTATCATTGTCCATATTTCAAATAACAACGCATTCCAACTCGGTGCATGCGAATAGCGCATAGAAAGACCAGTCCCTACAAACAAATACGGCAGCTGCTGAAAAGAAGAAATTCTTCGTTCCAATTCATTTACAATATAATCTTTCACTTACAAATATCTCCTCTACTTTTTCGATACATACATTTTACAACATTCCTTTATATAATACAATCCTCTATTTTCCTTTTATCTCTATTCTATTATACTATACTCATAAGTGTTGACACAATTAAATTTAAGTTTCCCTGAAAAAGGGCACTCTTTGTTTGTGTTCTCTTCACAATGTACATCATAATTACTTGCTCCCTTGACTATTACAATAACCGCCGTTATCGATGGAAACTGTCAAAGCTGTCGCCGACTGAGTACTACAAGTTTGAAACTATGGGCATATATCCACTGGATATTCCTAACACTCCGTAGCTTCCTGTCATCCAGAAAAAACGAAAGAATTGGGCATTAAGGCTGATAATAATTAAGTATCAAGAGTAGCCTACGAAGGTGATGTCCTGTTTTATGGATACATAAAACTAAGGCAACAATATAACCAATACTGTTGCCTTCATATCATTTATTCAATTCTCCAAGCAGCCCTACGCTTCAACCATTCCCTATTGTTACAACTATATGTACACATGGTACCATTCCATCATTTCTTCTTCACAGGAATCCACAATTCACAGAACAGCCCCTCTCTTCCTTTCTCAAAATAAATTTCATAATCTGTTTCTGCTTCTGCCGAATATCCCATCTGCGGTAAAAATTCCCGGTAGAATTTGGACCAGGTATCACCGATGCAGTCACCATCCTCACCAATACAGTCAAACACCGCATACGTTCCCGGTTTCACATCCCAAATGCAATAACCTGCCTGTTTCATTTCATTGGCATCAAAGGACATGGTCTCTTCATCAATTAAGATTCCGATTCCATATTCAAACGTATCCTCACCTTTTTTCGTTGGGGAACACAATCCATAAAGATCCCGCTTTCCTTCCGGACGAAGACTGCGAATCGGTTCTGCTATTCCTTTCTCATGACACTCGCACCAAAAATCAGGAATCTCACGGTTTCCCTCGTCATTGATGTTTTCCGTTCGAAAGCTTCTTACCACCGCCAGAAATCGCTGTTCCTTTGTCTGTACAATTCTGTAATTCATACTTTTACCGCCTTCCACAGTTATTTTGATCACAAGCGGATTGAAAAGTATGAGCTTTGCAGACTCTTCTCTGGCAAACCGGGGGGCAATTCCATGGAACCTTGTAAACGCCTTTGTAAAGCTCTCCGGTGTTTCATAGCCATACTTCAGCGCAACGTCTGTTATTTTTGTATCGGTCTCCACAATCTCCCTGCCGGCCAGAGACAGCCTGCGATTACGAATGTAGGAATTTGCAGTCATCCCTGTGAGAAAGCTGAATGCCCGGTGAAACTCATAGCACGAGGTATGCACATGCTTCGCCACGTCTTCATAGTTGATTTCCTCCATCAGATGGTCTTCCATATAAGTAATTGCCCGCTGCATTGCTGCTATCCACTCCATACCTTTTTCCTCCTGTCGAAGTTCATTATATATGCATCCCAGGATGGCTGCATTTCCCGGCTTGCGAAAATCTGTCAGGCTGCAGGTAACATGCCGAACATTTCTATCGCATCATACCAGTGTCAAGAATACGCAGAAAAACACCCTCAGATTTTACCTGAGAGTGTCTTCCCCACCGCTGCTTTGCTGTCAGATTCCAACAGAATCCTCTCCCAGCCACTGTTTCAGCTGTTCCGTCTTTTCCATCGCCGCATCGGTGTCACGAATCATTCTGCGCAGCGGAAGGATTGCTCCCGGTGAGACCGAAAGTTCATCGATGCCCATTGCCAGGAACAGCTTTGTCAGTTTTGTCTCCGCGCCAAGCTCCCCGCAGATTCCGCACCAGATTCCGGCTTTATGCGCGTTCTGAACGGTCTGGTAAATCATGCGCAGAAGCGCAGGATGGAAGGGGTCATAGAAGGAATCCAGCGCTTCATTCTGACGGTCAATGGCGAGAAGATACTGGGTCAGATCATTGGTGCCGATGCTGAAGAAATCAACCTCCTTCGCCAGCAGATCGCTGATGATGGCAGCTGCCGGTGTTTCAATCATGATTCCCTGCTCCACCTGACCATAGCAGATGTGTTCGCAATCCAGCTCCTTCTTCACTGATTCCACCAGCTCCCGAATCTGGCGCACCTCCCGGACGGACGTGATCATCGGATACATGATGGCGATTTTTCCATAGGCACTGGCGCGAAACAGCGCGCGCAGCTGGGTACGGAACACATCCGGTCTGGTCAGACAGATTCGGATTCCCCGCAGACCCATTGCCGGATTTTCTTCCGCATTCAGATGAAAATAGTCCGCCTGCTTGTCTGCCCCGATGTCCAGTGTCCGGATGATCACCCGTTTTCCTGCCATGGTCTCCGCCACCTTTTTATAGACACGGAACTGTTCCTCTTCAGTCGGATATGACTCTTTTCCAAGATAAAGAAATTCACTGCGGAACAGGCCAATTCCTTCTGCGTCGTTCTGAAGAACCATTGCCAAATCCCGGCTGTTTCCGATGTTTGCATAGAGAAGCATTGGCTGGCCGTCCTTCGTCGCACTCTCTTTTCCCTTCAGTGTCTGCAGCAGCTCCTTTCTCTCCCGTTCCTGTTCCTGCTTCCGGCGCATCTCTTTCAGCGTTTGTTCATCCGGATCCACATAGATGAGCCCCTGATTTCCGTCTACCACCGCCAGCATACCATTCAGCTGGCAGCCTGTATCTCTGTCGGTTCCTTTTTTGCCGATTCCTTCTTTGCCGACTCTTTCTTCAAACGCTTCCGATTCTTTTCCGAATAGTCCGACCGGAAGCTGCGTTCCCACCAGAGCCGGGATTGCCATTGTCCGCGCCAGAATTGCCGTGTGGGAATTGACAGAGCCATGAAGCGTCACAAAGGACAGAATTTTTTCCTTATCCAGCTGAACCGTCTCGCTGGGAGCCAGATCCTCCGCCACAAGAATGACGGGCTCCTCCATCGCCGTCTGTCCGCTGTCATCGCCAATAAGAATGGTCAGAAGCCGTTCGGAGATGTCCTTGACATCTGCCGCACGCCCCCTCATATATTCGTCCTCCATTGCTGCAAACATGCCAGAGAAATTGTCTCCGGTCACCGCAACGGCATATTCCGCATTTACCTGCTGTGTCCGTATCATGTTTTCAATCGACTCCAGAAAGTCATCATCCGTCAGCATAATCTGGTGGATTTCAAAAATCGCCGCTCCGGACTCACCCACCTCTTTCACTGCTTTCGCATAGAGTCCCTTCAGCTGCTCAATTGCCGTATCCCTTGCCTTCCAGAATCGTGCCAGCTCGGCCTCCACATCTGCAATGCGGCTGCGCGTCACCTTCTGCTCGCCCTTTCGATATACATGAATCTTTCCGATGGCAATTCCGCCAAACACACTTTTACCCTGATATACTCTCATATCCTCACTTCCATATCCGTCGCCGGCTTCCCGGTTACAGCGCCTGTTTCAGAAATTCCTCCAATGCGGCAGCGGCCTGTTCCTCGTCCGCCCCTTCCACCGTGACCACAATTTCGTCGCCCTGCCGGATTCCAAGACCCATCAATCCGAAAATTTTCTTTGCGTCCGCCGTTTTTCCCGCGCTTGTTATCTTCACGCTGGCTTCCCACTGCTTCGCGGCCTTCACCAGCTCACCGGCCGGTCTCGCATGAACGCCTTCCGGATCGGTAATCACATATCTGAACTCTTTCATCGCCTTTTGCTCTCCTGATTTTTCTTCTTTCTATTCGCCTGCCGTCAGGCAGTCGGATACCACAGCCGCACACCAGGTGATTCTGCCAGGCTGCACGTCCATGCAGCCGGCGCTTCTGACGGGCTACACGTCTATACATCCGGCGCTTCTGACGGGCTACACGTCCATACATCCGGCGCTTCTGACGGGCTACACGTCTATACATCCGGCGCTTCTGACGGGCTACACGTCCATACATCCGGCGCTTCTGACGGGCTACACATCATACATTCGGCGCTTCTGACGAGCTACGCGTCCATACATCCGACACTTCTGACGTCTACGCGTCCACATTCCTCTTCAGAATGCCAAGCAGCACCGCGCCGATCACGGTTCCCGCTGCCAGCGCAGCCAGATACAGCAGCGGCTGCTCCACTACCGGGAAGACAAAGATTCCGCCATGGGGCGCCATTAACATGCAGCCGAATGCCATGGACAGGGCGCCTGCGGCAGCCGAGCCGATGATGCAGGACGGCAGAACCCGCAGGGGATCCGCTGCCGCGTAGGGAATTGCTCCTTCTGTAATAAACGCCAGACCCATGATAAAGTTCACCGGACCGGATTCCCGCTCTTCCTTCGTAAATTTGTTTCGAAATAGCATCGTTGCCAGGGCAATGGCACAGGGCGGAACCATGCCGCCGATCATAACGGCAGCCATGATGTGGTAATTTCCTGCGGCGATGGATGCCGTGCCAAACACATAGGCTGCCTTGTTAAAGGGTCCGCCCATGTCCACAGCCATCATTCCGGCTACAAGAATTCCGAGAAGAATCCGGCTGGAGCTGTTCATGTTCGTCAGTGCGCGGTTCAGCGCGGTGTTCAGTCCTCCGATTGGCGGCTCCACTCCGTAGTTCATGATCAGACCGACCAGAAGAATTCCAAACAGCGGATACAGCAGTACCGGTGCGATCTTTTCCAGCGCATTCGGCAGCCGGTCAAACAGAAGACGCAGCAGCCGAATCAGATACCCGGCGAGAAAACCGGCGGCCAGTGCGCCAAGAAAACCGGATTTTCCGCTGGCTGCAATCATGCCGCCCACAAAGCCGGGGGCCAGAGCCGGACGGTCGCCAATGCTCATGGCAATAAATCCGGCCAGAACAGGCAGCATGAAGCCAAATGCCAGATCACCGATCTGCTTCAGTGTTGCCGCCATCGGCGTGATGGAGCCGAAGTTTCCGCGCTCAGCTGCAGACAGCGCATGGATATCCACCTGAAGCCCATCAATCAGAAATGCCAGTGCGATTAAAATTCCGCCGCCTACCACAAAGGGAAGCATGTGGGAAACGCCATTCATCAGCTGCATGTAAAGCTGATGCCAGAGTTTTCTTCCTCCTGTGCCAAAACCACGGGATCTGCCGGTTCCCGGACTTCCTGTTTCCAGGCTTCCCGCTCCCGGATTGCCGACCACCCGGCTGCCGGATTCCATACTGCCGGCCCTCCGGCCGCCAACATCATATGCCGCCCCTGCTCCTTTGGCATCGTAAACCGGCACATCCCCGCTGACCGCCTGTTCCAGCAGCTGTTCCGCTCTGTTGATTCCGTCCGAAACGGCACATTCGATCACCCGTTTCCCATGGAACCGCTCCATGGGAACCTTCGCATCCGCAGCAACAATAATGCAGTCCGCCTCCGCAATTTCCTGATCCGTCAGTACGTTTTTCGCCCCGCCGGATCCTCTCGTCTCCACCTTAATCTGATATCCTCCGGCCCTTGCCGCCTTTTCCAGACCCTCTGCCGCCATGTATGTGTGGGCAATTCCGGTGGGACAGGACGTTACTGCAAGAATTCGTCTGGTCATCCGCCTGGACTCCTGCTCAGCCAAATCGGACGGAACCGCAGTTCCTCTTCCCCGCGAATCGGCTTGAACCGCGGTTCCTTCTCTCTGTGAATCTGCCTGAGCCACAGTCCTATCCTTCTGCAAATCCTCATCCGCCTCATTGATCACAGCAAGAAACGCTTCCGCCGTTTTTGCTTCCATCAGTTTCTTTCCAAATGTTTCTTTCATCAGCAGTCTGGACAGGCGGCTCAGCACATCCAGATGCACGTTTTCCTCCGAATCCGGCGCAGCGATCAAAAAAATCAGGTGAACCGGTTCCCCATCCAG
Source organism: Lachnospiraceae bacterium (assembly GCA_017472605.1). GTDB lineage: Bacteria > Bacillota > Clostridia > Lachnospirales > Lachnospiraceae > Anthropogastromicrobium. The sequence continues at coordinate 14,440 of JAFUPV010000003.1, forward strand.
AGAATCAAAATCCACTCCGTTTTTCACAACCACGGCTGCAAGTCCCGGTCTGCTCACGGCACTGCTTTTTCCGTGGGGAATGGCAATTCCTTCCCCGATTCCGGTGGTACTCTCTTCCTCTCTGGCAAAAACCGCATTCCGGTATGCCTGATGATCCCGGATGTTTCCGCGTTTCTCCATCAGCCGGATTGCCTGATCCAGCGCCTCCTGCTTGGTGGCAGGCGACGCGTTCAGCGAAATGCTCCGTTTGTCCAGTAAATCCGTAATCCGCATATTGATGTCCTTTCCCGTCTGCTATCGAATATCCGACATTCAGCCGATTTCCATTTCCTTCAGAGAATCATATACGGTCAGTATTTCCTGTTTTGTCGCTAATAATTCAGAAAATGCACTGGCACTTCCTGCCGAAATCCCCATTTTGAATGCATGGGCATAGTCTTTTCTCTCCAGCCATCCGGCAAGGAATCCGGCAACCATGGAATCACCGGCTCCCACCGCATTCACAAGCGTTCCCTTCGGAGCCGCCAGCTCCAGCACCTGACCATCCTCCGTTACCAGAACAGCTCCCTGCCCAGCCATGGACACCAGCACATTCCGCGCGCCCTGTTCCTGCAGTTTTTTCGCATAGGGAACGACTTCCCTTCGCTCCTTCAATTCCACGCCAAACAGATCCCCCAGCTCATGGTTATTCGGTTTGATCAGGAACGGCCGGTATTCCAGCACCTGTAAAAGCAGCTGACCGGTGGCATCCACAACTGCCAGCACGCCTTTTTGATCCAGACGGGCAAGAATCTCACGGTAAACAGTTTTCGGCATGGTCTCGGGAATGCTTCCCGCCAGAACCAGCACATCACCTTCCTGCAGCTGATCCAGCTTTTTCTGCAATTCTTCCAGCTTCTCTTTTTCAATCACCGGTCCCATGCCATTGATTTCCGTGCCGTCATGATCCTTTAGCTTCACATTAATTCGTGAGCAGCCGCCCTCAATCCGGATAAAATCACAGGTCAGCCCCATTTCCTTCAGACGCCGCTCGATTTCTTCTCCGACAAACCCGGCCGTAAATCCAAGCGCCGTCGTCTCAAAACCGAGGTTTTGAAGCACAGTGGACACATTGATTCCCTTTCCTCCAGGCAGCATCTGCTCCGCTGCTGTGCGGTTTGTCTTTCCCAATGCAAATCCGTTGACGGACACAATGTAATCCAGCGACGGATTCAATGTAACGGTATATATCATGTTTCATTCCTCCTTATCCGGTAAAAACGGGCCATTCGCCCTGCATACTCAATTTTCCATCTGTCTACAGTATAAACAGGAAACCGACATTTTTCAACCAGATCGCATCGCATATTTCGCAGCCATGTTCTGCAGCTGATGCCATCACTCTCTTACCCGGAATATTTCCCATCACACAGCCGATCTATGCGGATTCGATTGAAAAAAGTGCCTGAATGAAATTTCTGGATACAAAAAAGAAAGATCGCAGCCTCTGCCACCTTCAGCAGTAGCTGCGATCCCGTTTCTTTCCGCTCTTTCCAGGCAAACGGCAATCACAAAACTCATTTTTTCAGCCGCATGCGCTCCCGGTTACGGCGTTTCTCCATCCATCATCCACGTCTGATAAACCAGCTCCGCTCCCGCTTTCACGACATCACGCAGCAGTACCGTCTCCTGCGGTACCTCCACGTCGCCCTGCACTGCCGCGCTGTCAAAAGCGGCAATCACATCCAGATTCACCTGCTCTTCTGCGCTGGTCAGCACCGCCTGAATCATGACAGAAACCCCTGTCTCTATCCGGTTAATCGAAACCTCAGCCGTCAGATCAGCATTCTCTGCACCCGTTACACCGACAAGACCGAAAACCGTTTCTCCATCTTCTGACTGAATCACAGCCATTTCTCCGTCCGCCGCATCAATAAGGAGATCCAGCAGACCATGGAGCATCTCCACACCATCCTCCACCGGCAGCTCCGGATTGGCAGCGTTCATGCCCTCTGCGGCTGCCAGAATGTAATCGGCAAACACAGTCTTACAGTTACTTCTCTCAAAGGGAAGTCCAAACGCGGCATTCCACGCCTGTTCCTGCTCCCGCTCCAGTGTCCGCAGATTTGTCCAGACAGCAGTCAGGTTTTCTTTGTCAAAAGAAACCGAATATCCGGCATCCGTTTTCACCAGCTCAATCGGCTCGAAACAGGATTTCAGTTCCTCAAAAAATTCATCTGACAGTTCGGGGGCCTCCTCCTCTGTCGGGATTTCCAGTGCGGGAATTACAATCCATGGTTCTCGGATGCCAACCAGCTCCAGAACGCCGGACAGATCCATTCCGCCGCTCATTTCCTGAACACTTGCCGTCACAGTTTCCATGTTGATGTATGTGTTCCCGTCAACCACACGCACAATATCCGGAATGGTATACAGCGTTTCTTCTCCCGCAACGGAAGCAGGAAGTGTCACATTGACACTGACTTTCCGGTCTCCCTCTTCACTTTTTGCAATTGCCGCGGTCACACTGCCAGTTTCCCCATCCGATGTGGTCACGGAAATCATGATTCCATCATCGGCTATCACCGTTCCTGCCATTGACGCAGCTGCCAAAAACGCGGCACACACTGCTGTTATCGTTCGTTTCATGTACATATTCCCCTTTATTTCCTTACACTTTGTTCCTCTGTCCGAACCGCTCGCTGTCATTCTGCGTCTTCAGCTGCCCTTTCTCACTGAATCCCTCAAACCGCCGTTCAATCTCCATCAGCTGCTGTGCATAGTCCTTCAGTTCCTCCCGCATCTGTTCCCGGTTCTCCACTTCCTTTTTGTAGGAAACCCGGTGCTCCATGCTGGCCCAGAAGTCCATCGACATGGTGCGGAACTGCACTTCCACCGGGAAGTACTCCATGCCGTCCAGGCAATAGACTGGCACGCCGACAATCACATGATAGCTGCGGTAGCCGTTCTCTTTTGGATTTGCAATGTAATCGCGCTCCTGCACAATGATCAGGTCGGACTGCATTTTCAGATTATCAATCAGATTATAGATATCGCTGACAAAGTAGCAGATTACACGAATGCCTGCGATGTCTTTTAAATAGTCCTTTGCGTTCATGACGGAAGGTGTTTTTCCCTTCCTCTCCAGCTTCTCCTCCAGACTCAGCTTCGATTTGATCCGATCCTGAATGTTGTGAATCGGTTCACTGTAAGAAGTCTTGTACAGGCTGTGGTTCAGCACATCCAGTCTGGTTAAAAGCATCTGCATCGCATCCCGGTAGGGATGGACAAAATCATAATATTCCTTATCTGTCATTTTTTATGTATGTAACTGTCTGTTTCCAGTTACTGCTCCATTCCTTTGATTTCTGTTCCCAATCGGCGAATCCGGCTTCACGTGCACAGCCTGCCGGAGTCTGCATCCTTATCACCCAGAATATCAGTTGAATGTGTCCATTTCATGGACGGAATCTAACAAATACATGAAGTTTAACCGTCGATTTCTCCCAGAAAATCCAGCGGATCCTCCTCTGAGGAATGGATAAAATGCATCAGCATGTATGCGCACATGATTGCCACATTTTCCTCCTTCAGGATTCGCCTGCACTCCTCCCGGTCTGCCAGAACAACCTGAATGTCCTCGGATTCTTCCTGATGAAGATTGGTCGGTGTACCGCTGCAGTAGCCGTAAATGGTTCCGCAGCACTCATCTGTCATGCCGACTGTCGTATAGAACGGTTTGGAGTAAGCCGGATCTGCTTTTCTCGGAACAAAAGTCAGGCCTGTTTCCTCAAAAATTTCACGGATCCCTGCCTCTGCCATGTCCTCACCCGGTTCCACCAGCCCTGCCGGGAACTCATAGATATAGTCGTTGATGGGATAGCGGAACTGGCGGATCAGCACGATCCGGTCTTTCTTCTCCCCGTAAACACCATATATAATTACTCCGTCACTGCGGGTATTATGCGAAATTGCTTTCAGATCTTCCGCACGGGTAACGCGGGACGCCACAAAATAGGGGGCAGTCCTTCCGCTTCGGCGGGTTGCTTCCAGCTCATATAAATTCAGAAATCGGTTGTCGGTCTGTTTTACTGCTTTTTTTACACGGTCTGTCATCGCTGCATTCTTCCTTTCTGGCAGCAGTCTTTTCCTGCCATCAGCAGTATATCAAAATTTTTTCCAAATTACCAGATGCCGAAAAACATTATTGACAATCCGCCATGCCCCATGATACAATTCAGCTAACTTCAGGGAAAGGAGATTGGATCATGATCTTTGCAGCAGCTTACGAAATCCTCAATTTTGATCACATGATGTGCATGCCGGACGGCATGTGCCGCTTTTTCGATTCCAAAAAACAGGATTGTCCCGCTTCTGCAGACGTAAACAACAGATTGTGACCCTTGTCCCTATCCCATCCGACCGAACGTGCCGCGGCGCGTTCACCCGGATCTATAAACAATCTGTCATTCGCTCAGCTTTCCACTATGTGCCTGAGCGAACAAAACGCTACTTGAAGACCAGGCGACGTCCCACGCTGCCTGGTCTTTTTTTTACGCGGGCAGCGAGTCGGACAAGGACGCCTGCGTTTGGTTTTTCGATTTTCCATTTTATGAAAGGAGTACCACACTCAGCTATGATTGAAATAAAACATCTGAACAAATCCTTCCGGACCTCAGGCGAACCGATTGTTGCCCTTCAGGACATTAACCTGACCATTGAAGACGGTGAAATTTTCGGAATTATTGGCCTCTCCGGCGCCGGTAAAAGCACACTGGTGCGATGCATCAACCTGCTGGAGCGGCCAGACTCCGGCGAAGTAATCCTTGACGGAAAGAATCTGATGGCCCTTTCCAAAAAGGAACTGCTAAAAACAAGGCAGTCCATTGGAATGATCTTTCAGGGCTTCCATCTGCTGGAACAGAGAACCCTGTTGAAAAATGTGTGCTATCCGCTGGAAATTGCAGGAACGGATAAGCGGGCTGCCAGAGAACGCGCTGCCGGACTTCTGGAAATGGTCGGTCTTGGAAACCGTCTGGACGCGTATCCGTCCCAGCTTTCCGGCGGCCAGAAGCAGCGTGTGGCAATTGCCCGCGCACTGGCAACCAGTCCGCGCTATCTGCTCTGTGACGAGGCAACCAGCGCGCTGGACCCCAACACCACTCAGTCCATTTTAAGTCTTCTGAAAGAGATTAACCGGACCATGGGCGTTACCATCATCGTAATCACCCATGAAATGAGTGTCATTGACCGCATCTGCGACCGGGTTGCCGTTCTTGACAAGAGTCATGTGGCGGAAATCGGCAAGGTCAGCGAGGTTTTCACCTCGCCGCAGTCAGATATCGCACGGGAACTGATTCTGCCTAAGGCGCTGTCCGCTTCTTTAAGCCAGCGCCGCCTCCGTCTCGTCTTCGACGGTGAAAGCTCTGATAAGCCAATCATTTCCAATCTTGTCCTGGAATGCCAGGCACCGGTGAACATCATGTTTGCCGATACCAGAGTCATTGACGGCGCGGTCTACGGCCAGATGGTAATCTCCCTGCCGGAGGATGAACGAATGGATGAAAAAATCATTGCCTGGCTTGGTGCAAATCAGATCAACTACATTGAGGAGGTACAGTCATGATTTCAGAAATGATGGAAAAACTATGGGCGAACGGAATTCTCCAGCTCGGTGTCTGGGAAACGATTTACATGACGCTGCTGTCTACGCTGTTTTCCTATGCCATCGGCCTCCCTCTTGGCCTGATTCTTGCGGTGACTTCCGATGACGGAATTCACCCGATCCCCTGGCTGAACCGGATTCTCGGCATCCTGGTCAATGTGTTCCGAAGCATGCCGTTTATCATTCTGATGGTTGCCATGCTTCCGGTGGCAAAGGCTGTTGTCGGCACCAGTCTCGGCAATCAGGCAATGATTGTCACTCTCGTCATCGCTGCGGCTCCCTATGTGGCGCGCATGGTAGAATCTTCGATCCGCGAAGTCAATGCCGGCGTCATCGAAGCCGCACAGGCAATGGGATCCACATCCCTTCAGATTGTCTGGAAGGTGCTGATCCCGGAGGCAAAGCCCTCTCTGATCACCGGTGCCGTAATCTCCATGGTCACGATTCTGGGCTATTCCGCAATGGCTGGAACCATCGGCGGCGGCGGTCTTGGACAGATTGCGATCACCTATGGTTATCAGCGTTCCAATGATGACATCATCTGGATCTGCATTCTGCTGATTATTGTGATTGTGCAGATTATCCAGGAGATTGGAACAGGGCTGGCCCAGAGAACGGACCGCCGGATTAAAAAGTAACTTGCTGGCTGCGCCCGCTTTGCACCGCAACAGGAATGAATTCGCCTTTGCGGCCGCCGGACGTCCATATATCAACCCTAAGAAAAGGAGCATGTGATTATGAGAAAATTCAGAACTGTATCTGCATTTGTACTTGCCGGATCCCTGGCACTGCTGTCCGGATGCAGCACACAGCCAAAAGAGGCTGAAACAAAAACAACAGAAACGAAGACAGAAGCTGAGGAGCGAACGACAGAGGCGAAAGCCGGGGCAGAAACAACAACTGCTGAAACACAGCAGACGTCCGAAGAAATGACGGAGGCAAAAGAGAAGGAAGTTCTCCGGATCGGCGCTTCTTCTACTCCCCATGCAGAAATTCTTGAGCAGATTCGTGATGCCATGGCGAAAAAGGGGTATGAACTGGACATCATTACCTTTGATGACTATATTCTTCCCAACACGGCACTCAACGACGGGGAGATTGACGCAAACTACTTCCAGCATGAGCCCTATCTCCTCAGCTTTAACGAATCCAATGACATGGATCTCGTTTCCGCGGGAGCGATTCACTATGAACCTTTCGGAATCTATGGCAATGACATCACCGATCTGGCTGATCTCGAAAAAGGTGCAACTATCATCATCCCGGCTGACGACAGCAACGAGACACGCGCCCTGTTCCTTCTGGCTCAGGAAGGTCTGATCACGCTTCCGGAGGATGCAAGCCCTGCAGCAGGTGTGACGACCCTGGACATTGAAGAGGATAACGGATACCGGATTACCGCCGTACAGGCTGACACCGTTTCCGCGCAGTTAAAGAACAGTGACAGCGGCTCCATTGCCGTAATCAACGGAAACTATGCGCTGGCTGCCGGTCTGAAGGTTGCCGACGCGCTGGCCATTGAGGACGCTTCCGGTTCTGCCGCTCTGACTTACGCAAACATCGTCGCAGTTCGTCCCGAGGATAAGGACAGTGAAAAGACAAAGGCTCTTATCGAAGCGCTTCAGACAGAAGATGTGAAGAAGTATATGGAAGAAGCCTACAGCGGTGCTGTGCTCCCTGTGTTCTGATCACCTACACGCATCCACGTAAATAAACAAACACATAAATAAATAAATGAATAAAACAGCCGTATCTGCAGCAATGTTTCCTGTTTTTGGATAACATACTGCAGATACGGCTGCTATTTTCTTATTCAACGCTTCCGCGCACAGGCCTTTGGCACTGCCGCTGACTCATTCTGTTTTGATTTATATCATTTCATTGACACGCTGATGCAGTTCCTTTTTCTCCTCATCCTTTCGGATAATGCCCCTCATGATGAACAGATAGGCGATCCAGAGATAGATTCCTGCCGTGCACCAGGCACTGGCGTTTGCGATACATACGCCGGTGTAGCTGTGGGCCTGTGCCGCCAGGAAGGCAAAGATGCCGCGGCTGACCAGCTCCACCACACCGCCCAGCGTCGGGATCAGCGTGTAGCCGCAGCCCTGCAGCAGATTCCGGTAGATGAAGATCAGACCAAGCGGAATAAAGAAAATGCCGCAGATCATGATGTATGTGCGCACATAGCCGATGACTTCCGTGATGTCACCGTCAAAGAAAAGCGCAGTTGCATAGGGCAGGATCAGATTAACCACACCATAGATCACAATGGAATAGATGCAGGATATGGCAACCGCTGTTTTGCTTCCCCGGCGAAGACGGTCTACCGAGTGAACACCCCAGTTCTGTGCGCTGTAGGTTGCCATGGTCGCTCCCATGGCCTGGAATGCGGTGGTGACCAGCTGTTCCACTTTACATGCAGCCGTATAAGCCGCCACAATGGTAGAACCAAGCATGTTCAGTGCCGCCTGCACCATCATTGTTCCGATGGCTGTGATGGAAAACTGAAGTGCCATGGGGACACCAATGCGGATCTGGTTCATGGCACCGTTGCGGTCAAGCGCGAAGTGCTCTTTCTTCAATTTCAGGAAATCAATTTTTGTCAGCAGGTAAATCAGGCACAGGAAGCCGGATACTCCCTGAGAAATGACCGTTGCTGCAGCCGCTCCGGCAACGCCCCAGTGGAACACAATGATAAACACCAGATCAAGGATGATGTTCAGGGTTGCAGACAGAATCAGAAAATACAGCGGGACACGGCTGTTTCCGACTGCACGGAGGACACTTGCCGCCAGATTGTAGAGGATCGTAAACACAAGTCCGCCGCAGATGATCGTGATGTAGGATTTGGACATTTCAAAAATATCATCCGGTGTCTGCATGATTTCCAGGATCCAGTCCATTCCGGCAACGCTGAGCACTGTCATGATCACTGTAACAACAGCAGACAGAACGAAGGCGTTTCCCACACTTTTGCGCACACCCTCATAATCTCCTGCGCCAAAACGCTGAGCTGTCAGCACGGTAAAGCCGGTGGTGATTCCCATCATGAATCCGAGAATGAAGAAGGAAATGGTTCCGGTTGCTCCAACCGCTGCAAGCGCCTGCGGTCCAACGAAACGACCGACGATGATCGTATCTGCCATGTTGTAAAACTGCTGAAACAGGTTTCCCAGCAGAACCGGAAACAGGAATTTCAGAATCAGTTTCAGCGGACTGCCTTTGGTCATATCAAGATTCATGGATACCTCCCGGGGATTCTCTGTCATTTTGCTTTCCTGGTTCGGTCAGTGAGTAATCCCTCATCCTATCCCCGCTTCAGAGTCCGTTTCAGCAATGCCGGCTCTTTTCGGGCAAGCATTAGTTTACTGAAAAGTCCAATTGTTGTCAATTCGCAAAATACCAGATTTCTGCCATCCCGCACGAGATTTCTTATCATAAATATCCTATCCTATTTCCATCCGCCTATCTCCCTGACCAAAGGGTTTGCGCCTAAAGGAATATTCGCCCGGATGTATCACATAAAACAGCAAAAAAGACAGGAGGCATCTGTTTATATGGACGTCTCCTGTCTTTTCCGCTGTGTTCATTTTTTATTTCAATGCTTTCGTTTCTGTTTCCGGATTCTTTTTCTGCGCTTCGTCCATGTTACAGAACATTCTTGCAGCGATACAGCATGATCAGGTAGCGGATGGATGCAATGATTTCCAGTACCAGCACTACGATTGATGCCAGAGCAGCAATGATGTTAATAAATGGAATGACTCCCAGTACACTGATTACCAGAGAAAGTACCATGCACATCATATACCACTTTCTGACACTGAGGCAGTTCTCACCTTCTGTCGGCGAAACCGGTCCCACACAGTTTGCAGTTCCGGTGCAGATAACATAGGTGGATGCACCGGACACAACAATGCCGACCCAGCTCATCAGCGTTCCAAAAATACCGTCGCCGCTGAAAAGGCCTACAAGAATGCCCACAATCAGAAGCAGAAATGCCATGCTGTAATTCTGGTCCTGCTCCTTAATCTTCCAGATACCAAGAACCTGCATCACACCTCCAATAATTAACGCAACAATTCCTGCGATGGGAATAAAGCTGAAAATCGCAATAATCTGTCCCCAGAACATCAATCCCAATCCTTCTTTTACCACTCTTCTGTCCATACTCATTTTCTCCCTTTTCTTAATCGTTTCATCGATAAACCATTGCCCTCCAAAGCAGAGACATTCCCGGATTTACCGGTCATCTTCTCCGCTCCGGCTTTCGGAACGGATTTCACCTGCGCCTCTGCTCAGTTTCCAACCAGCGCATTCCGCACATCTGCTCCGACTTCCGTACGGTGTTTCACTCACACACCTGCCCAGTCACCATTCTCAAACAGAACAACCTCACTGCCATCCTCATGGATTCCGGTAATCTTCAAATCGGCAGTGCCAACCATGAAATCCACATGGTTCATGGAAGTTGCATTACCGCCTGCTGCCTTCAGCTCTTCCTCGCTCATCTTCGCGCCGCCCCTGATGGTCGTCGGATAGCATTCGCCCAGCGCAAAATGGCAGGATGCATTCTCATCGAACAGCGTGTTGTAGAACAGCGTCTTCATCTGTGAAATCGGAGAAGAATAGGGAACAAGCGCAACCTCACCCAGACGCTTCGATCCCTCATCGGTATCGATCAGAGATTTCAGTGTCTCATAGCCTTCCTCCGCGCTGTAGTCCACAACCTGTCCCTCATGGAAGGTCAGACGGAAATTGCGGATCAGGTTTCCGCGATAGCTCAGCGGCAGCGCACTGACAAGAGTTCCTTCTGCCACGCGGCAGTCCGGCATGGTGAAGATCTCTTCTGTAGGCATGTTTGCTTCAAACACGGTTCCTGTTCCGGCAGTCTCAGAGCCGCCCTCCCAGATGTGGCCGCGCACCAGTCCCACAGTAAAGTCGGTACCGATGCTGTTTTCGTAGTGAAGCTTCACAAACGCATGGTCATTGAGCATCTTACACTTTTTCTTTAAGAAGCTGTCATGGTCAGCCCATGCCGCAACCGCATCGCCGTTGCCGATCCGGACTGCCTGAAGGATCAGCTTCCAGAGAGATGCCATTGCTTCTTCTTCCGGCAGATCCGGGAACACTTTCTTTGCCCACTGCTTCTGCGGAACCGCCGCAACGGTCCACGGAATCTCACTGGCCATCAGCCGCTTGCTGTGCTCCTCCGTTGCCTTTTCCGATGCCGCCTGACGAATCCGCATTTTCATCGGGTTCACACCTTTTAAAGCCTCCGGGTCACTTCCTCCGATGGAAATCCATCCTGCCCCCTGTCTGGAATAGTAGTTCAGGGAATCTGCCTTCCACTGGGGAAACTCTGCCAGGGTTTCATCGGACGCGTGAAGATAATACTGTCTCATCTCCACACTGTCGCCCCAGCGCATGACTACCTCCTTCGCGCCTGCTTCATAGGCTTCTTCGATCACAAGACGGCCAAACTCGTAGTGCTCCGCCGGACAGTTTACCACCACATACTGCCCCTGCTGAACATTTACACCGGTACGCACTACCAGACGGGCATACTCGCGGATCTGTTCTTCTTTCATTCCATAAAAACTCATTGATTCCCTCCAATAACAATTGATTGCAGCTGTTTCGCGCAATTCGGAACAGGATTCCGGCTTGCGGTCTCATCGACCCGGATGTACCGATCTGCCGCACATGCATTCCCGATCAATCCGCTGCTTTACCTACAGTATAGCAGAAACCTCATAAAAATCAAACTCGAAATCTCTCATATCCTACGAAAGCACAGACTTTACGATTACGATGATCACAAACATGGTCAGCATGGAAAAGAGACTGCTCCATACGACCAGCTGTCCTGCAAGCACTTCATCATTATCCATTTCCCCGGCCATGATGGCAGACGATACTGCAACTGGTGTTGCGAACAGGGCAATCAGCGCCGGAAACTCCATGACGCCGAAGGAAAGCAGCGTGGTGCATTTGGACAGGAACAGCGCAGGTGCCAGTCCAAGGAACGGAGCCAGTACAAGACGCCAGCCGGTTCCGATGATAATCTGCTTTTTCATGCCGCGGACTGCCTGGAAACGGAACTGACCGCCAAGCACAAGGAGAGCCAGCGGCGACGCGATTCTGGACAGACTCTGAATGGCGCTGTATACGAATGGCAGCTGATTTTTCATGGTAAACAGCGGCGTTCCGTCTTCCTTCACCGGAATGAAGGAGCGGACGGCAAGCGCGGCAACACCGCAGAGAACACCGATAATCAGCGGATTGCGGACAATTTTCCTGCCCACATCTTTCCAGTCTGTTTTCTCATTTCCATGCATGTAAATGGACAGGCTGATGACTGCAAGCACATTATAGAGCGGAATGGAAAACGCCGAGAGAAGGGATGCTGTCGCCACTGCTTCCGTTCCTCCGAGTGCTTCCGCCAGAGGAATTCCGATGATCGCATAGTTGGAACGGAAGACACACTGCAGAATTACTCCCTTCTGGCGCGGATCCGGGATGAAATACCGCACAGTTACCAGTCCCAGAACGAAGAACAGAAGAATCAGCGCCAGCGCATACCCTACCACATCCATCCGCAGCGAACCAAGATCTTCAATGTTGTAAATGTTGTAAAACAGAAGCGTCGGCAGACAGACGCGGAACACCAGCTTATTGGCTTTTTTGAAAAATCCATCATCAAACATGCCTGTCTGCCTGAGCATGTATCCGAGTCCGATGAGCAGGATTAATGGCAGAATGCCGTTGGCAGCATAAAGAAAGGTATCCAGCATATAAGTTCCCCCTTGATTCCATGTTTATGCCGCTGCTTTAAGCTCTGAAAGCAGCGGCACATCATATAAGTACACGATAACACTGTTTTTTTGTTTCGTCAAGGAGTTGAAGGAATGTTGCCGGGTTGAAAATTATTGCGGTTTACCATTGATTTTGCTGAACCGGTTATTCCATGATTTCGGACAGATAATTTCCATCCTGAAACGCTGCGAGGACGTGATATGCAGCACGAAATGAAACGGGGAGAAACACGATGCACGAGTTACTCTCGTTATCGCGGCGCTTGTCCGATGAGTGCCCAAGCGCCCTCGCTGCTCGCTTAAATACAAAAAAGCTCTCGTGATTACGAGAGCTTTAAAGAGGCGTGAACCGGATTTGAACCGGTGATAACGGTGTTGCAGACCGGGGCCTTACCACTTGGCTATCACGCCTTATCTGTCACCGATTATCGGTGACTTAGATAGTATATACTATTTCCATGGAAATTGCAAGCACTTTTTTCGTTTTTTTCGAAATTTCTTTTTCTGCATCAAAAAGAAGTACGCTGTGTGAGTTTCTCTCATTATCAAACTCCTCCGATAAAGCACCGTGCATCATTATCGAAGCAAAATTCCATGAATCAGGAAATTGTTGTCCTGAAGGAAGCTTAACAACTGACTCTGATTGATCATCCGGGCTGCCTCCTGTCCCCAGGAAGTCATCGCTCCCGCCATTACGATCAATCCTCCGATCCACAGCAGAAGTACTGCAACCGCCAGTCCGACAGCGGCACCGGCCAGACTGTTCAGCTGGCGCAGTACAGGCAGCTGCATGAGACTGTTGAGAAGAATCGTCGCAATCCACAGACCAATCCGAACCAACAGGAACGCCACGACATAGACTCCAGCTGTCAAAATCAAATCTGACAGCCAGCCTGTAATGTACTCCGTCGCATTTGCTACCCCAAGCGTTCGGTAATTATCCGGCGTATTTCCCTGCTGAAGCGAATCTTTCAGGATTCCCGGCAACATCAGCCCATCAATCAGCTCCTGTGTTTTCCGCGCAGCGCTGTCTGCGGCTTTTCCGATGCTTTGCTCCACATAGCTTCCGATCGTTTCATCCAATGTCTCATCAATCGTTGTCTGTTCCCGCACGATCTGTTCCAACGGTTCTTCGATCATGGAAACGATGATGATCGCCAGGAGGACTGCCGCAAATGACATAATCATTTTTACCAGTCCGCGTCTGGCACCGTAGCTGACCATGAGAACCAGAAATACTGCAACTGCAATTGATAACCAGTTCATGAAGTCGCAACCTCCTGACTTCTTTGTTCTGCACTATTCGTTTGCTTTGAAATGTTTATCCAGCAGGATCAGGCGGCCTTCCCGATCATATTTCACGGAAAAAACTCTTGTCAGTGAACGCTTCAGCGTCTTTTTCTCCGCTTCTTCGATCGCCTGATTGATAATCTTTTCCACCAGCTTCTTTTTATCTTTTTCCGGATGATTCAGAATTGCTTCTGCCTGATCCAGCAAATAAAGCTCTGCGGATTTATCAAGAACACTGTCCTGCCGTTCTGCATAGGAGTTAGCATATTGCATCATCTCAGAAGATGTGTAACGCTCTTCCATAAACTGAGTTGTAAAAATGGAATTCAATTCCGAATATTTTTCAAACAGTCTGGAAATCGCAAGCGCATCATCCACCAGAATCATCAGTAGGCTGCGGTCACTTGGTTCGAGAACTTCTGTCAGTTCCCGGATTACCCGCTCTTCCATTTCGCCGGCATTCAGTACAATGATTGTCTTTCCAAGCAGACTGTCAAAGGACTGCACCAGATCCTTTCCATTCAGCTGTGAGCCTGTTATGCTTGTTATCGTTGAAGGAATCGGCCGTTCTGTCTGTGCGGATACTTTTCGGATATACTCCTTTGTAGTCTCCATTGGATTCTCACCCGCTGAAACATGAACCGCAAAATGCCATACCTTTGACAGATCCGATGGATTCACCTGCAGCACTGCTGTATTTCCAGCAGGAGCCGGTTCATTGACACCATGTGTTCTCTCAGCAGCGCCACGATTCAGTTCGGATTTTTCTGCAGGCAGTTCAGAATCCTTCCTTTCCGAATTCTCTGTTCCATCTGCATTTCCTGCAGCCTGTCCTTCATGACCATCTGCAGCCTGTAATCCCTCGTTTTCAGTCTCACCATTCAATTGGGATTCTGTTTCTTCGTATCCGCTTTCGTACTCGGAATCCTCTTCCTCATACTCCTCTTCGTACTCAGAATCTTCTTCCCCGTACTCCTCTTCGTACTCAGAATCTTCTTCCCCGTACTCCTCTTCGTACTCAGAATCCTCTTCCCCGTACTCCTCTTCGTATTCAGAATCCTCTTCCTCGTACTCCTCTTCATACTCAGAATCTTCTTCCTCGTACTCCTCTACATACTCAGAATCCTCTTCCTCGTACTCCTCTTCGTATTCAGAATCCTCTTCCTCGTACTCCTCTTCGTATTCAGAATCCTCTTCCTCGTACTCCTCTTCATACTCAGATTCCTCTTCCTCGTACTCCTCTTCATACTCAGATTCCTCTTCCTCGTACTCCTCTACGTACTCAGATTCCTCTTCCTCGTACTCCTCTTCATACTCGGATTCCTCTTCCTCGTACTCCTCTTCATACTCAGAATCTTCTTCCTCATACTCCTCTTCGTATTCGGATTCCTCTTCCTCGTACTCCTCTTCATACTCAGAATCTTCTTCCTCATACTCCTCTTCGTATTCGGATTCCTCTTCCTCGTA
>JAFUPV010000024.1 GCA_017472605.1 Lachnospiraceae bacterium
AAAGGTAGCGGCAATACACTCCATCAAGTAGTCAAGCTACAGGGAAAAATCAATTGTCCACAGTATCTGGATTGTATTAAACCACGATATAAAACGAAAGGGAATAAGGTGTATTCGCTTCTAAATACATCATACAAGGGAGAAATGCTCCATTTACACCGGAAAGGAAAGGACGGTGTAAATGGAGTTTCTTTATTTGTACAATAGAATGCACAATAGAATGCACAACAGAATTCAATTCTTTGTATTGCAATTCCTGCATGCTCTGTGGTAAAATAAAACGATAGTAAAGTGGGGAGGTAGGCATATTTTTGAAAGGCGAAGAGGAAATCACGATGAATGCAGCAGTACGGATTAAGAAAGGAGCCGGACGCAGCCTGAAAGCAGGCGGCGCCTGGATTTATGATAATGAGATTGATACGATCAGCGGATCCTATGAAAACGGGGATCTGGTGACGGTGGAGGATTTTGACGGTTACTGTCTTGGAACCGGATTTATCAACGACCAGTCCACGCTGACGGTCCGCATGATGAGCAGAAAGAAGGATGCGGTGATTGACCGCGCCTGGATCCATGACCGGGTGAAGGACTGCATCGCTTATCGACAGCGCACGGTGGACATGAGCAGCTGCCGTCTGATCTTTGGAGAAGCGGACTTCCTTCCGGGTATTGTAGTCGATAAGTTTTCGGATGTTCTGGTGGTGCAGTCTCTGGCCTTGGGAATCGACCGGATGAAGCTGGACATTATTGAGGAGTGCAGGAGTCAGCTGGCAGCGCTTGGCATGCCGATCCGCGGTGTCTATGAACGAAGCGATGCGAAGGTGCGCCGGCAGGAAGGGCTGCCACTGGTGAAGGGATTTATCGGAGAACCGTTTGATACCAAGGTGGAAATTGTGGAAAACGATGTTCATTACATGGTTGATGTGGAGGATGGACAGAAAACCGGATTTTTCCTGGATCAGAAATATAACCGGAAGTCCATTTGGCCGCTTTGCAGGGATGCCAGTGTTCTGGACTGCTTCACCCATACCGGCTCTTTTGCGCTGAACGCGGCTGCTGCCGGAGCAAGGGAAGTGACCGGCGTGGATGCGTCGGAGCTGGCTGTGGAGCAGGCAAGAGAGAATGCTCAGCTGAACGGATTTTCTGACCGGGTGACATTCCTCTGTGAAGACGTGTTTGAACTGCTGCCGAAGCTGGAGGCAGAGGGAAAGAAATATGATGTGGTGATTCTGGATCCGCCTGCGTTCACCAAATCCAGAAATTCGGTAAAAAATGCCATCAAGGGATATCGTGAGATCAATCTGCGCGGCATGAAGCTGGTAAAAGACGGAGGCTACCTGTGCACCTGTTCCTGTTCCCATTTCATGACGCCGGAGCTGTTTACCAAGACCATCGGGCAGGCAGCCATGAATGTGCATAAGCGTCTGCGTCAGGTGGAATATCGGACGCAGGCACCGGATCACCCGATCCTGTGGACATCAGAGGAGATGGAATCCTATTACCTGAAATTCTACATTTTCCAGGTATATGACGTGCGGTAACAGATGGAATGGCTGTCGGCGCACCATACCGTTAACCGGTGCGGGGAATGCCGGCTGATAGAAATGACAGGAGCTACAAAAGTGAAAAGAAAGAAAAAAAGTTTGCAGAGCTGGTTGTGTTTATGTCTGGCAGTGTGTCTGCTGGCTGTGGGGAGTGTTCCGTCTGCAGCGGCAGAACTGCCGTCTATTTCGGCGGAGGGGTACTGTGTGATTGACGCGTCCACAGGGGAATTGATCGTTGGCAGCAATGAGCAGAAATCCTTCGCGCCTGCCAGCATTACGAAAATCATGACGCTGCTGGTGGCAGTGGAACAGTGCGGGGATCTGAGCCAGACAGTTGTGACCACGGAAACGGCACTGACAGAGCTGGAACTGATGAGCTCCACCCTGTCTCCGATGCCAAAACCGGGGGAAGTCTTCTCTGTCCACTCTCTGCTTTTGGGACTGATCATGCGTTCCGGAAATGAATGTGCCAATCTGATTGCGGAGCACATTGCAGGCAGCACGGAGGCGTTTGCGGAGCTGATGAATCAGAAGGCGGCTCAGATCGGAGCGGTCAACACCCATTTTTCCAATGCGCACGGTCTGGATGCGGACGATCATTACACAACACCCTATGACATGGCGCTGATCATGAAAGCCGCTCTGGAACACCCGTCTGCGAAAGAAATTCTTTCCGCAAGAGAGTTTACCATTCCGGCAACGGCTTACAGCGCGGCGCGTCCGATGAAAAGCGGTCACGGGATGATGAACGGGGAATATTCCTGTGCCGGTGTGTATGCCGGGAAGACCGGATATACCGTAAATGCCCAGTGGACGCTGGTAACGGCTGCGACCCGCCAGGACAGAAACCTGATCGCGGTTGTCATGAAGTGTAATGAAGGCTGCAACTATTCCGACACAGCCACGCTGCTGAGCTTTGCAGAGCAGAAGCTTCAGGGGGTGGAGCCATCAGGCGGAGGACAGGTCTATGATCCCCAGCTGACAGCCTATGACAGCAACGGATTTACCATGTCGTGGAAGGTAGGACCGGACGTGTACATGGCGGAATTCCCGGTCTGGATCGAATATGATGAAACAGATCAGGTAACGAAAGACAACATCGTTGCAAGTGGGAACGGAACCATCAGCTACCGCGTTAACCTGGCGGATCACGGCGGAAAAGCCGGTGTCTATACGGTTCAGGCCTATGTTTATGATAAATCGGGAAATAAAAATGTAAATACGGTAAAGATTCTTGCCGGTGTGAACCCCAGCGACTACCGTCCTGGTATGATTCAGTGGAACGATGCCTGGTACTATGTACGGGACAATGGTTCTCTTGCGCTTAACTGGCTGGAAACGGAAACCGACTGCTACTATTTTGACTATACGACCGGTCAGCGGCAGACCGGATGGATCACGTCCGGAAATACCACATACTATCTGGACGAAGAGGGAAAGCTGGTGTCCGGCTGGCAGGAAATTGACGGAAATACTTACCTGTTCCAGGTACCGGGTGATATGGTCACGGGAACGTGGATGACAGCGGATTTCCCCTGCTATTTCAACAGTGACGGTGTGTTCCTGGGGGCAATCCTGCCTTCGGATCAGGGACAGACCATTTTGAACAGCATATTGCCGGATGAAGAAGAAATTGAAGAGGAGACAGAAAGCAATGAAATGGAAGAAGTTTACGATTAAAACAACAACGGAGGCGGAGGATTTTATCAGCCAGATGCTCAGCGAGGCAGGAATTGACGGCATTGAGATTGAGGACAAGGTTCCGCTGACAGAAAGTGAAACAAAGGGAATGTTCATTGACATTCTTCCGGATCTCGGTCCGGATAACGGAGAGGCGATGATCAGCTTCTATCTGGATGACACCTATGATGTGCCGGCTACGCTGGAGGCTGTCAGAGAGGGGCTGAAGGAAGTGGCGCTGTTTGTCAACGTGGGAAGCTGTGAGATCATCGAGTCCGAAACGGAAGATAAGGACTGGATGAACAACTGGAAGCAGTATTTCAAACCGTTCGTTGTGGATGATCTGCTGATCAAGCCGACCTGGGAAGAGATTCCGGAGGGAATGGAAGATAAGACGATGATCGAGATCGATCCGGGCATGGCTTTTGGTACCGGCAAGCATGAGACCACTCAGCTGTGCATCCGCGGAATCCGGAAATATGTGAAACCGGGAGACCGCGTTCTTGACGTTGGAACGGGAAGCGGCATCCTTGCAATCTGCGCGCTGATCTCCGGCGCATCCCACACCGTCGGAACTGATCTGGATGATGTGGCAATCGTTGCCGCTCACGAGAATGCGGAAGTAAACGGACTGACTCCGGATCAGTATGATATCTACATCGGAAATCTTATTGACGATCAGGAAATCAAAGACAAGGTCGGCTACGAGGAGTATGACGTGGTAGTTGCAAACATCCTTGCTGACGTTATCATTGCTCTTCAGGCAGAGATCGCGCCTCACATCAAGCATGGCGGAATCTTCATTACCTCCGGCATCATTGACATGAAGGAAGAAGCGGTAAAAGAAGCCTTTGCAAAGAATGATGAGCTGGAAGTGATCGACATTGTTCATCAGGGCGAGTGGGTCTCTGTGGTTGCGCGCAGAAAGTAAGAGGAATTATGTATCAGTTTTTTGTGAAACCGGAGCAGATTAACGGGACGCAGGCCGTGATTACAGGCAGTGATGTCAATCACATTGTCCATGTGCTGCGCATGAAACCCGGAGAAGAAATTGCAGTCAATGACGGACTGCATACCTGGCAGTGCCGCATTGCAGAGATGGATTCCGAACAGGTTGTGGCCGTCGTGGACGGACAGGCAGAGGGAAATGAGCTGCCGTCAAAAATTTATCTGTTTCAGGGACTTCCCAAGGCGGATAAGCTGGAAAACATCATTCAGAAAAGTGTGGAACTGGGCGTGTATGAGATCGTTCCGGTTGCCATGAAACGCTGTGTGGTGCGTCTGGATGAGAAAAAGCAGGAAGGAAAGATCAAACGCTGGCAGGCAATTGCGGAGAGCGCAGCGAAGCAGGCAAAGCGGGGGCTGATTCCCCAAATCCATTCCGTGATGAATTACAGGGAGGCGCTGGAATATGCGTCCTCCGTGGATGTGTTTCTGCTGCCCTACGAACACGCGCAGGGAATGGCTCAGACAAGAAAGGTTCTGTCTTCCATCAGACCGGGAGCCTCTGTGGCAATTCTCATCGGACCGGAAGGCGGCTTTGAGGAAGAAGAAGTAAGCAGTGCACAGAACCGTGGTGCGCAGGTAATCACACTGGGCAGAAGAATTCTGCGGACAGAAACGGCGGGACCGGCTGTGCTGGCGATGCTGAACTATGTGCTTGAGGCGGATCAGCAGGAGGATTTGACAGAATGAATATCTATTTTGATAATTCCGCGACGACCAGAGTATTTCGTCCGGTTCAGGAACTGATGATGCGGGTGATGGATGAGGATTACGGAAATCCGTCTGCACTGCACCGGCGGGGAATGGAAGCGGAAAGCTATATAAAGACAGCGGCAAAGCAGATTGCTGCGACCCTGAAGGCAGATCCGAAGGAAATTATCTTCACGTCCGGAGGAACTGAATCCAACAACATGGCTCTTTACAGCGCGGCAGCAACCTGCCATCGCCAGGGAAAGCACATCATTACCACGGCAATTGAGCATGCAAGCATCAAGGCACCGCTCCAGTTTCTGGAGGAGCAGGGCTTTCAGATCACATACCTTCCAGTGGATTCCAAAGGCTGTGTGTCTCTGGATGCGCTTCGTGACGCAATTACGCCGGAAACCATTCTTGTGTCTGTCATGTATGTAAACAATGAGATCGGAACCATCCAGCCGGTAGACGAGATCGCAAAAATCATTCACGCGAAGAATCCGAAGACGCTGTTCCATGTGGATGCGATTCAGGCCTATGGAAAACTGCTGATCCGTCCGAAACGTCAGGGAATCGATCTTCTGTCCGTCAGCTCCCATAAGTTCCACGGACCAAAAGGCGTTGGTTTCCTCTACTGCAGTGAAAAGGTCAGACTCAGTCCGTTTATCCTTGGCGGCGGCCAGCAGAAGGGGATGCGCTCCGGTACGGAGAATGTGCCGGGAATCGCGGGAATGGGACTGGCTGCAGAAATGATCTATGAAAATCTGGAAGAAAAGCAGGCAAAACTGAATGGTCTGCGCAGACAGTTTCTGGAAGGCCTGCATGAAATCGAAGGCGTTTCTGTCAACGGCTGGGATGAGACCGTGGATGGAGACGAGGTTCTGGACCGGAGAGCGCCCCATGTGGTAAGTGTCAGTGTGGACGGTGTCCGCAGTGAGGTTCTGCTTCATTCACTGGAGGATAAGGGGATCTTTGTTTCGGCAGGAAGCGCATGCTCGTCCAACAAACCGTCCGTCAGCAGCACGCTGAAAGCAATCGGTGTGAAAAAAGAACATCTGGACAGCACAGTGCGGTTCAGCTTTGGTGTGTTTAATACAGAGGAAGAGGTAGCGGAAGCGATTGCAGTCCTGAAAGAGCTGCTCCCGATGCTCCGCAGATACCGCAGGAGATAAGAGAGGATCGATATGAAGTTTCATGCTTTTTTGATTAAATATGCAGAGATTGGCATTAAGGGTAAGAACCGCTACCTGTTTGAGGATGCGCTGGTAAGCAGAATCATTCAGGCAATGCGCAAGGTAGACGGTGAATTTGATGTGGTTAAGACAAATGGCCGCATCTATGTCGTTGCAAAGACAGAATTTGATTATGAGGAGGCTGTGGATGCCCTGCAGCATGTGTTCGGCATCGTCTGGATCTGTCCGGTGGTTCAGCTGGCGGATGAGGGATTTGAAGTGCTGAAACAGCGCGTGGTGGAATACATGGCAAATCTGTATCCGGAAGCAGACTACACCTTTAAGGTTCAGAGCCGACGCGCGAGAAAGAGCTATCCGGTGGAGTCCCAGGTAATGAACGCGGATCTGGGAGAGGCAATCCTGAAGGCATTCCCCAATGTCCGTGTTGATGTGCACAACCCGAAGATCATGCTTTATGTTGAGGTTCGTGATCAGGGAATCAACGTCTATTCCATCATGATTCCTGGTGCAGGCGGCATGCCGGTGGGAACTGCAGGAAAAGCGATGCTTCTGCTTTCCGGCGGCATTGATTCTCCGGTTGCCGGCTACATGATCTCCAGGCGCGGTGTGACCCTGGAGGCGGTTTACTTCCATGCGCCGCCATATACCAGTGACCGTGCAAAGCAGAAGGTGGTGGATCTGGCCTGCCAGGTAGCAAAATATTCCGGACCGATCCGTCTTCATGTGATCAATTTTACAGACATTCAGCTTTACATCTATGATCAGTGTCCCCATGATGAGCTGACCATCATCATGCGCCGTTACATGATGCGAATTGCGGAGCAGATTGCGGAAAACTGCGGCTGTCTTGGCCTGATCACCGGTGAGAGCATCGGACAGGTGGCTTCTCAGACCATGCACAGTCTTGCTTCCACCAATGAGGTTTGCACACTGCCTGTATTCCGTCCGGTCATCGGCTTTGACAAACAGGAGATCGTCGAGGTGGCACAGAAAATCGGAACCTTTGAAACGTCCATTCAGCCCTTTGAGGACTGCTGTACGATTTTCGTTGCAAAGCATCCGGTTACCAAGCCGAACCGCAAGGTGATCCGCCATTCTGAGCTGAAGCTGGCCGAGAAGATCGAAGAGATGATAAAGACCTGCATCGAAACGGATGAAATCATCATCTGCAAGTAAATGAAAAAGGGAATTGCTTTCGCAATTCCCTGCTCTCATAAACTTGTTTCAAGAACTTCTTACACGGATCTTATTTGATGATGTATGCTTCCAGCACTTTCAGAACTGCATCAACATTCTTCTCTTCGTGGATGTTCAGGTCGATCGGCTTGGACAGATCAAGAGAGAAAATACCCATGATGGATTTCGCGTCGATTACATATCTTCCGGAAACCAGATCAAAATCGGAATCAAACTTGGTCAGGTCGTTTACGAAAGATTTTACCTTATCGATGGAGTTCAGAGAAATCTTTACGGTAGTCATGTCAAATCCTCCTTAAAATTATCAGTACCGCTCCGGCACACACCGGACTGGCACACCTATACTTATAGTACCTTTTTGAGGGGGAAATGTCAATAGCAAAAAAGTAAATAAAAACGTTTGGAGGTAAAAGATGCGTAAAGCAGCTTTTCATACCCTTGGATGTAAAGTAAATTCCTATGAGACAGAGGCCATGCAGGAAATGCTGCAGAAGGCGGGATATGAGATAGTCCCCTTTGAGGAAGCGGCAGATGTTTATGTAGTGAATACCTGCTCCGTGACCAATATTGCGGACCGCAAGTCAAGACAGATGCTTCACCGGGCGAAGAAGCGCAATCCCCAGGCAGTGGTGGTGGCTGCCGGCTGCTATGTGCAGGAAGCACCGGAGGAGGTAAAGAAGGACGAGGCGGTGGATCTGATCATCGGAAACAATCGCAAGAAGGATCTGGTTTCTTTGCTGGAGGAGTATTTTGCCGGACAGGAAGCGGATGCAGTTGTGGATCTGGTGAAGCCATGCGAATACGAGGAACTGACGATTCATACGGTAGCGGAGCGGACCAGAGCCTATGTCAAGATTCAGGACGGCTGCAATCAGTTCTGCAGCTACTGCATCATCCCTTACACCAGAGGAAGGATCCGGAGCCGTCAGCCGGAGGATGTTCTGGAAGAAGTAAAGCGTCTGGCAGCGTCCGGACGAAAGGAAATCGTTCTGACCGGAATCCATCTGAGTTCTTACGGCGTGGATCTGGGGGAGGAAATCCGTCTTCTTGACCTGATCCGCATGATTCATCCCATTGAAGGAATTGAAAGAATCCGCCTGGGATCGCTGGAACCGGGAATTATTACGGAAGATTTTGCATACAATTTAAAACAGATGGACAAGGTCTGCCCTCACTTTCACCTGTCTCTGCAGAGCGGCTGCAAAGAAACGCTGAAGCGGATGAATAGAAAGTATACGCCGGAGGAATACTATGAAAAATGTGAAATTCTCAGGAGGGTATACGGCAATCCGGCAATTACAACGGATGTGATCGTGGGCTTTCCGGGAGAGACGGAAGAAGAATTTCAGACAACGAAAGCATTTCTGGAGAAAGTTCATTTCTTCGAGATGCATATTTTCAAATATTCGCGGCGCAGAGGAACGAAGGCGGACCGGATGGACAACCAGATTCCGGAGCAGGTCAAAGGCGTAAGGAGCGACGAGCTTCTCGCTCTTGAGAAGCAGATGTCGGAGGAATACCGTCAGAGTCTGGTGGGACGGACTGTGCAGGTTCTTCTGGAGGAAGAAATTGAGATCGGCTCAGAGAAGCGGATGGTCGGACACACACCGGAATATGTCCGCTGTGCGGTAAAGACACAAAAAGAAGCCAATGAGATCGTGACAGCTGTCTGCAGCGGACTGTATCACGGTGAAGTATTATTAGCAGAGTGAAAAAAAGACTTGCCGAACGCTGTAAAATGTATTACAATAACTATGTTAAGCAGTTCTGCTTGAGGAAGGACGTGAAGGAATGGCAGATTTATCAAACACTCAGTTTATTGACATCAGTCAGACAAAGCGCATTCAGGTTTCTGAAGTCATTCAGTGCGTGTATGATGCGCTGGTGGAAAAGGGATACAATCCGGTCAACCAGATTGTCGGATATATCATGTCGGGGGATCCGACCTACATCACCAGCCATAACAATGCGAGAAGCCTGATCATGAAGGTTGAGCGCGATGAAATACTGGAAGAGTTGATGAAGACCTACATTAACACCAGATGCAGGTAAGGAATCAGACAGGGGAACGGTATGAGAGTATTAGGGCTTGATTATGGCTCCAAAACAGTCGGAGTCGCTTTGTCAGACGCGCTGGGTCTTACGGCACAGCCGTTTGAGACGATTGTGAGAAAAGACGAAAACAAACTGCGGCAGACGCTTGCCCGGATCGAAACCATCATCCGGGAACAGGAAGTCGACCGCATTGTTCTCGGCCTGCCGAAAAACATGAACAGTACCATGGGAGACCGCGCAGAGAAAACGCTGGAATTTCAGGCGATGCTTGAGCGGAGAACCGGGCTGAAAGTGATCCTGTGGGACGAACGGCTGACCACGGTTGCTGCAGAGCGTGTGCTGCAGGAAAGCGGTGTGCGCCGGGAGAACCGGAAGGAATACATTGACCAGATCGCAGCGTCCTTTATTTTGCAGGGATATCTGGACAGCGGAGCTTATAACACCGGGGTGGAAGGATAAAAATGGAAGAGAAAATTGTATTTGAGACAGAAGACGGCACAACTGCAGAGTTTTATGTAGTAGAAGAGACGAAGCTGAACGGTATGAACTATCTGCTGGTAGCAGATTCGGAAGAAGAGGATGCGGAGTGCCTGATTCTGAAAGACATGTCCGAAGAGGACGAAGAAGATGCTCTGTATGAGATTGTGGAAGACGATATCGAACTGGATGCAGTAATGAGAGTGTTTGCAGAACTGCTGGAAGATATTGATATTGAGGGATAAGATACCAGTGTTCTCAGTGTGCGGGAGAAGGCATGGAAGTTTGCGTGTGCTCTCCTGTGCGCTGAGACAAGAATCGTATAGTTGGAAGCGCGTCTGAGCAGTTTATGTACGGAACACTTCATAAACCAATGGCGGTCTTTTTTGCTGAGAGTCCGTCATTTTTTCGGATGGTAACAAAAAAACAAGGGGAATGGACGATTAGAGTCTGTTAAAAAATCAGTCCTATTTTAACAGAATTCGGAACGGAGGTTGAATTTGAGTACAGCAGAATTAACGGCTACTGTAAAAATTATTCCACTGGGCGGACTTGAACAGATCGGAATGAACATGACTGTCTTTGAATATGGTGACAGTATTATCGTAGTGGACTGTGGTATGTCGTTCCCGAGCGATGAGATGCTTGGAATTGACATGGTTATCCCGGACATTACCTATCTGCAGCAAAATATAGAAAAAGTAAAGGGTGTGTTCATCACCCACGGACATGAGGACCACATCGGTGCTCTGCCCTTCTTCCTGAAATCAGTTAATGTGCCGGTATATGCCACAAAACTGACCCACGGAATCATTGAAGGAAAACTGGAAGAGCACGGAATTACAAAGCTGGTAAAGCGCAAGATTGTCAAGCACGGACAGACTGTGACAGCCGGTGAATTCAAGGTGGAGTTCATCAAGACCAATCACAGCATCGGCGACGCGGCGGCTTTTGCCATCTACTCACCGGCGGGAATCATCGTCCATACCGGTGACTTTAAAATCGACTATACACCGGTTTTCGGCGACATGGCGGATCTGCAGCGTTTTGCAGAGCTGGGTAAGAAAGGTGTTCTGGCAATGCTCTGTGACAGTACGAACGCAATGCGTCCCGGCTTTACGCCGTCTGAACGGACGGTCGGCAAGACCTTTGACAATATCTTCGCAGATCACAGAGATCAGCGGATCATCATCGCTACCTTCGCCTCCAACGTGGACCGGGTGCAGCAGATCATCAACACTTCTGTGAAGTACGGAAGAAAAGTTGTGGTGGAAGGCCGCAGCATGGTCAACATCATCGGCACAGCCACGGAGCTGGGCTATATCAACATTCCGGAGGGAACGCTGATCGACATCGATGAGCTGAGAAACTATCCGCCGGAGCAGACAACCCTGATCACCACAGGAAGCCAGGGCGAGCCCATGGCAGCTCTTTCCAGAATGGCGGCTTCCATCCACCGCAAGGTAAACATCATGCCGGGTGATCTTGTTGTGTTCTCCTCTCACCCGATTCCAGGCAACGAGAAGCCGGTGTCCCATGTGATCAACGAGCTGGCGCAGAAGGGCGCGGAGGTCATCTATCAGGATGCCCATGTTTCCGGTCATGCCTGTCAGGAAGAGATCAAGCTGCTCTATTCTCTGGTACGGCCGCAGTACGCGGTTCCTGTCCATGGTGAATTCCGCCACAGACAGGCCCTTGCAGGCATTGTTGAGGATCTGGGAATCCCGAGAGAAAACATTTTCATGATCAATTCCGGCGACGTGCTGGAGATGAATGCCGAGGCGGCTGGAGTTACCTCCCAGGTGATCCACGGCGGTATTCTTGTTGACGGACTTGGTGTCGGTGATGTTGGAAACATCGTTCTGCGTGACCGTCAGACGCTGTCTCAGGACGGAATTATCATTGTTGTCCTGACCCTGGAACGCTACACCAACCAGCTTCTGGCCGGTCCGGATATCGTGTCCAGAGGTTTTGTATACATCCGTGAATCGGAGAATCTGATGGAAGAAGCACAGCAGGTTGTAGACGATGCCGTTTATGACTGTCTGGATAACAGAGTCAGCGACTGGGCAAAGATCAAGAACGTGATTCGTGACAGCCTCAGCAGCTTCCTCTGGAAGAAGATGAAGAGAAGCCCGATGATCCTGCCGATTATTATGGAAGTTGAGTAACGAAAGAACATGATTAATAATGAACGGATTACTGCATACATTCACTCCCTGGAGACCCCGGGGAGTGAGCTGTGCGAATCGATAAGAAAAGCAGCGCTGGCAGATGAGGTGCCGATTATTCGGCCGGAAACTGCCAGCCTTCTGACATTTTTTATACAATTAAACCGCCCGGCAAAAATCCTGGAAGTTGGGACTGCTGTAGGCTATTCTGCCCTGCTGATGAGTGAAGTGATGCCAAAAGGGACGACAATTACCACCATCGAAAAGTATGAACCGCGGATTAAACAGGCGAAAATCAATTTTGCGAAGGCGGAACGGGGCAGTGACATCACGCTTCTGGAAGGGGATGCGGCAGAAATTCTGAAGGAACTGGACGATTCGTTTGACCTGATTTTCATGGATGCGGCCAAGGGTCAGTACATCCATTTTCTGCCCGATGTTCTGCGCCTGTTAAAGACGGGAGGAATGATCTTCTCGGACAATGTGCTGCAGGACGGCGATGTGCTGGAATCCCGGTTCGCTGTGACAAGACGGAACCGGACGATCCACAGCCGGATGCGGGAATATCTGTACCTGCTGAAGCACACGGAAGGTTTGGCAACCTCCATCATCCCGATTGGGGATGGAGTGGCGGTGACAGTGAAGACTTTTGCGTTTCGGAAAATTACCTGTGAGAAAAGCACAGGTGAGGAAACCAGCCAGATGGAATCAGGAAATAATGAATAAAAGACGTTCGCTGCCGGCCGGTCCGGCGAAGAGAACGAGATCTGACGAATAAAGAAAGAGGGAAGAACTGCGATGAAGAAACCTGAGCTGCTGATCCCAGCCGGCAGTCTTGATGTGCTTAAGACTGCGGTAATCTACGGTGCCGATGCGGTGTACATCGGCGGAGAGGCCTTCGGTCTGCGCGCCAAGGCAAGAAATTTTTCTCTGGAAGAGATGAAGGAGGGCATCGCATTTGCTCATGCCCATGGAGTAAAAGTTTATGTAACGGCAAATATTCTTGCCCACAACGAGGATCTGGAGGGCGTTCGCGCTTACTTTGGGGAACTGAAGGAGGTGGAACCGGATGCGCTGATCATTTCCGATCCTGGCGTGTTCCAGATCGCGAAGGAAGTCTGGCCGCAGGTCGAGATCCATATCAGCACCCAGGCAAACAACTGCAACTACGGAACCTATCTGTTCTGGCACAGCCTTGGGGCAAAGCGTGTCGTTTCCGCCCGCGAGCTGTCGCTGGAGGAATTGAAAGAGATCCGCCGCCGGATCCCGGAGGACATGGAAATCGAATCCTTCGTCCACGGCGCCATGTGCATCTCCTATTCCGGTCGCTGCCTGTTGAGCAATTTCATGGTTGGGCGGGATGCCAACCAGGGCGCCTGTACCCATCCCTGCCGCTGGAAATATGCGCTGATGGAGGAAAAGCGTCCAGGAGAGTACTTCCCTGTGTTTGAGAATGAGCGGGGAACCTACATTTTCAACTCCAAGGATCTTTGCATGATCGAGCATATTCCGGATCTGGTGGATGCGGGGATTGACAGTCTGAAAGTAGAGGGACGGATGAAAACGGCTCTCTATGTGGCAACAGTGGCAAGAACCTATCGGAAAGCCATTGATGACTGGTTCGCGGATCCGGATCGTTACCGGGAGCGAATGGAATGGTATAAAGAAGAAATTGGCAAGTGTACTTACCGTGAGTTTACCACCGGATTCTTCTATGGAAAACCGACCGCACAAACGCAGATTTATGACAGCAATACCTATGTAAAGAACTACATTTACCTGGGAACCGTTTCCGGTGTGGATGAAAAAGGCCGCTGCCTTCTGGAGCAGAAGAATAAATTCTGTGTCGGAGAGAAGCTGGAAATCATGAAACCGTCCGGTGAAAATGTGACGGCAGAGGTTCTTGGAATCTATGATGAGCTTGGAAGCCCCATGGAAAGTGCGCCCCATCCTCAGCAGAAACTGGTTGTGGAACTGGATTCCCCGGCAGAGATTTATGATATTCTGAGAAGAAAAGATGAGTAAGGACAGGACAGCAGCCTGTTTAAAGGCAGGTGCGTTTCGTGCCGCCTGGCAGGACTGTCTGCCGATGACCTGAGAAAGGATCGAATCAATGGATTTAAAGAATTTACCGCAGTATGAACGGATCGAACAGCATCGGATCAAAGAACTGGGATGTGACGGCTGCCTGCTTCGCCACAAAAAGAGCGGAGCCCGTGTATTTCTGATTGCCAATGATGATAATAACAAGGTGTTTAATATTGCATTTCGTACCGTGCCGACGGACAGCACCGGTGTGCCTCACATCATCGAGCACACGGTTCTCTGCGGCTCAGACAAGTATCCGGCCCGTGATCCCTTTGTTGAGCTGGTAAAGGGATCTATGAACACCTTCCTGAATGCGATGACCTATCCGGACAAGACCATGTATCCGGTGGCAAGCACCAACGATAAGGATTTTTTCAACCTGATGAGCGTTTACATGGATTCTGTTTTCCATCCGAACATCACAAAAACGGATAAGATCTTCCAGCAGGAGGGCTGGCACTACGAGCTGACGGAGCCGGACGGCGAGCTGACCTGCAATGGTGTCGTTTTTAATGAAATGAAAGGTGCCTTCTCGTCTGCGGATGATGTTCTGGAGCGTTATACCATGAATGCTCTCTATCCGGACACCACCTATGCATTCGTTTCCGGCGGAGACCCGGACTGCATTCCGACGCTGACCTATGAGGAGTATCTGGCTTTCTACCGTCGCTTTTACCATCCGTCCAACAGCTACATCTACCTCTACGGCGACATGGACATGGAAGAGCGGCTGAACTGGATGGACCGTGAGTATCTGAGCCACTACGATCCCATCGATCCGGATTCTGACATTGTGCCGCAGAAGCCGTTTGAAGAAATGAAAGACCTGACCATTCCCTACAGCATCACAGAGGGAGAGGCCGAAGAGGCAGGAAACTACTATTCCTGGAATAAAGTTGTTGGAACCTCTCTGGACCATAAGCTGAGCTTTGCCTTCGACATTCTGGAAGCTGTTCTCCTCAATGCCCCCGGTGCTCCATTAAAGAAAGCGCTGCAGGATAAGAACATTGGCGAGGACATTTACGGCGGATTTGAGGACGGGATTTATCACACCTCATTCAACATTACGGTAAAAGATGCGCAGGCAGACGAGAAGGAGCTGTTTGTACAGACGATTGAAGAAACGCTGCGCAAAGTTGCGGACGAAGGAATCAACAAACGGTCTCTGCTGGCTGCCATCAACAGTCTGGAATTCCGTCTGAAGGAGAATGATTTCGGCCGCTGGCCAAGAGGCCTGATGCTTGGTCTTCAGTGCTTTGACAGCTGGCTCTATGATGAAAACGATCCGTTCTCTCCGTTGGAATATGAAGAAAACATCCAGTTCCTCCGTGATCAGATGGAAACCGGCTATTTTGAAGAACTGATCCGGACAAAGCTTCTTGATAACCCATTTGGTGTGCTGATGACAGCAGAGCCGAAGGTGGGAATGACGGAGGAGATGGATAAAAAGAGAGCCGAAGCGCTGCAGGCTTATAAAGAAACACTGTCAGACGAGGAGATTCAGGCGATCATCCGCGGTACAGAGGAACTCCGTGAGTACCAGGAGACGCCGACACCTCAGGAAATTCTGGAGATGATTCCCATGCTTGAGATCAGCGACATCGGCCGCGAACCGGCGCCGATTCTCAATGAGGAACGGACCGCAGGTGATTGCCCGGTGGTTTACCATGAGCTGTTCACGTCAGGAATCAGCTATATGGACGTTGTGTTCCATGCGGATTTCCTGACCATAGAAGAGGTTCCGTATCTCCAGCTTCTGAAGACGTTCCTTGGCAGCGTGGACACGGAAACCTACAGCTACCGTGAGCTGGCGGAGGAGATTAATGTCTATACCGGCGGTGTGACCACCGATTTCATGCTGATTCAGGATGTGAAAGGAAAGGAAGCGCCGAAGCTGGAATATCTGGTTCACATGAAGGCTCTCTATCCCAATCTGGAAAAGGCAATGGAGCTGGCTTTGGAGCTGATTCTCCATTCCGATTTCTCCGATGATAAGCGTCTGAAAGAAATTCTCGGCGAATCCAGATCACGTCTGAAGGAATCCCTGTTAAGCGGAGGCCATCAGACAGCTGTCCGCCGAAGTGGTTCCTACACCAGCGAATATGCGTATCTCAATGACCTGACCGCCGGTGTCGGCTACTATGAATTCCTGGATGATCTGTACCGCAATTTCGAGGAAAAGAAGGAGACGATGCGTGCCGTTCTGCACCGCATCATCACGGAGCTGTTTGCGAAAAACCGGATGCTTGTCAGCTACACGGCTGACGAAGAGGGATGGAAGGTCCTGGAAAACTGCATGGATTCCTTTGGTAAGGCGCTGAAGGAAAGCAGTCAGGAACCGGTTGCCCGTTCTGCGGCACTGTCTGTAAAGAACGAGGGAATCTGCTGCGCGTCCCAGATCCAGTTTGTTGCCCGCACCGGCAATTTTGTGAAGGCGGGACTGGAGTATACCGGAACGATGCAGGTTCTGAAAAACATTCTGAATTACGATTATTTATGGAAGAATCTCCGCGAGAAGGGCGGCGCCTACGGCTGCATGTGCGGATTCGGCAGGCAGGGAGACGGCTATTTTGTCTCCTACCTGGATCCCCATCTGCGCCGGACCAATCAGGTTTACGAGGAGTTGCCGGACTATGTGGCCGGTTTTGAGGTCAGTCCGAGAGATATGACCAAATATATCATCGGAGCGATCAGTGAGCTGGATGTGCCTATGATGCCGAAAGCAAAGGGCTTCCGCAGTCTCAGTGCATATCTGAGCGGAATTACCTGGGAACAGCTGAAGAAAGAACGGCTTCAGATTCTGGAAACAACGCAGGAAGCAATTCGTGCGCTGGAGCCGCATATGCGGGCAATTCTGGCAGAGGGATGTCTCTGCGCAGTTGGAAATGAGGGAAAACTGAAGGATGGCAGTGAACTGTTTGGCTGCCTGAGACAGTTATAAAAAACGGAGGAAATATGCAGGAAGCAAATGATAAAAAGTCCGGTTTTGTCGCGCTGGTAGGCCGTCCGAATGTCGGAAAGTCAACGCTGATGAACCATCTGATCGGTCAGAAAATCGCGATCACGTCCAATAAGCCTCAAACAACAAGAAATCAGATCCGCACCATTTTTAC
Source organism: Lachnospiraceae bacterium (assembly GCA_017472605.1). Taxonomy (GTDB): domain Bacteria; phylum Bacillota; class Clostridia; order Lachnospirales; family Lachnospiraceae; genus Anthropogastromicrobium. The sequence goes on from JAFUPV010000024.1 coordinate 17,217, forward strand.
CGATGAGCGCGGTCAGGCTGTGTTCCTGGATACACCGGGAATCCACAAGCCGAAAAACAAGCTTGGTGCTTACATGACAGAGGTTGCCCAGAAAACGCTGGATCAGGCGGATGTGATTCTGTGGCTGGTTGAACCAACTACCTTCATCGGAAGAGGAGAGGAAGAGATTATCCGGAAGCTGAAGAAGGTAAAGGCACCGGTCATTCTTGTGGTCAACAAGACGGATACGGTGAAAAAGGAGGCAGTCGGCGAAGCAATCCGGGTTTACACGCAGGCAATGGAGTACAGTGAGATTGTGGCTGTTTCCGCGCTGAGAAGTGTGAATACGACCCACCTGCTGGACCGGATCTTCCACTATCTGCCATACGGACCGATGTATTACGATGAGGATGCGGTGACGGATCAGCCGATGCGTCAGATTGCGGCGGAGATGATCCGCGAGAAGGCACTGCGCCGTCTCCAGGAGGAGATTCCTCACGGAATCGCGGTTACCATTGAGAAAATGAAGGAGCGTCCGGACGGATCGGTGATTGACATTGAAGCGTCCATCATCTGTGAGCGGGATTCCCACAAGGGAATCATCATCGGCAAGGGCGGCGAGATGCTCAAGCTGATCGGAAGCGATGCCCGCCGCGACATCGAGGCAATGATGGAGATTCAGATCAATCTGAAGCTCTGGGTCAAGGTTCGCCGTGACTGGAGAGACAGCGATCTGTTCATTAAGAACTTCGGATATCAGGAGAATGAGCTGTAACGCGGCAATGCAAAAGCTGTGGCGCAAACGGATACCGGGGAAACTGAGCGGATTGCACCGGAAATGGCGGCAGCGGGAAAACGGATGCCGGGGAAAATGGAAATGAGGTGAGGGATTGGATACGATAACGGTCACCGGCATGGTGCTTTCCTCCATGGCCGTGGGGGAGACGGACCGGCGGTTGGTGATTCTGACAAAAGAACAGGGGCGCATCAGCGTGTTTGCCAGAGGTGCCTGCCGTCCGCGCAGCAGCCTGATGGCAGTATCCCGTCCCTTTGTTACGGGAAGCTTTGTGCTGATCCCGCGGAAAGATTCGTTTTCTCTTCAGTCGGCAGCCGTGAAGGAATATTTCGATGAGCTGACCAGAGATTTTGATAAGATGGCCTACGGCTGCTATTTTCTGGAGCTGGCCGGGTACTTTTCCATGGAACAGGCAGACGGAACGGATCTGCTGAATCTGCTTTTTCTGACGCTGAAAGCGGTGGAGAAGCAGCAAATGCCTGCAGAACTGATCCGGCTTGTCTATGAATATCGCCTGTTTGTCGCGGCCGGTGAGTATCCGCAGGTTTTTACCTGCAGCAGCTGCAGGAAACCGCTGACGGAAGGCTGGTTTCAGATGCGTACCAGAAGTGCCGTCTGCAGCCACTGCGGAACATCGATGGACGGCGAGTATCTGTCGCCGTCCGCTGTCTATGCCCTTCAGCACATCCTGACGGCTCCTGTTACAAAGCTGTATCGCTTTCGCCTGGCGGAGGATGTGTTCGACGCACTGCAGCGTGTGCTGAACCAGTGGAAGAGGCGGTATCTGGACCGGGAATTCAAGTCGGAAGCCCTGCTGTCGCCGTCCGCATTGCCTCAGATGGGTAAAATGTAAAGAAATTGTAATCATATCTTGGCAAATAGTACTTGAAAAATATGCGATAATAACATAAAATGGGTAGAGGCATTATGCCACAAAAAACAATGCGAGGGTTTAGCAGGATGAAAAAACGAATTGCGGCAGTGCTTGTAATGTGTTTGTTTGTGTGCGGACTGTGCAGCTGCAGTCTGATGACAAAGACATACAACTTTACAGCGCAGGAAAACAGTATTTATGTTCATGAGGACGGACAGATTACGGCTGCTATCATCGAGGATTTCGAGAAAGACTACTATGATGTGTCAGAGCTGCTTGGTCTGGCCCAGAATCTGGTTCAGGAATACAACGAAACTTACTACGGCCTTCCTTACTATACGTACAGCCAGCTGACAAAAGAGCAGAAGAAGCAGATGCTTCTCCCGATCAGTCTTGAGTCGGTAGACAGCAGCAACGGAAAAGTAACGCTTGTTCTGAAATATGCAAACGGAAGCGCGTTCGCTGATTTCAACGGAATTGACATAAAGGCAGCAGGAGGTACCACTGCCTATACGTCCCAGCTTGGTTCCAGCAAGATGGCGCTTCAGGGTTCCTTCGTTTCCGCAAAGGACGGAAGCGCTCTGATGGTGGAGGAGCTGCAGAAGAAGACGGATTACTATCTTCTTTATCTGGACTTTGCCACAACCGTTTATTTTGAGCATGAGGTTCAGGCAGTTTCGAACAATGTAACGGTTGTTGCGAACAATGCGGTACAGACGGCTGCCGGTCAGGGAAATTATATTCTGTTCAAGTAAACGGAATAGGATCAGGAAAAACTCCGGTAACGCTCTGGTAAAGCTCCGGTAACACGGCGACAGGGAATAACTGTGTGAGGGAAAGAAGGTGCAAAAAGCACCGGATTATGAAAAGATAGAGGTGGATATTATTATGGAAAAGACAATGGAGAAAATTGTAGCACTTGCCAAGTCAAGAGGTTTTGTATATCCGGGTTCCGAGATTTACGGCGGCCTGGCAAACACCTGGGATTACGGTAACCTCGGTGTGGAACTGAAGAACAATGTAAAGAAGGCATGGTGGCAGAAATTTGTCATGAGCAATCCCTACAACGTTGGTGTGGACTGCGCAATTCTGATGAATTCCCAGACCTGGGTTGCTTCCGGTCATCTGGGCGGATTCTCTGACCCGCTGATGGACTGCAAGGGCTGTCATGAGAGATTCCGTGCAGATAAGCTGATTGAGGATTACATGGCTGAGAAGGGAATCACCATTGAGGGTTCCATCGACGGCTGGAGCACCGATGAGATGATGGCTTACATCCGCGAGAACCAGATTCCGTGTCCGACCTGCGGCAAGCATGATTTCACGGATATCCGTCAGTTTAACCTGATGTTCAAGACCTTCCAGGGTGTAACCGAGGATGCGAAGAATACTGTTTATTTAAGACCTGAGACTGCGCAGGGTATCTTTGTTAACTTTAAGAATGTTCAGAGAACTTCCCGTAAGAAGATTCCGTTTGGTATCGGTCAGATTGGTAAGTCATTCCGCAACGAGATCACACCGGGTAACTTTACTTTCCGTACCAGAGAGTTTGAGCAGATGGAGCTGGAGTTCTTCTGTGAGCCGGGAACCGATCTGGAGTGGTTCCAGTACTGGCGTCAGTTCTGTATCGACTGGTTAAAGAGCCTTGGTATGAAGGATGAGGAGATGCGTGCCCGTGACCACTCTCCGGAGGAGCTTTGCTTCTATTCCAAGGGTACCACTGACATCGAGTTCCTGTTCCCGTTTGGCTGGGGCGAGCTGTGGGGAATCGCAGACCGTACCGACTATGACCTGACTCAGCATCAGAACACGTCCGGTGAGGACATGAGCTACTTCGATGACGAGAAGAAGGAGCGTTACATCCCCTATGTAATCGAGCCGTCTCTTGGTGCAGACCGTGTAACGCTTGCCTTCCTGTGTGCAGCTTATGACGAAGAGGAGCTGGAGGGCGGCGATGTACGTACTGTTCTTCATTTCCATCCGGCACTTGCTCCGGTAAAGGTCGGCATTCTTCCGCTGTCCAAGAAGCTGGGCGAGGGTGCTCTCAAGGTTTACGAGAAGCTTTCCTGCTACTTCAACTGTGAATATGATGACAGAGGTGCAATCGGTAAGCGTTACAGACGTCAGGACGAGATCGGAACTCCGTGGTGCGTAACCTATGATTTCGAGTCGGAGAACGATGGCTGTGTAACCGTTCGTGACCGTGATACCATGGCACAGGAGCGTGTAAAGATCGAGGATCTGAAGAATTATTTCGAAGAGAAGCTTATGTTCTAAGCGACCCGGCCAGGCATGCTGCCTGCATGTTTGTCTGGATGCAAAAACAATTGGAGCGGCAGTTTCGGCTGCCGCTTTCTTCTGCATCCGGATGAACGCCGCGATAATGGGAGAAACTTGCGAAGCGTGTTTCTTCTCGTTGAATACATGTGAGTAAGGAGTTATCACAGTTATGGCAAAGAAACGAAAGAAAAAGACGGATCTGGGAACGATTGTGTTCCGTGCGATCGCAATTGAGCTTCTGGTGCTGACGGTTGTTCTGATTGCAATCGGTGCAAAGTTCGCGCCGATGGTCATGTCGATTCTGGACTCCGGATCTTCCGCAATTCAGACTGAGAATCCGCAGACACCGGATCCGGCAGCAACAAGCGGGGCAGAAATCGCTCAGGGACCGGTGGAAACCAGTGCACAGACGGAACCGACAACAGAGGAACCGGTTGTTACAACGATTTCCTATGAAAATGAAGTGGAGCAGGGATCGGTCGCTCTGGTGGCAGCCGGCGACAATCTGATGTACAGCTCCAACACGCTGAGCGGAAAGCGGGACGATGGAACCTATTCCTACTATGATAACTTCGTCAATGTGAAAGACTATTTCCTGAATGCGGATCTGGCGGTTCTGAGTCAGGACACAGTCATGGCCGGAAATCACTATGGTGTGACTTATAACGGCGTGTTCACAACCGGAACGGAGATCGGCGCGGACATGGTTTCTGCCGGAATCAATGTGGTTCTGGCTGCAAATAACCACATCCTTGACTGCGGAACCGACGGTCTGAACAACATGATGAACTACTGGGAGTCAACGTACCCGGAGGTTTCTCTTCTTGGTGTCAACCGCTCGGCGGATCAGCAGAATGCCCCGGTCTATGTGGAAAAGAACGGCATTAAGATTGCCATGATCAACTATACCTGTAAGAGTAATTCAACACAGGATCTTGCAGCTGCTCCCTATCTGGTAAACATGTATGACGAGCAGTGGCTGACCAGTGTGATTACAGCAGCAGAGGCGTCTGCCGACTTCGTCATTGTGTTCCCGCACTGGGGAACGGAAAATGAACTGGGTGTGACAGCCGAGCAGGAAGCGCAGGCTCAGCTGATGGCAGATCTCGGTGCGGATCTGATCATCGGCGCCTATCCCAATGTGGTAGAGCCGGTTCGCTGGGTGGAAGGAAAAGACGGAAACAAAACGCTTGTTTACTATTCCCTCGGAAACTTCCAGTCCGCGCAGGAAAAGACGGAGAACATGCTGGGAGCGCTTGCGCAGGTAACGATTACCAAAACCGACATGCGTACCTACATTTCTGACTGCGACATTGAGTTTCTGGTAACTCACTATGGTCAGGAAAAGACCAATGAATATTTTGATATCGTAACCACGTTCCCGCTGGATGATTACAACGATGAGCTGGCAGGCCAGCACGGAATTTATCTGTGGGATGCGACCTTCTCCGTTGCGAAGCTGAATTCGCTGAAGAAGGATGTTCTGGCGAACAGTGATTTTTAAGGAATAACAGCCCGGCAGCAGCCGGTGCATTCGGCATGGTCCGGAAGCAGCATATGGATACCCCCGGTTGTCAGGTTCGAAAATCTGGTCAGGCGGGGGTATTTGTGAATGTATCGATAAGACTCAGGAGAAAATGCAGGTTCAAAAGGAGAAGTGGATATGGCAGATAGGGTGAATCCGGCGGGAAAAGATAAAAAAGGAGTGTTTTTTGCGAAGAATAAGAAATTTATGAAGAATGGAACAGGCAGAGAACGTTGGACGGATGAAAGAAATGACGGAGAGAAGCCGGTTATGAGAGATGGTGCAGGAAAGTCGGTTATGAGAAAGAGTGGAGAGAAGCCAGCTATAAAAGATGGAGCAGAAAAGCCGATGATGAGAAAGAGCGGAGAGAAGCCAGCTATAAAAGATGGTGCAGGAAAACCGGTTATGAGAAAGAGCGGAGAGAAGCCAGCTATAAAAGATGGTGCAGGAAAGCCAGCGATGAGAAACAGCGGCGAGAAACCTGTGGTGAAAAATGTCAGCGGCGGTCTGTCCTGCCCGGTCAGTCGCATGTGCGGAGGATGCAGTTTTACCGATTGCTCCTATTCTGCGCAGCTGGCAGTTAAGGAAGGAAAAGTCCGGGAGCTGTTAAAGGGAATCTGTCCGGTCATGCCGATTACAGGAATGGAAAATCCCTATTACTACCGGAACAAGATTCATGCCACATTTCAATACCGCAAAGGCGGTGAGATTGTTTCCGGTATCTATCAGGAAGGAACTCATCGTGTCGTTAAGGTGGACAGCTGTCGGATTGAGGATCAGACAGCAGACGCCATCATCGGAACCATCCGCAGTCTGCTGAAATCGTTCAAAGTGAAAATCTATGACGAGGATACCGGATTTGGTCTTCTGCGCCATGTGATGATCCGCCGGGGATTTTCAACCGGTGAAGTGATGGTGGTTCTGGTCTGTGCATCGCCGGTTTTCCCATCTAAGAACAACTTTGTCAAAGCGCTGCGCGAGAAGCATCCGGAGATTACGACCATTGTTCTGAATGTTAATGATAAGCATACAAGCATGGTACTGGGAGAACGGAACATCGTTCTTTACGGAAAAGGATTTATTGAAGACCGTCTCTGCCAACTGACATTCCGCATTTCGCCCAACTCGTTCTACCAGGTCAATCCGGTGCAGACCGAGTTTCTGTACGGGAAAGCGATTGCGCTTGCCGGTCTGACCGGGAAAGAGCGGGTTATTGATGCGTACTGCGGAATCGGAACCATTGGATTGATTGCTTCCGCCAACGCAGGAGAAGTGATTGGCGTCGAATTGAATCGGGATGCGGTTCGCGATGCGGTGCTCAATGCGAAGCGGAACGGAATCACGAATGTGAATTTTGTCAATGGGGACGCAGGAGAATGGATGGTGGAATCGGCAGCCCGCGGTCTGACAGCCGATGTGGTGCTGATGGATCCGCCGCGGTCAGGAAGCACGGAAGCGTTCATGAAATCGGCAGTACAGATGAAGCCACAGCGGATCGTTTATGTTTCCTGCAATCCGGAGACGCTGGTGAGGGATTTGAAGGTGCTGAAGCGGCTGGGGTATCAGGCAGAGGCGGCGTATCCGTATGATATGTTTTGCTGGTGCGATCATGTGGAGACGGTGTGCCTCTTAGAGCGACTGAGCAACTGAAAATTATGATTTTTCAGAGGAAAAGAAGTTCAGCTATCGAAATTTGACCATGGAAGAGATTATTCATCACCTGGCCATGCTTCATAATCGTTCTATGCATATTCGTGGAATGTTTGAAGAAGCGGATATTGAAAGTGCAAAAGTGGATATTGAGAATACGGAAGTGGACATTCGAAATGAATTGCAAGCATTTTCAAATAAGATTTCGGAAAAAACAATACGTCATGTGATAGAGATATGTTCAAAGTGCGGAAAAGATAATTATTTTGGAAGAACAGTTGTAGAGGATATCACCGGATTATGAAACAATTCGAGTTTATAGGGAGCCGGCACACGACTTTCTTTTGAAAGTCGTGTGTCCTACCTCGTTTTCAACTGCTCAAAAAAGTGAGAAACATATTCAAAATATTCAACTGCCTCCGCATGGTCTCTCGAACGCGCATGCAATTGAATGACAATTACCCGGTGGCATTCGGGATCTGAGATGGGCAGCAAACACACGTCATTTCCCTGATACCGTTTCCAGGTATAGTGGGGCCAGAAGCCGACACCCAGTCCTGCGGCGATCAGGTTTTCCACGGCTGAAATGCTGTCGCCTTCGAAAATGACATCCGGTTTAAACCCTGCCTGCATACAGTAGCTGTCGCAGATCGCGCGGAGATTTTTTGCTCCGGTCAGCGAGATAAACTTTCTGTTTGCCGCTTCGCGCAGCGAGATGCTTGGTTTGCCGGCATATTCCGAATTTCCTGAGACGGCAAAGAAAATCCGCTCGGAAAAAATGGAAAACTGATCTTTGCAGGGATGCGGGGGATGGAACTCCTTCTGTGTGAAAATGGTAATGTCCGCGTTTTCCAGTTCTTCATTCTGCACAATCTGAAAACGGATATCACTGTGTTTTTTCTGGAAACGGATAATGGTGTCGGTAACAAGCCCGGAAGCTGCTTTTACATTAATGCGAAGCAGCTTCTGGCGTTCACCGGCCAGCGTCTGCAATTCTTCGGGAATTGCCTGGAGGGTTTTGAGAACGGGCTCGATTCTGTTTTGAAGATATCTGCCGTATTCCGTCAATACAATGTTTCGCCCCTGGTGCTCAAACAGAGGAACTTCCAGCTCTTTTTCCAGACGGTGGATGGTCTGTGTCAGTGCCGGCTGCGCGATGTGCAGCTGTTCCGCTGTTCTGGTAACATGCTGTGTCTGCGCAAGTGCATAAAAATATTTCAGCTGCAGTATTTCCATGATTTTCTCCTTCTATAACTTGTACCTTATGGAATTCTATTAAATTATATATTATACATTTTGAATAATCAAGAGTATGATGTAGCAGAAGACAAGAAAAAAGGAGAGAAAAAATATGAGTCCTTTATTAGAAACCGTTATGTTAATCTGCTTTGGTCTTTCCTGGCCCATCAATGTAATGAAAGCGATCAAAGCCCGCAGCGCAAAGAGCATGAGTCTGCCCTTCATCCTTCTGATTATTTCAGGCTATGTTGCCGGAATCAGTGCGAAAATTCTGTCGCATCAGATCAACTATGTTCTGATTGTTTACTTTATAAATCTGGCAATTGTTACCGTTAATCTTTTTGTGTACTTCCGAAACAGACATCTCGACCACCAGAATGAGGAGAAACAGTACATCGCCCGCCATCAGATGGCCTGATGCGCGAAAAACGGATCGTTTGGGGATTGACTTTTTGCCCGTTGTGTAATAAAGTCTAAAGAAACGCATTGTGTTGAGCGGTGCGTTGCGAAGAGTTCAGGAAGGAATAGGGCAAATGGATAAAGGAAAGAAAAAAGAAAAATCAAACGTTTTGTTTCAGATGCTGCAGGGCGCTCTGATTGGTCTTGGAGCGGTGCTGCCCGGCATATCGGGAGGTGTGCTCTGTGTTGTTTTTGGTATTTACAAGCCGATCATGGAGCTGCTGGCATCTCCGTTTAAACGCTTTCGGACCCATGTACCGAAGCTGATCCCGGTTATCATCGGTGCGGTCATTGGATTTCTTGGTGTTGCCAATCTCCTGTCGTTTCTGCTGGAAAAATACCCCGGCCCATCGGTTTGTCTGTTTGTCGGACTGATTGGCGGCATGCTTCCGTCACTGTTTCGGGAAGCAGGAGAGCAGGGAAGGGACAGGAATTCATTCATTTCCATGCTGACTGCAATGGTACTTATCTTTGCGCTGCTGATCGGTCTGCAGGTTTTATCCGTGACCATACAGCCGAATTTCGGATGGTATCTGTTCTGCGGATTCTGTCTGGCATTGAGCATCATCGCTCCGGGCATGAGCTTTTCTACCCTTCTGATGCCGCTTGGATTGTATGAGCCCTTTGTTGCGGGAATCGGACATCTGGATTTTACCATTCTCGTTCCGGGCGGAATCGGTGCGCTGGCAACGGTAATTCTGTTTTCCAAGGGCGTGAATGCGCTGTTTGACAGGCATTATTCCGTTTCCTTCCATGCGATTATCGGCATTGTCATTGCGGCTACAATCATGATCATTCCCTTCTCCAGCTTTACAGAGTCTGTCGGAAGCTTTGCAATCAATGTGGTGTGCATTGCTGTTGGTATCGCTGCCGCGCTGCTGCTTGATCGGTTTAATCAGAGCGTTGAAGGCTGACAGAATGAAGGCAGGGGTGACGGAAAGGCTCAAAGTCTGAACGGAGAATCCCCAAATGTGTTGAAAAAATCTGTCCTGGAAAATACAGCATAAGGAATACATGAGAACATGGCATTTCACTCCTGTGAGGTGACTCAAACCGTCAAAGGTTTGGAGTTCCCTTGCAGGAGTGGAATGCCTTTTTTGTATTTCTGCTGCAGGTCTCGTTGACAGTAGTACGAAATCGAACTATACTGAAAAACACAATGATTTACTTTCGGATGTAAGCCTGATAGGAGATTGGTAAACAGGAAAGAGAAAGGGAGAGGATTATGTATTCAATTCAGATTAATGAGAAACGGATCAAAGGTAAGAGAAATCCAATGATTTACGGACACTTTATTGAGCATTTCCATCGCCAGATTTATGACGGAATTTATGATCCGGGAAATCCGCTGGCGGATGAGGATGGATTTCGAACCGATATTATTGAAGCAATGAGGAAAATCAAGGTTCCTGTGCTGCGTTGGCCAGGCGGATGTTTTGTATCATCTTACCATTGGAAAGACGCCGTGGGACCGGATCGAAAGCCGTTGTTTGATAAAGCATGGCGTGTGGAGGATCCGAATACATTTGGAACAGATGAATATGTAAAGCTATGCAGAAAGATTGGATGTGAGCCATATATCTGCACCAATGCAGGAACCGGTACTGCGGAGGAAATGAGTGACTGGGTGGAGTACTGTAATCTGGAAACAGAAGGGCAGTATGCGAAGTGGAGAATCGCGAATGGCTGTGAGAAACCGCATAAGGTAAAATACTGGAGCATTGGCAATGAAAATTATGGGAGCTGGGAAATCGGAGCAAAATCATCGGATGAATGGGGAAGACTGGTACGGGAATCGGCGAAAATGATGAAGCATGTGGATCCGGAAACAGAGCTTTCAGCTGCTGCGCTGCCGGATGTTGACTGGAACATGAACCTTTTGAAAAACTGCGGACCATATCTGGACTGGATTTCTATTCACCAGTATTGGGATATGATGGCAGAGGTTCAGAATCCGGCAACCTATGAGGAATGTATGGCTTATACAAAGAATATCAGTCGTTCGGTAGATGATGTCCGGGGAATGCTGACGGCGCTTCATCTGGAGGACCGGATCCGGATTGCGTTTGATGAGTGGAATCTGAGAAGCTGGCATCATCCAAATGTACATACACAGAAGTTGGGAGTCGGAAAAGAAAGCTATCTGACGCCGCGGGATAAGAATGATGACAACAGCCTCTATACCATGGCAGACGCTGTGTTCAGTGCATGTTTTCTGAATGCCATGAACAGAAACTGCGACATTGTCGGCATGGCGAATTTTGCTCCCATTCTGAATACAAGAGGATGCATTTACAGCAACAAAGAAGGCATTGTTCTCCGAAGCACCTATCACGTGTTTGATCTGTATGTGAACTATCTTGGAGATCAGGTCATTGATCTGTGGTCAGAAGATACGGTACCTGTGATTCAAGTCAGAAGCAAGTCCGGAGAGGAAATGGTCGTGGAGAGTTTGGATCTGGCAGCGACAAGATGGTCAGATGGAACGGGAGTTGCAATCGCAGTCGTGAATAAGCATATGGATGAGAGTCAGGAGATTGCGCTGGATTTTAAATCAGGTGAGGCATCTGTGATTGTCTACGAAATCACCGGCGAAAGCAAGGACTCTTATAATGATGTTGGAAGAACCGAAGTAGAGATCATGGACAAGAATCTGGGAAGATTTGTGCCGGGCATGAAAATCCGTCTGAAGCCGCATTCGGTGAATGTCATTCAGATTCGGAATGTGATTTAAGGAAGGAAGCAGGATGAAAGGAAACTACCCATATCAGAATCCGGAGTTGTCTGTGGAAGAACGTCTGGACGATCTGATGGCCCGAATGACGCTGGAAGAAAAGCTGCGCCAGACGGATCAGTATTTTGTGAATGAGTTTGTAACGCTGGATGAGGCGCAGAAACCGGTTGCTGTGGACGAAGAAGCGCTGAAGCGAATTGTTGGAGACATGTCTGTCGGAAGCATTCAGGCAAGATATGTGGGACCGCAGCTGACCAACCAGCTGCAGAAATATGCGGTGGAGCAGACGCGTCTGGGGATTCCGTTTCTGCTGAGCGAGGAAGCGCTTCACTGCTTTACGGATCATAAAGCGACGGTTTTTCCGCAGCAGATTGGTCTTGCGGCTACTTTCGACCCGAAGTGGGGATATCGGATGGGACGCGCAATTGCGGCGGAGGCACGTTCCTACGGCGTCTGCGAGACCTTTTCCCCGGTTATGGATCTGGCCCGTGATCCGCGTTACGGCAGGACGGAGGAGACCTACGGAGAGGATACCTGGCTGTCGGCTGAATTTGCAAGAGAAACAGTAAAAGGTCTGCAGGGAGAATCCCTGGCCGCGCCGGATGCCGTTGCGGCGGAGCCGAAGCACTATGTGGGTTATGCCAATCCGATTGGCGGACTGAACTGCATGCCGTCCGCCATGGGCAGGCATGATGTGCTGGCCTACGCAATGCCGGTGTTTGAAGCGGCGTTTGTGGATGGAAAGGCGACCAATACGATGTGTTCCTACAATTCCATTGATGGGACACCGGTTGCCATGGATCAGGAACTGCTGACCGGTTATCTGCGGGGAAAATTCGGCATGCCCGGATTTGTGCGTTCGGACATGGGAGCGGTGCGCATGCTGGGAACTGCGCATCAGGTGGCGGAGACAGGAAAAGAAGCCATTCGCCTGGGCATGACAGCAGGCGTCGATTTGCAGCTTTTTGATTTCTCCCATGAAACCTGGCGGCAATCCATTCGCGAGCTGATTGAAGCCGGTGAAATGGAGGAATCGGTTCTGGATGAAGCCTGCAGACGGGTGCTCCGTGTAAAATTTATGTGCGGCCTGTTTGACCATCCCTATGTGGATGAGAGCCTTAATGAGAAGGTCGTACACTGTGAGGCACATCAGAACCTGGCAAGAGAAATTGCGGAAAATGGTGCGGTACTGCTGAAAAACGCGAATCAGATGCTGCCGCTGGATAAAAAGAAACATAAGAAAATTGCCGTTGTGGGACCGCAGGCAGATGTGGCAGTCATCGGAGACTATAATAATGATCCGGTAAAGGAGCATACTGTTTCGCTGTATGAAGGAATCCGGAGACTGCTTGCGGAGGCGAGTTCGGAAACGGAAGTGGTGTTTGAGAAGGGCTGCAATGTGCTGGGTGATGACATGAAGCCGGTGAATCACTGGTGGATGTGCAGCGAGGACGGCAGTCAGGGACTGACCGCGCGCTATTATAATGGTTCGGAGATTGGGGGAGAACCGGCAGTGACCCGGGTAGACCAGCAGATTAATTTCAACTGGATCTATACCAAACCGCATCCGGATGTGGACGGAGAGCAGTTCTGTGTTCTGTGGACCGGAACCCTGATACCGCCCCGGACATTTGAGGGGAATCTTGGTCTGTCAAGCATGGACAGCATGAAGCTGTATGTGGACGGGAAGCTTCTCATCGACGGATGGGGGGAAGGAAAGAGCGCAAATCAGATGGTGCCGTTTCGGTTTGAGGGCGGAAAAAAATATGAGATCCGCATTGAATACCGAAATGATATGCGCGGCGTGCGTGTTATCTTTGGCTATAATAAAGGAAACGAGGATTACACAAAAGCGCTTGCGGCTGCAAAAGAGGCCGATGTGGTAATCGCTGCTCTCGGCGATTCATCGGAGACCTCCGGAGAAAACTTTGACCGTGTGGACCTGAATCTTCCGGGAAACCAGCTGGATTTTCTGAAAGAAATATACCGGGTCAATCCCAATGTTGTGCTGGTAACTCAGACGGGCCGTCCGACTTCAATTCCCTGGGAGCAGGAGCATGTGCCTGCGATACTGGAAGGTTTCTTTCCGGGGGAAAAGGGCGGCATGGCGCTGGCAAAGATTCTGTTTGGAGATGTAAATCCGTCCGGCAGACTGCCCTATTCGGTTCCACGCACCGTTGGTCAGATTCCGTGTCATTACAGCCGCTTTCCGGCGGGCGGAAAGCGCTACGTGGAAATGGACTGGAACCCTCTTTATCCGTTCGGCTACGGTCTTTCCTATACGACGTTTCAATATAGTAAGATGAAGCTTTCCGCCCATGAAATCCCGGCGGGCGGCAGCGTGGATGTCACGTTTACAGTGACCAATACCGGTAAGGTAACAGGAAAGGAAGCGGCACAGGTATATATCCGTGACTGTTTCGCTTCCACGGTGAAGCCCATGAAGGAGCTGGCAGGTGTTCAGAAGGTGGAGCTTGAACCGGGGGAGAGCAGAGAAATCACCATCCGGATCGGCTGTAAACAGATGCGTACCCTGACATCCCGGTGTGAATGGGTGGTGGAGCCCGGCGCGTTTGAGGTGTTCCTTGGAAACAATGCGGCAAATGTTCTGGATCAGGAGCGGTTTGTTGTGAAAGGCTAGGAGGAAAAAATATGTCCACACGTATTTGGCATGATCGCTTTGCGAATGACTGGATGCGGGCGTTTCCTCTGGGGAATGGCCGCATCGGAGCGATGATCTATGGCGATCCTTCCAGGGAAACCATTGAAATTAACGAAGAATCCTTATGGAGCGGCAGACAGCATAAAGAGAATTACCACAGTTCGCCGGAAATCCTGCAGGAACTGCGCACTCTGCTGTTTCAGGAGCGATATGAAGAAGCAGATCAAATCTGCAGTCAGACGTTTTTGGCAAATCCGGCCAGCGTCCGGTTTTATGAGAGCTTTGGCGAACTGCAGATTGATTTCGCAGATAAAAGGGAATACACAAATTACCGGAAAGAACTGGAATTAAGCCAGGCAATCGTCCGGGTGTCTTATCAAAAGGGAAATGACTGGTACCGCAGTGAGGCGTTTGTCAGCGGAAACTATGATGTGTTTGTCTATCGAATGTCCACGGACGGCGCACCATTCTCCTGCAGAATTACCATGCAGAGAGGTCAGGATGCATATACTTCCGCACTGAATGATGATACCCTGCTGATGAACGGATGCGTGATCTTTAAAGGGGATGAGATACACGGCGAAGGTGTGGAAGGGATGCAGTTTGGCTCCCGCGTTTATGTGGTGTCTGATGGAAAACAAACCGCTGACAAAAGCTCCATTCAGATTGAAAATGCGACCCAATTCACGATTTACGGAGCATTTGCCACCAATTATAATGTAAATATATTTGATAATGACGAGACGATTCCCTATCGGAAAAAGCTGCTTGCTTCTATCAATGCCGTGAAGGATGTGGATTACGGCGCACTGAAGCAGGAGCATATTGCGGAGCATAAGAGGTGGTTTGATACACTTTCTTTCACACTGGATGCCCCTGCTTACGAAGAAATTCCTACGGATGAGCGTGTGAACCGGGTAAAAAATGAGAATGTGGAAGATAACGACCTCTATGTTCTCTATTATCAGTTCGGCCGTTATCTTCTGATCGAAAGCTCCGGAAAACGCGCCACACTGCCGGCCAATCTTCAGGGAATCTGGTGCAATGGTTTTACACCGCCCTGGGGCAGCGATTACCATACAAACATCAATCTGCAGATGAATTACTGGCCTGTGGAGTCAGCAAATTTATCCGATACCTTTCTGCCGTTTGTACATTTTGTGAAGATGATCAGTATCTTCGGTATGGACACAGCAAAGGAACTGTTTGGAGCAGACGGTTGGGTGATCAACCACACCACTGATATCTTTGGACGTACCGGTGTGCATGATTTTGTACATTGTGGATTTTTCCCTATGGCAGGATCCTGGCTGTGTCTGAATCTGTGGGAGCATTATGAATACACGAATGACAGGAAATACCTGGAAGAGATTTTCCCAATCCTGAAAGGTTCCTGCCGGTTTGTAAAGGATTATCTGGTGGAGGACTGCAATGGATATCTGGTGACCAGTCCTTCCAATTCTCCGGAAAATGCATTTTATTATCAGGATCGAAGCGGAGAGAAAAAGAGCAGCGGGATTACTTATGGTGCAACGATGGATTTCGAAATCATCCACGCGCTGTTTACAAGGATGATTACTGCATGCGAAATTCTTGGTGAGGAATCCTTTGCAGAAGAGCTGAAGGAAATTTTGACAAAATTGCCGCCGCTTCGCATTAGCGAACGCTATGGTACAATCTGTGAATGGATCAAAGATTATGAAGAAGTGGAACCGGGGCATCGGCATATTTCTCATCTGTTCGGTTTGTTTCCGGGCGATCAGATCAATGAAACCGATGCAGACATGTATCAGGCTGCTAAGAATACCATCGACAGAAGGCTTGCCTATGGCAGCGGAGCAACCGGCTGGTCAAGAGCATGGATTATCAATTTCTATGCCCGCTTGAAGGATGGAACCAATGCGTGGAAGCACCTTCGTCAGCTGATGCGGCTTTCCACAGCGGAAAATCTGTTTGACATGCATCCGCCTTTCCAGATCGATGGAAATTTCGGTGCGGTGTCCGGCATTACGGAAATGCTGCTTCAAAGTCACAAGGGGAAAATGGGAGAGCGGATTGTTGAGCTTCTTCCTGCTTTGCCTGATGGGTGGAAATCCGGCTCGATTTGCGGCATAAAGGCGAGAGGGAATTTTGTTTTTGATATGAGCTGGAAAGAGAATAAAGTTACAAAGGTTACGATTACTTCCATGTGCAAAAATACTCTGCGTCTGAAGCTCACAGATGTGTGCGGTCCGATTGTTACCAGAAAGGCATATACACAGCAGAATTCTGTCCTGTACATGGATTTTGCAGAAGGGGAAACGGCAGAAATTACGTTTCGGCCTTTTGAAACGTGATGTTGGTTCCGAAAGGACGGAATCATTCCGGTTTGAAAACCGATGGAAGGAGAAAAAAGAAATGATATTTATTTGTTATCCGAAATGCACGACCTGCCAGAAGGCGAAGAAATGGCTGGAGGAGCATGGAATTGCGTATCAGGAACGCCACATCGCAGAGGAGAATCCTTCCTGTGAAGAGCTGAAGACATGGTATGAGAGGAGCGGACTTCCGCTGAAAAAGTTTTTTAATACCAGCGGCCTGCTTTACAAAGAGATGCAGCTGAAGGACCGGCTGAAGTCCATGAGTGAGGAGGAGCAGCTGACGCTTCTGGCATCAAACGGAATGCTTGTGAAACGTCCGCTTGTGATTGATGGGGATACCGTTCTTGTTGGTTTTAAGGAAGCGGAATGGGGAGGAAAATTGAAGTGACAGAAGGAACCGCAGGAATTCGACTGGACGTGTCACTTAGCCGGTGGTCTTGATTTTTGGCTAAAGGTATTATAGTAGAAACAGACAAGTTTAAATTTAGCAAAGGAGTGTGATTATATTATTGAAAAGAGTATTGATTGGTGGTTTTCTTTCACTGATAGGTAGTATTTGGTCTTTGGCAATTGTTTTTATTGCAGGCAACAATCTTGTTACCTCTTGAGATAGCGATGTCGGAAGATTATGGACTACAGTTACTGAGATGGATTTAATGTTTCTGTTTGTTCTCTCTGTTGTGTTTATAGTGTTTGGAATAACCCTAATGGCGATTGAGTTGTTCCGCAAAGAGAAATAAACAAATCACAATTTGTCACAAAAAAGCGCCTCATTACAGAAAGCTGTGATGGGGCGCCTAAACAGTTATAATTTCAGCTTTTTCATGAGCTCATCCTGAGACAAATAGGGACTGTATTCAGGATCACCATTGCGGTAGGCATTAATTGCATGAATTTCATCCGCAGATGGAGTAGCAGTCTTTGCATTTGACAGAATAAAAGTGGTCTGAATCAGTTCCCATACCTTCTCCGCGTCCGCTTCACTCATAACAGTTACAGCTCCAAGAATCCGTTCTTTAACGTTGGACATAAAATCACACTCCTTTATAAATATCACCGCGGTTTCCAATTTCTATAATATCAATTATAATACCATTGACATCAAATAATACCCGAAAGTTTCCGACACGAAGACGATAACCATCGACACCCTGCAGTTTTTTTATATCGCCGACAAGTGGCAGTTTAGAAATTGCAGTGACAAGGCGTTTTTGTGTCGGACGATCCAGTTTCTGAAGAAATTTTACAGCTTTTTTTGAGTAAATAATTTGAAACACGTTTTATCCTCCTTCTTTTCATTTCCGTTGATGAGTCACAATATCTTTTGTACTGTATGGATTTCTCATTCGTGGTTTGGAGAGAAAAAGGAAGCATTTTATAAAAATGAATGTAAATGATTGGGATACTTAAAAATAATAACATATGCGGAACGTTTAATCAATAAAAATCTGGAAATTCATCTGTTCGTTGTGTTCCACCTGTCAATGGGACAGAAGAGCGCATTGTGTTTCCGAGGAATTTATGCTATACTGAGCACAGTTTTATTTATTCTGTTTCGTTGATATGTGTTTGAGTTGAGAGGAAAAAAGATGGATCGACTGCTTCTTGTTGACGGCAGTAATCTGCTGTTTCAGATGTTTTTCGGAATGCCGTCCAGAATCGTTAATCCAGACGGCAAGGCAATCCAGGGAACGCTTGGTTTTACAGGCGCGCTGCTTAAGATCATCCGCAGAATTGAGCCGACGCATGTGGCGGTGCTGTTTGATGGAGAGCACGAGAAGGAACGTACCGGACTGAGTGCGGATTATAAAGCAAATCGTGTAGATTACAGTCAGGTGGCGGAGGAAGAAAATCCGTTTTCACAGCTGCCTGATGTTTACGCTGCTCTTGATTACCTGGGAATCCGGCACAGAGAAACAACGACCTGTGAAACCGATGACTGGATCGCCGGATATGCGTTTACCTGCGGACAGACTGCAGAGATCGTCATTTCGTCGTTTGACAGTGATTTCTTTCAGCTGATAACGGATCATGTGTCAGTCCTGCGGTACCGGGGGGATAAGACTGTGATCTGCACACCGGCATACATAAGAGAAAAATTCGGGATTGCGCCGGATCAGTATGCGGATTTTAAATCTCTTACCGGCGATTCTGCCGATAACATTAAGGGGGCGGATAAGGTAGGTCCCAGGACTGCGTCACAATTGCTGGTGGAATTTGGAACGCTTGAGAACGTGATTGCAAATGCAGAAGCAATCAAGAAACCATCCATCCGGGAATCAATCATCCAAAATGCAGACAGACTCAGAATGAATTATCGATTGATTAAACTCGGCAATCGGGAGCGCCTGCCGTTTTCTTTCGATGAACTGGAATATAAATACAGTGGGATTTCTACAAATGATGTTTTGAAAGGAATTCGGCTGAAATGAGTAATTTTGGGGGCGATATCGGACCGCACATAGTGCAAAGGCTTATGAGATTGCGGGCAAATTTGTCTGAAAGCATGTCAGAAGAAAGGATCTGGAGCAAATATGGAACTGAATTGCGGATTTGAAAAAAATGGCCACTGGTTTCGCTACCGGGCCGCAGCAATTATTGTAGAAAATGGCTGTGTACTGTTTGCCGGAAATGAACTGGAGGATTATTACTATTCGATTGGCGGAGCTGTTCACATGGGTGAGACAGCAGAAGATGCGGTGAAGCGGGAAGTGTTTGAGGAAACAGGGGTTTCCTATGAAATTGATCATCTGGCGGTGATCCATGAGAACTTTTTCAATGAAAACCAGGGAACGCTGAAAGGTCTGGAATGCCACGAAATTGCCCTGTATTATCGAATGAAACCGAGGGGGACGCAGGAGCTGAACAGCAACAGCTATACCTTTGGTGTACGGGAGAAGATGCACTGGATTCCGATTGCGCAGCTGGATCAGCATAAGGCGTTTCCGACGTTTATGAAAGATTACCTGAGCAGGGAGCACAGCGGCGTCGAACATATTGTGACGGATGAACGGCACCATGGATAACGGTGTGAGGAAAGAAACGGGAGGGGAGTAAGGTTATGATCACAATTCGATTTGATAAGCTGTACAGCATAGACCGGATCGCAGAGCCCTGTTCGGTTTCCATTCCGCTTGCTGCGGGCAGACTGTATGAGACAGGGAAGGTATGCCTGAAGCAGAACGGAAGGAATCTGCCGGTGCAGAAAAAAGTGCTGGCCAGCTATCCGGATGGTTCCGTAAAGTATCTGTTTCTGCGGTTTCCTGTGGACATTCCGGCAAACAGGGGAACGGAAGTGGTCTGCAGTTTTGCAGGAGAAGAAGAGAGACCGTCTCACACGTTTGATGAATGCAGTAAATGCACGTCCGAACTGACTTGTCTGAAGACGGAAAACGGATATGAGGTATCCACCGGTGCAGTCCGGTTTACCGTCTGCGATGGAACCGGACATTTGTTTCAGGCGGTGCGGGCTGGGGAAAAGAACTATGACCAGGAGCAATTTGTCGGACCGATGCTGAAAAAAGGCAAAGACGGCAATTCCTGCGGACTGTTGTATGGAAGCTGGACCGTGGAGGAAGAAGGCCCTGTCGCGGTTGTGTTATCCAATCAGGGAAGGTTTGCCGAAGAGACGGGAATTCAATGTGAAACGAGAGTGATGGCTTATGTGGGAAAAGCCGCGGTTGACGTAGAGTTTCGTCTGATCAATGCTTCCGAAGAGGCATTTGGAATCGCGGCCTGGGAATTTTCTGTGGAAGAGCCGTGCCCGAGTGCTGCATGGATAGAAGAAACCGGAATGCTTCAGGGAGAATGCTGCATGAAAGATTCCAAAACCGAAAAGTCCTGTGATGAAAACAGAAAAATCCGGACCTGCGCAGCCGAATCCAACTATAAGACCGGATTCCTCATCAGCGAAGATGGAGAAGCAGTAGAAAAGCAGATTACAGCGGAATTTCTCCTGAACCAGAGCAATGAGCATTTCGGAGAGACGTTTCACGGAACCTTCTTTGCGGACCGGACTGCGGATGATGGCGGTGTCTGCGCTACCATATATCAGGCGCATCAGAATTTTCCCAAGGCGGTTCTCGCCCGTACAGATGGAATTACGGTAAAGCTGATTCCGGAGGGAAGCAGCCCCATTCCGCTGCAGTCCGGCATGGCAATCAGTCAGAAGTTTCAGCTCTATTTTCATGATGCAAAGGAAGATCTGCAGAGAATCAATCATCAGAGCATTCAGTACCAGATGCCGGACCGACCGGTTCTGGATTGCTCCGTTTATGAAGATTCGGGACTGTTTCCGGACATTTTTGTTCCTGTGGAACGACAGGATGGCGAGGTGGAAGCAGCGCTGATGGCGGCAGCGGATATTCATACAAGAAGCTATGGCATGATGAACTGGGGTGATGCGCCGGATCCCAACTACACGGCTCAGGGCCGGGGACAGGGAAGGCAGGTCTGGACCAACAATGAGTATGATTATCCTCATGCCTGCATGCTGCAGTTTGCGCGTACCGGAATCCGGAGATATCTGGATTACTGCCTGGTATCGGGCACCCATCAGCGGGATGTGGATATCTGTCATTACAGTACCAATGAGCTCCATGCCGGGGGACAGTGGGAACATACAAAGGGTCATTGTCTGGATGGTGAGATCGTGTGCAGCCATCAATGGGTGGAAGGTCTTCTGGACTGCTATCATATGAGCGGCGATGAGCGGTTCTTTGATGCGGCAATTGGAATTGGTGAGAACATCCTGCGCCTGCTGGATACACCAGTTTATCAGAAAGCAGGCGGCCTGAACGCAAGAGAAACCGGATGGGCGCTGCGGACGCTGACTGCTCTTTATAAGGAAACCTATGAGGAACGCTGGACCGCGAAATCGGACTGGATCGTGGGACAGTTCGTTCAGTGGAGTGAAATTTACGGAGGCTGGCTGGCTCCATATACCGATAACACAATGATTCGTGTGCCTTTTATGATTTCCGTGGCTGTCGGAAGCCTGATGCGTCACTATCGGGAATTTCCGCAGGAGAGAATCAGAAACATGATTCTTCACGCAGTGGATGATATGATCGAACACTGTTACATGAGAAACGGCTATTTTGTTTATAAGGAGCTGCCCAGTCTTTCAAGAGTCGGCAATAATCCGCTTGTTCTGGAGGCACTTGCCATTGCCTTCGAGCTGACTGGTGACAGACGCTATTTATCCTATGGAAAGAAGACCTTTGAAGCTGCCATCGCGGGATGTGCGGGCAGCTATGGCGCAAATAAGCGGATTGTGGAAGATGCGGTTCTGGCAGGAAATACCGGAACCAAGCACTTTGCGCAGATGTTTCTGCCGGTGGTGACTTATTATAAGGCGCTGACGGATGGATTTGCAGAATGAGTGTTTGTGAGGATAGGACAAAAGAGGCAGATACAGAAAAACTGCACCGGCGATATTGTGGATTGGATTTCCCGGATATCGTCGGTGCAGATGGCATCATACATCATTGTATGTACTGGTGAAGGACTGCAGCAGAACAAATTCGGCAGAATTGCAGCAGAGGAAAAAGCTCCGGCAGGAACGCTTCGGCGGAATTGCAGCAGAGGCAAAAGCTCCGGCAGGAACGCTTCGGCGGAATTGCAGCAGAGAAAAACGCTTCGGCGGAATTGCTGCAGCAGAATCGTTCCGGCAGAATCAGTCCGGTGCAACGGTCTCAGTGAAATGGATTCAAATCTGTCTTCTCATCAATGGAGCAGAGGAACTCTGCCAGCAGTTTGATGGAATTCTCAATGTCATCCAGATGGCAGACTTCGCTTGGTGAGTGCATGTAGCGAAGCGGCAGGGACACAAGTGCGGTGACAACGCCTTCTCCGGTGAAGTGGATCTTATCCGCATCGGTACAGGTATCGCCCATGTAGGCTTCAACCTGATAGGGGATGTTATTTGCGTTTGCGCGTGACTTCAGCAGATCGATTACTTTACGGTTGGTAATGGAACCGTGACAGATGACAGGACCTTTGCCCAGCGTTACCGTTCCGGAATCTTTGGAGTCAACACCTGGGTAGTCACTGGCAAAAGTTACATCGACAGCGATTGCGGCATCCGGCTTAATGGCGCTGGCAGCCCAGTAGGCACCGCGCATGGTCGTCTCTTCACCCACCGTGGTGGCAGCGTAAACACCAATCCTGCAGCCCATTTCCTTTGCAAGCTTCAGCGCTTCCAGAATGATGAAGGCGCAGCCGCGGTCATCAACAGCGCGTGCGGCCAGATAGCCGTTGAGCATTTCCTGATGATAGGTATTCTGGTGGATCGGATCTCCGGGCTGCACATATTTTTTTGCGTCCTCCGCATCCTTTGCGCCGATATCGATGTACAGATCGCCAACCGTCAGCTTTTCTTTGTCCATGCCCTTGTTATTGATTACCGTTCCGTAGACAGTTCCGCCGTATCCGTGGATTACGACCTGATGACCAGGGTAGGTGTGGGGACGAATTCCACCGGCTCTGCCCACCCGGATCAGACCATCGTCCTGAATATGGGTGACGATCATGCCGATTTCGTCGATGTGGGCGGCAAGCATGACCTTAAAAGGTGCATCCGGATTCAGAATGCTGATCACGTTGCCGGTATAATCGGTGCGGATCTCATCGCAGTATGGTGTCATTTCAGCAATTACTTTTTTCTGCAGGTCAATCTCATGGCCGGAAACGGACATGTTGTCCAGCAGGGTATACAGAAATTTTTTGTTCATGAAAGGTTTCCTCGTTTCGGTAAGTTATAAGTGTTCCCGCAGCAGGCAAAAGGTCTGTTTCGCTGGTCTGATTGAACGGATAAAAGTACAAGAACATTTTTTAATCAAACAGCGTTGGTGATTGTCGCCGGGGACTTTCATTATATCCTGCCAGGAAAGGAGATGTCAAGCTGACTTGACGGTTCTTCAGAGGTTTCCTGGCGGTTGGCGGACGGCGCAGGTCCGCTGTGTTATTGGTTGATCAAGAGTTCATGGGGAGGAGAAAACAAATGAAACGGGTATTGCTAAAATCAGTCTATGATGCATTTGATTATGTAATGGAACATTATTATCCGCTTGGAATGCAGGATGCGGCGGCCAGGAACGATACCTACGCCGTGATTTCCATTCAGGATACCCATACGGATGGGTTCGGCTTTGTGTTTTCGAAGAACCAGTTCTGCAAAGACGTGCTGACACTATATTTTGATGATATCACGGATGAAGTGGATGGTGCGGTTCTGTTTTCGGATGAACAGGCGAAACAGATTATTGAATTCGTTGCTGCCAATAAGAGCGTGGAAACGCTGCTGGTACATTGTTATGGGGGACAGTCACGTTCCAGGGCGGTTGCCGCCTTTGTGGTAAAGATGCTTGGAGGCGATGATTCCAGATACTGGAAGGACGGAAATCCCAATGAATATGTGTATGATGTTCTTGAAATGGTCTGGCTTCAGAAGCTGTTAATAATGCATTGATTCATTGTAACTGGGCTGACAATGTACCTGTGCAGATTCGGATTGAGGAAGATCTGATGTATATCAGTAACTGCAGCATGCTTCCTTTTGGATGGACCGCGGAAACGTTATTGGGATCTCATACATCAAAGCCATACAATCCGGATATTGCACGCGTGTTTTACCGTGCCGGATATATTGAAAGCTGGGGACGGGGAATTCAGAAAATTCGAGACGCATGTAAAACGCTGGGAGCCGCTGAGCCGGAATATATGGTACATGGAGAGGATATTATGGTAAAGTTCCGAGCGCTGCAAAGCGCAAAGGTGACTGATATGAAAACGGCAAACCGCCAAAGTGGCGGGTTAAATGGTGCATATGAAGTGAGAATACTGGAAGTGATTGAAAAGAATCGATTTGTAACACAAAGTGAAATTGCGGAAGTAACAGGAATTTCGCTTCGAACTGTACAAAGAGTGGTAAAATTACTGCGTGAAAATGGAAAGATAGAACGCAAAGGTGCAAAGAGAAACGGATATTGGGAGATTATTGAGAATCGAAATAGAGGAGAATGAGAATTAAAAAGAATAAATGTTCGAATCTATTGACTTGTCAGAGAAAATATGCTATACTGGCAACAGCATTTGATACGAAAGAAAAAGGATACGAAAAGATGAATGGACGGTGAATAGAAACAGCGAATTCACCGCCCATTTTCTAAAATCGTATAAGAACAACAGGCGCTGAAGCGAACCGCCGCAGGCGGAAAACGGCTCAGGCAGGGTGCGAATCCTGTTTGGCAACGGAGACAGAAGGAAGGTGGATTATGAGCGAAAAACTGCGTAAAAAGATAGAAGGGAAGGAACTGAAGGCATTTGCCTGGTTTTCAGCAGCTCTGCTGATTGTGTCCGCGTTTTTCCTTGCTTCCCCATCGGAAATCCTGGAAGGAATGAAGCAGATTGTGCTGTCAAAGGATGCGCTGATTACCGATTATTTTAAACTGGCCGGTCACGGAGCCGCTTTTTTTAATGCCGGTCTTGTTCTGATCATTGGAATCCTTCTGGTGCAGGCAGTCAAGCTGCCGTTCACCGGAATTACGATGGCCGCTCTGTTTATTGATGTCTGTTACGGATTCTGGGGAAAAAATCCGGTGAACATGCTGCCGATTCTGAGCGGCGTTTTTCTGTATTCGAGAATTCATAAGACTCACATGAGCCGATATCTCTATACGGCGCTGTTTGGAGTCTGTCTGGGACCGATCGTGACAGAAATGATGTATATTCTGCCGTTTTCCGGCTTCGCAAATCTGGCGGCGACGGCAGCAATCGGAATTCTGATCGGCCTGATGCTTCCGCCGCTTTCTGCCCACACCGCTTCCATGCACATGGGCTATAACCTGTTTAATGTCGGCTTCTCCGCAGGAATCCTGGCTTTTGGAATTGTCTGTGTCATGCGCTCCTTTGCGCTGGAGGTCGCCCCTGTGTTCATCTGGCAGGAAGGGATTCATCCGGGAATTACAGTCGGTGTGTATCTGTATTTTATCCTGGCGTTTCTCTACGGTCTCTGGCTGAAGAAGGGCGATATCCGTGCATTCTGGAACATCACGAGACATCCCGGCCGTGCTGTTGCCGATTTTGTGATCATGGACGGTCCCGGTGCGACGCTGATGAACATGAGTGCTGTTGGAATCATCGGGGAAACCTATATCCTGCTGATTGGCGGTGATCTTTCCGGCCCGGTGCAGGGCGCTGTTTTCATGGCTTTCGGCTTTGCAGCCTTTGGTGCCCATGTGAAAAATTACATACCGGTACTTCTTGGTGTCTTTCTGTCCACGTTTATTACACAGTATACACCGGTGACTGCCGGTATTCAGATTGCTGCCCTGTTTGCCGTGGGTCTTGCTCCCATTGCCGGTCAGTTCGGTCCCTTCTGCGGGATCATCGCCGGTTTTCTGCACGCCGCGATTGTGATGTATACCAGTCAGATGTATGGCGGTTTGAATTTGTACAACAACGGATTCAGTGCCGGATGGGTAGCGATTCTTCTCGTTCCCATGATTGAAAGCTTCATGCAGCGGTTTAAAATGCGAAGAAGAAAAAAAGAGGTGAAAAAATGATACATGAAGAGAAAAAAGTAGCAAAGATTGTTGAAGAACTGACCATGTTCTTTTTTTCCATCGGAGCAACCGAAATGGAATCTTCCATCAAAAGGGAGGGCAGTCTGGACATCATTCATTTCAAGTCCAACTACAACCCTTACTACAGAAGCAATCTTCACTACCTGGAGAAATATCTCAACGAGCCAAGAAATGAGGGACTGGAGGATATCTACTGGGAACTGGCCGGATCTGGTGAGCCGGGCGAATCCAGCCAGCTGCTTCTGATTGGGCTGATGATTGATCGGGCACAGATACAGATTGGGGAATCACAGGTAGAACTGCGTCTGTTCAAAGAAATGAGAGCCGAATAGTGGAAGCAGAGCTCTGTTTTTCCAGTCAGATGGAAACTTGTGTGGGGCATTGCGGGGGAAAATTAAAAATCCATAAAAAAGAATGTGCAAATCGAAAAAATCTATAAAAAAGTGCCATTGCATTTACAAGGGCGCAGGAGTATACTAGGCATTGTGTTTTAGTATAATGAAAGAAGAGAGAGTGAGACATCATGAGCACATTACTATCTGTATCCATCGCCCTGCTGACCGGTCTGATCATGACGAGAATTTTCAAACCGCTGAAGCTGCCGTCTGTAACGGCTTATCTGATTGCCGGAGTTTTGATTGGCTGCTATGGTATCGGAGCACTGGGAATTGAAGGCCTTGGCTTCAATTCGATGGATGATTTACATCAATTAACTGCGATTTCCGACATTGCGCTTGGATTTATTGCGTTTTCCATTGGTAACGAATTCCGTCTGGATGATCTGAAGCAGACCGGAAAGCAGGCTGCTGTCATCGGTGTTTTTCAGGCGCTGGCTGCAACACTTCTTGTTGACCTGGCTCTGGTAGGACTTCATTTCCTGATGCCGGATAAGATTTCTGTTGCACAGGCAATTACCCTTGGTGCAATTGCAACAGCAACGGCTCCTGCTGCAACGCTGATGGTTGTACGTCAGTACAAGGCAAAGGGACCGCTGACGAATCTGCTTCTCCCCATCGTAGCGCTGGATGACGCGGTTGGTCTGATCGTGTTTGCCGTTTCCTTCGGTATTGCAAAAACGCTGGTGAGCGGAACGGTTGACCTGATTTCCATTATCGTAAATCCGCTTCTGGAAATTGTATGTTCCCTTGCGCTTGGTTCAATTATGGGATGGCTTCTGACTCAGCTGGAGAAGCTGTTCAACTCCAACACAAATCGTCTGAACATGACCATTGCCTTTGTGTTCCTTACCGTATCCCTTTCTATGCTGAAGTTTGAGATTGGTCCGGTACACATTGGATTTTCTTCCCTGCTTGTATGTATGATGCTGGGAACTGTGTTCTGCAACATCTGTCCGCTGTCTCACGATCTGATGGGAGCCACCGACAAGTGGACATCACCGCTGTTTGCGCTGTTCTTTGTCATCAGTGGAGCGGAGCTGGAGCTGAATGTGTTTGCCGATATCGCAATCGTAGGAATCGGCATTGTGTACATTATCTTCCGCTGTCTTGGTAAATATTTTGGCGCGCTGTTCAGCGCAAAGGCAACCAACTGTGCACCGCAGATCTGTAAATACCTGGGAATCACCCTGTTTCCTCAGGCTGGAGTAGCGCTTGGCATGTGCGCAACCGCAATGCAGCTGGGAGCGGATGGAAACCTGATCCGGAACATCACCCTGTTTGCTGTTCTTGTTTACGAGATCGTCGGACCGATGATGACCAAGATGGCTCTGACTGCAGCCGGAGATATTCATCCGATGCCGGAGCATGTTAAGAATCGTCGTGAGACCAAGCTGAAAGAAGCGAACGAGATGAGAGCAAACAGAAAGTAATCAATCGTTCCTAAATTAATATCAAAGAATTATGACGCCGCTTTTGGGGAGAATCTCCAAGGCGGCGTTTTGCTGTGTATACATCCAAGCGAGCAAGCCAGCGACACGTTCGGTCGGATTGTTTCTGCATCCAGGTGAACGTGCCAGTGTCATGTGCAATGAAATAAATGATCCTGACTTTGAGAAAAAAGGAAAAAGAGACATAAAAACATTGAAAATCAAATAGTTATAGTATATAATAATCGGGCGCGGATGGAATAGAATGGAAAATCTGGCTGATATAGAAACTTTGATGCGAATAAATAAAAGCGGATGAAATCTCCATACAGATAAATCCACGCAGAAATTTGGACAAAAGGATGAAAAGGGGAAACACGATGAAAAAGACAAAGAAAAAAATGCCGGTCTGGAAGAAAGTTCTGATCGGAATAGTATCTGCTGTCCTGCTGGTGGTACTTGCAGCAGGAGTTGCAGTTTATGCGGTATGGCACAATGAGCTTTCCGCGTTGGCAAGTTTGAAGCTTGTCCGGGAAAGAAATGATGCGCATCTGGATGGTGATGTGTATACGATGACAGTACCGGGCGGATTTTATCTGGATGAGTTTGTGGAGCAGGGCGGTGTGAAAAACGATGCGGAGCTGATCAGTTTTGTAACGAATCAGATTACAAAGGGACTGATACCGATGGAAATCAGCGATCCGGAAATTGCCTGCTCTTCCTTTACCGCAGTCAGCGAAAGCGGGGATGTTCTGTTTGGAAGAAATTATGATTTTTCCAAGACAAATACATGTATTGTTTTTACGGAGGCAAATGAGGGACGTCATGCATCCATCTCAACCGTTGATCTTCAGTTTCTTGGAATTGATGTAGATACTGGGCTTCAGGGACTGATGGATAAGATCACCTGTCTGGCTGCTACCTATGCGCCGCTGGACGGAATCAACGATGTCGGTGTCAGCTGCGGAATTTATATGACATATCAGGGCGGAGAGGAGACCGTTCCTACCAATCAGAATACGGATAAGCCGGATTTCACATCCACGACACTCCTTCGTCTGATTCTGGACTATGCGGATGATGTGGAAGAGGCAGTTACGATTGCTTCCTCCTATGATCTTCATGATTCCGCAAAAACTTCCTATCATTACATGGTTGCGGATGCCAGTGGAAAGAGCGTGATTCTGGAATGGGTGAATGACACCGATCAGACCGATAACGACGGAGCGGCGAGAGAGCTTGTCGTAACCTACAATGACCAGGATGACCACATTGGTGAGCGGGAAGCGGACGCTGATTACCAGTGGATTACCAATTTCATTATCCAGCCGGACTACTATGAGACAGATCAGGAAAAGCTGGGATATGACCGCTATGAGAAGATTTATGAGATGCTGAGCAGTACCGACGGTGTTGTGAAGGATGAGGCGGCTGCCATGGAAATTCTTGCAGCAGTGGGAAGAAGGACATGGAAAAACGATGATAACAATGGCTGCACCGTACATAGCGTGGTATATAATCTGACAGACCGGACGGCGATGTGGGTACCGAATGAAAACTTTGATGACAGTACAGCCATCTTTACCTTCAGCTTTGATAAGGAATGACAATACAGATGGAAACCTCCGTTGTCATCCTCAGCAGTCCGGAGCTTGCAAAAGGAGAAACCGATACCGTGACGGTAAGAAGCGCATCGGGAGAGTTTACAGCGAATTGATGAAAGAACGGTTTTGACAGTTACTGGATTTCTCAAAGCAGGCATTGACAAACGGAATTTTTTTCGGTATACTCATAAAGGTTAGTGGAGACTAATTAAATCGGTCTCCACTTTGCTTTTGGTATAGGATTAGCAATGACTAACTGTAAAACAGGAAAGGAGATATCATGGAAAACAGATATCACATGCAAGGAAAAGATACAAAAACACCAGTGATGCAGGTTCTGAACCTTCTCCTTGGCATCAGCTTCCTCGGAACCATGCTGGTACCGCTGACCGGAATCCATGTTCACAAGATGGCATCTGCCCTTTTTCTGCTGCTCTGCATCATACATACCGTTGTTTACCGCAGAAGAATGGGAAGGAAACGATATCTGATGCTGACGGCTGTTCTGATCGCTTTTGCCAGCGGAATCTTTGGAATGATTCTGGATCCGTATCCGATTGTATTGCAGCTGCACAAGGCAGTTTCCATCCTTTCGGTATGTTTCCTCGCCATTCATAGTTTCCTCTACCATAAAAGTTTGTTTCGAAGCGGAAAGGGAAGAAAATGATCGATAAAAATCTGTTGAATCTGATTGGAGAGAATAAGAAATATATTTTCTATACGGCAGGAATGATGGTTCTCGGCCTGCTTGCAAATGTCGGAATTACAGCTTCCATCTGCCGGGCGGTTGCTCTGACAATAAACTATGATTCTTACAGCGGCGGCTCTGCGATTTATCTGTGGCCTGCTGCTTTCGCGCTTGTCTGCATCTGCATTCGCTATGCCGCGTCACGGCTTGTGGGCGGCTGGAAGGATCTGCTTGGAAGAAATGTGAAAAAAGAGCTGCGCGGGCGGATTTACGATAAGATTGTGAAACTTGGCGTCCGTTCTACCGATGAAATGAGCATGGCCGGGCTGACCCAGGTTTCCATGGAAGGAATCGAACAGCTGGATCTTTATTGTTCTTCCTACATTCCTCAGTTTTTCTATGCAATGACGGCGCCCGTGATTTTGTTTCTTATTACGGTATGGATTGACTGGCGTGTGGCTCTTGTCCTGCTTGCCTGTGTTCCGCTGATCCCGGTATCCATTGTGGCAGTGTCCCGATATGCGAAAACGATTTTCGCGAAATACTGGGGAAAATATACATCCATGGGTGACAGCTTTCTTGACAGTGTCCAGGGGATGAAAGAACTGAAAATCTTCTGTGCGGATGAGGCGCAGCATGGAAGGATGAATGAAAATGCCGAGGAGTTTCGGAAAATTACGATGAAAGTTCTGGTGATGCAGCTTGCCAGCACTACGATCATGGATCTGGTTGCCTATGGCGGAGCCGGTCTTGGCATTGCGTTTGCCATTTATGGTGTTGTGAATCGCGGACTTTCTCCAGCTGCGGCACTGTTCCTGATTCTGACAGCGGTGGACTTTTTCCTGCCGCTGCGCGCTTTTGGATCCGCGTTTCATGTTGCCATGAACGGCGCAAGTGCGGGAAAAAAGATTCTTGCTCTGCTGGAACAGCCGGAGCCGGTATGGGGCGAAGAAGAGCTGGAAAATACGGAACTGGAAATGAAGGATGTGACCTTTTCCTATGATGGAAAACGCCAGGCGCTGAAACAGGTTTCCATGACATTCCCCCGGACAGGAATGACGGCAATTGTCGGGGAATCCGGCTGCGGAAAATCCACGGTTGTCAATCTCCTTTCCGGTGCATTCCGTCCCACTTCCGGTATGGTTACGGCAGGGGGAAAGGCACTGGAAAGTCTTTCGCGGGAATCCTGGTATTCCAGGCTGGCTGTCGTCAGCTATAACACATATCTGTTCAACGAGACGGTTCGTGGGAATTTCATGCTGGATGGAAAGACACGGACGGATGAGGAAATATACAGAGCGCTGGAACTGGTGAATCTGGCAGGCTTTATCCGCGAAAACGGCGGTCTGGATAAGGTAATCTCGGAAGACGCAGGAAACATTTCCGGCGGTCAGAAACAGCGTCTGGCTCTTGCGGTCAATCTGGCAGCGGATAAGGAAATTTACATATTTGACGAAGCGACAAGCAACATAGACATCGAAAGTGAGGCAATTATCATGAAAAATGTCAGGGAGCTGGCGCGGACAAAGTCTGTCATCGTGATTTCCCACCGGCTTGCCAATGTAGTTTGTTCGGATCGCATCTACTACATGGAGGCGGGAGAAGTAAAAGAGACCGGTACCCATGAAGAACTGATGAAAGTCCGCGGCGGATATGCGAAGCTTTATCTGGCACAGAAACAGCTGGAAGAAGGATATGTGGAGGTGAATCCATGAAAAACAGAAAGAAAATCCGCAGAAGCGGCGCAAAAATCATGGCAAGCCTGATGCTTCTTCTTGGCAGCCTTGCCTACATCATGATCCTTGCGGTGATCAACGGTTCCCTTGGCTTTCTCTGTGCCATAGGGGTAACAGTATCCGGCGCCGTCGGCATTGCGAAAGCTCTTGGTGAACCGATTGCGCTTTCCTGGCGTTTTCTCGCAGCAGCGGCCATTGGCTTCGGCGTGCTGCGGGGGCTGCTTCGCTATCTGGAACAGTACAGCAACCATTACATTGCATTCCGTCTTCTGGCTGTGCTCCGTGACCGGATCTTCGGCGCGCTGAGGAAGCTTTGCCCGGCGAAGCTGGAGAGCAGGCAGAAAGGAAGTATCATTGCGATGATCACTTCTGATATTGAAACGCTGGAAGTGTTTTATGCCCACACGATTTCTCCGATCTGCATCGCCGTACTTGTGTCTCTGACCATTTTTCTGTTTGTCGGTGTTGTTTCCAGCTGGTGGCTGGCACTGACTGCACTGACCGGATACCTTGTGATTGGAATTCTTATACCGGTCATTTCATCCGGAAAGCTGAAGGAATCCGGCGTCAGATACCGCTCTGAGTTTGCCTCATTCAACGCATATTTTCTGGACAGCATCAAAGGAATTAAAGATATTGTCTTCAATAGCGGCGGAAGCCGGCGGAAAGAAGAGGTCAGCCGCCGCTCTGACCGTCTTCTGGAAGAAACCAGGAAGATGAAACTGGATACCACAAAAGCAGGTGCGGCAACGGAGCTTTGCGTCTCCCTGTTCATTTTACTTGCCCTTTCTGTCGGCATCGCGCTTGTAATCAATGACATGCTTTCCATTGGCAGAATGATCATCGGCGCAGTGACCTTGTTCAGCTCCTTTGGTCCAGTCATTGCAATTTCGGCACTGCCGGGAAATCTGACACAGACCTTTGCATCCGGTGACCGTGTGCTGGATTTGCTTTCGGAAGAGCCGGCAGTGGTTCCGGTAACAGACGGAGCAAAGATGGAATACCATGAGCTTGCTGTCAGGGATCTGTCTTTCTCTTACGATGGACAGACACCGATTCTGGATCAGATCTGCATGAATGCGAAAAAGGGGGAAATCATCGGTATTGTCGGGGAATCCGGCTGCGGAAAATCCACGTTTCTGAAGCTTCTCCTCCGGTTCTGGCAGAAGGATGGGGGAACCATTGCCTATAACGGGACGGATATTGACCGGATCAGCACAGAAAGCCTTCTGACCAATGTAACAATGGTCAGTCAGACAACCTGGCTCTTTGATGAGACCATTGAAGCGAATCTGCGGATCGCAAAGCCGGATGCCACTCGGGAAGAGCTGGAAACGGCCTGCAGACTTGCGTCTGTTCACGACTTCATCCAGACTCTGCCGGATGGGTATCAGACTCGCGTTGGCGCGCTCGGAGACAACTTGTCAGCCGGTGAGCGGCAGCGGATCGGTCTTGCCAGGGCCTTTCTGCGGGGAAGTGAGCTGATTCTGCTGGATGAACCAACAAGCAACGTGGACAGCATCAATGAAGGAATCATTTTAAAAGCCCTAAAAGAACAGAAGAGCAAAAAGAGCATCATTCTTGTGTCTCATCGGGAATCCACGATGGCTATCGCTGACCGCGTTTACCGGGTAGAGGGAGGAAGAATGTATGAGCAGAAATAAAATTGAAAGCAAACGGGAGCGGGAAAAACAGACCGTGTCGCTGATGATCCGCCTCTATTGCAGAGAAAAACATGGAGGTAAATGCGGACTTTGTCCGGAATGCGATGCGCTGCAGCAATATGCAGTCATGCGCAGTGAGAAATGTCCATTTATGGAGACAAAAACATTCTGTTCCAACTGCAGGGTTCATTGCTATAAACCGGATATGCGGGAAAAAATCCGTGAGGTCATGCGCTTTAGCGGTCCGCGGATGATGTTTCATCACCCGGTACTGGCAGTTCGTCATGTAATAGAAAGTAAAAAAGAGAAAAGAAGACTGGAACGAGAAGGAGTGGAAAAAACACGATGAATGTAAAAAAGCTGTTGTATGTTGTTCTTGGCTGCATCGGAGTGGGGCTTGGCGCTGTGGGCGCTGTCGTTCCCCTTCTTCCGGCATTTCCCTTCCTGCTGCTTGCGGCATTCTGCTTTGCCAGAAGCTCCAATCGGCTGCATACCTGGTTTATCAACACGAAGCTGTATAAGAAAAATCTGGAAAGCTATGTGCAGGGGCGGGGCATGACCTGGGAGACGAAAATCCGCATTATGATTACCGTTACGCTGCTGATGGGATTTGGCTTCACGATGATGATGCTGAAAGCGCTTTATGTGCCCTGCATTATCCTTGCATGTGTCTGGGTGTTCCACATCATCTATTTTCTTGCTGGGGTAAAGACGCTGAAGGAGAGTCCGGCTGCGGAGCAGTAGTATCTTGTCTTTTCTGATCCGCTATGGTACACTGGTAGCAGCGATTTGTTTCATGGATGCGTGCAGCAAGCCGGAAAAGGGTGTCTGCGCACGAGTCAGGCGAGCGTCGCAAGAATGGGAGAAACTTGCGCAGCGCATCCATTTGGCGAATGTGCAGACGGTACGTTTGGCCGGAGCGATAATCGCAGCGTTATTATGCGGAGCAGAGTGGGATGGATATGAAAAAGCAAACAAAAAAGATTGTATGGGAACGATCCAAATACCAGATGTTTGAATCGTTTGCCAATGAGCTGCAGGAATTTACAAAAAACGGAACGGTGCCTGCACATGCCGATCAGGATGCCCAGTATTGTCTGGAGCTTCAGCAGAAACGGCTGAAGGAAAAAAATCTGGAACTGGAATATGTCATTACTCCCCGCGGGCTGTTTGCCGAGGGCGGCGGTATCCACAAAACATGGAGCGATGACCGGTATGCCAGCCGCATGGAGTATCGGACCTGCCGTCTGGAACGGACGTTTTGCCGTGGCGGAAAACCGGTTTTTCGGGAAAGCAGAAACATGATTTTTTATCAGACGATGACAGAAGCCTGGGACAGTCAGGCGGTCAGCGAAGATCTGTATGCCTGTCCAAACTGCGGCGCCATCCGTCCGATTGGCGTGCTGCAGAAGGGATGTCCTTACTGCGGAACCCATTTTGAGATGTCCGATCTGTTTCCGCGAGTCACCAGTTTTTACTTTATCGAAGATTTTGGCAAAACGCAAAAGGAACTGAAGAGGAGCATCTGGAAGACGCTGATTCCTGTGATGCTTCTTGCGATGGTTTGTTTCACCTGCTTCTTCTATCAGGATCCGGAAGTTGGCGGGCAGTGGCTGCCGTCCATCCTCCGCGGATTCTTTGCCGGAATTCTTGGCGGTGCTGTCTTTGGCTATCCAATCTGGGCGTTTCGCCAGCTTGGAGCGATGGTGAAGAATGCCGGAAAAGCAGTCCCGATGCTGATGAATACAGCCGGTTCCGGGAAACGCTTTGTGACAAAGATGCAGAAGTACAGTCCGGAATTTTCCTACGAATACTTTTCCGGCAAGGTGGTTTCACTGCTGAAAATGGTTCTGTTCTCAAAAGACGCGCAGTCGCTTCCCATTTACGCAGGCGGACCGTCTGATGACCGTTTTGCGGATCTGGTGGATTCTTCCTACACAGGTGCCGCTGCCCTGAAAAATTTCCGTGTGCACAACGGTCAGTGCGAGGTAACGGTTGACGTGTATCTGGAGAACATTTATGCCAAGGAAAAACGTGTTTTTTCAAAGGATGAGAAAATCCGTGTTCATCTGCGTCGGGATGTGAGCCGGCCGCTGGATCTTCGCTTTTCTGTGAAGCAGATCCGCTGCAGACAGTGCGGCGGCAGTTTTGACGCGGTGAAGCAGAGGAATTGTCCTCATTGCGGCAGCGAATATCAGCTGAGCGGGGAAGATTGGGAAATTGTTGGGATTGAAGGATGAGTAGGAGATTACTCATCCTTTTTGCGTATGGCTCCTGCATCCAGGCGAACGTGCGGTTACATGTCCGAGTGTTTTGTTTCTGCATTCGGGGAGCGTACCGGTGAAACATTTGATCGTTTTCGATATTCCGACGGAGAAACTCCGGTCTGTTTATGGAACAGTCGGCTGAAGTATAGCGGATTTTCATACCCCACTATGGAGGCAATTTCTGTCACGTTATAAGTCGTCGTATCCAGCAGATTTTTTGCATTGGCAATGCGTACAGAAAGAATGTACTGCATCGGGGTAGCTCCATTAAACTGCTTAAAACTGCGAATAAACCAGCAGGTGCTCATGTGCTTCTGCGCGGCATAGTTATCAATGCTGATGTCCTCGTGAAAATGCTCATTGAAATAGCGGGTCGCCTGTTCCATTTCGGCGCAAAGGGTGGGATTCAGTCTGTGCGTTTCCGCCAGCTGACGCCCTGCAAGAAGAAAGATTTCACGAAGAAGCATGGAAAGATATTCTTCGTAATGGGGTTTACAAAGCTGAAGCTCCAGAATCATCCGGCGAAACAGCTGGTGATAGTCCGGTGAATTACCGGTATAAAACACATGTCCGGAGGATGGAAGACCGTATTCCCGCAGGAGGCGTTTGACATCGGAACCGGTAAAATGGACCCAGTACACTTCTGTCTGATCCTCTCCATAATATACATATCTCTGCATTTCTTTCGGCCGGTACAGCACCATGTGACCGGCCGTTACAATTTCTTCTTTTCCATCAAGAAAAAAATGTCCTTTTCCGGCTGCCAGGTAGAGCAGCTGATAATCCAGTCTTCCCTTAGGCCGCCAGGTAGGAAGCTTTGGACGTGTATACAGATGGTATGTGCCGCAGCTTCCTACGATCAGCGGCCTGCTCTTATCCTGAAAATCAACCAGAGATTGATGAAGATATCCGGAATTAATATACATAAAAATCCTCCATAAACTGGTATCTGGGAAGAACCTTTTTCTACTAAATTATATTGTATCATTTTGTGCATGTTTTGTCCAATGGAGTTTATGTACTTCTATATGAAAAAATTATATAATACTTGTAAAGAAAGGAAAAAAGGAGAGCGAACGTGATTGTACCAAACTATTATGAGGACTTAAAAAAAATGCATGAAAACACGCTGGATCCGCGGGCTTACTATGTGCCGGCATCCAGGCGGCTTTTGGGGACATACACAGACAGGAGTCAGTCAGACCGGCTCCAGGTGCTGAACGGTCAGTGGCATTTTCGTTATTACAGAAGCATTTGGGAGCTGCAGGAACCGTTTTATGAAACTGCTTATCCGGTGGAAGACATGGAAACGATTCCTGTTCCCGGTGCATGGCAGAACTTTGGCTATGACAGTCATCAGTATACCAATGTCAGGTATCCGTTCCCCATTGATCCACCCTATGTGCCTGCGGACAATCCGGCAGGAGCCTATGTTTATGAATTTCAATATCAGAAGGACGAAGCGGCGCCGAGAGCATATCTGAATTTGGAAGGTGTGGATTCCTGTTTCTATCTGTGGGTAAACGGGGAATATGTGGGGTACAGTCAGGTATCCCATTCGACCAGTGAGTTTGATGTGACAGATCAGTTAGTGAATGGAAAGAACCGGCTGGCGC
Organism: Lachnospiraceae bacterium; assembly: GCA_017472605.1. GTDB lineage: Bacteria > Bacillota > Clostridia > Lachnospirales > Lachnospiraceae > Anthropogastromicrobium. Next base: position 54,762 of record JAFUPV010000024.1, read on the forward strand.
TGCTTGTGCTGAAATGGTGTGACGGAAGCTATCTGGAGGATCAGGATAAGTTTCGCATGAGCGGGATTTTTCGGGATGTTTATCTGCTGAAACGGCCTGCAAAAGCAGTGTATGATTATTTTACAATAACCACACTGGAAGACGGTCAGGCAATCGTGTGTGTGAATGCCAGATTTCTGGAGAAGGAAACGGACGCAAGAATTTCCATTTATGACGCGGGAGGGAATTTCTGTACGGAGTCACTGTTGAAGAGAAAAGAAGTGATGGCAGAAGAAAATGCAAAAAAAGCGGTTTTGGATCAAATGCAGCCGTTGGACAGTCGGCAGGCTGCGCGGAAGGAAGAGCAATTGGGATGGAACCGGGAGAGCTACACACACGAGGCAAAACTTACTCTGGTTAATCCGAAGCTGTGGAATCCGGAGCAGCCTTATCTGTATACATTGGTTATCGAAACGGCGGACGAGGTCATTACAGATCGGATTGGTGTGCGTGAGATCACTGTAGAAAATTGCATAGTTTTGATGAATGGAAAGCCGGTTACATTCCGCGGTGTCAATCATCATGATTCCGATCCGGTAACAGGACCGGTGACGAGTCCGGAACAGATTATCCGGGACCTGGTCATGATGAAGCAGCACAATTTCAATGCGGTACGTACAAGTCATTACCCAAGTGTTCCTTATTTTTATCAGCTTTGTGACGAATATGGATTTCTGGTAATGGATGAAGCTGACAATGAAAGCCATGGAACACAGGCTCAATATCTGGGGAATGCAGCATGGGAAAAGAGAGCGTCTCTCTGGAACGAGCGGATTGCGGATAATCCGGAATGGATTGAGCCGACTTTGGATCGGACTCGTCTGTGTGTACACCGGGACAAGAACCGTCCCTGTGTGGCAGTCTGGTCCATGGGAAACGAATGCGCCTATGGCTGCACCTTTGAGGCTGCGCTGCGATGGACGAAGAGGTTTGATCCGTCCCGCCTGACCCACTATGAAAGCGCCTGCTATCACAGCGGCAGAAGGAAGTATGATTTTTCTGATATTGATCTTTACAGCTGCATGTATCCGTCGATGGAGGAAATCAGGGAGTATCTTGGCAGCGAACCGGACAAGCCGTTTCTGATGGTGGAATATTCCCATGCCATGGGAAACGGACCGGGCGACCTGGAAGATTACTTTCAGATGATTGAGAAACATGACATCATGTGCGGTGGGTTTGTCTGGGAATGGTGCGATCACGCGGTTTATAAAGGGCAGTCAGAGGACAAAAAGGCAGTTTATTTTTATGGCGGCGATCATGGAGAGGCGCTTCATGATGGAAACTTCTGCATGGATGGTCTGGTTTATCCGGACAGACGCCCTCATACCGGTCTGATGGAATACAAAAATGTATATCGCCCGGCGCGGATTGTTGACTATGATCCGGCAAGCGGCGTTCTGGTTCTTCGAAATCAATTGGACTTTACTGATTTGCAGGATTATCTGCAGATTTGCTATGAAGTGACATGTGATGGAGCTGTTCTTGAGAACGGAACCGCGGCGCTAAATGGGAATGGAAAGCCGCACGGGACTGAAACGGTGATTCTGCGCCCGGAGATTCCAGGCAGGGGAAAATGTTTTCTGAGACTTCGGTATCAGATGAAGCAGGGGACAGCACTGATTCCGCAGGGGTATGAGCTGGGATTTGAGGAAATTTTGCTGAGCAACGAGGATAGAAGGAATCAGACGGCGGTGCGGCTTCTGGCATCGGAAAAGAAAACGGCAGACTGGCCGATGCCTGCAATCAGCGAAAACGGATGCACACTGCTGATCAAAGGTGGATTAAGAACTGGTTCGTTCAATTATATATATGACAGAAGAACTGGTGTATTCAGCCAGTTGTCTTTGGACGGAAAGCGGATTCTGGATCGGTCGATGGAAGTGAACATTTGGAGAGCACCAACGGACAACGACAGAAAACTGAAACAGCAGTGGTATGAGGCGGGGTATCATCGAACGATGACGAGGGCATATCGGACGGAATGGAAACAGAAGGAGAATGGAATTGAGATTTGCTCCCATTTGGCAGTGCTTGCAGACTCTGTTCAGCGGATCCTGAACATTGATGCGGTGTGGAGCGTGAGTAATCAGGGAGAGATTCATGTGACCATGGCAGTCAGGAAGGACAGCGAATTCCCGCAGCTGCCCCGGTTTGGTCTTCGCCTGTTTCTTAACAAAGACTTTGAGCAGGTGACATACTGCGGCCTGGGACCGGGAGAAAGCTATGCGGATAAATGTCAGGCAGCCAGTTATGGGAATTACTGCGCCAATGTGACTCAGCTGCATGAGGACTACATTCGTCCGCAGGAAAACGGCAGTCACTGCGGATGTGACTATGTGATGATTGGTGATGGCAGGCGGATTTTTGCAGCAGTCAGTGAACGGCCCTTTTCCTTTCATGCATCTGTGTATACACAGGAAGAGCTGACAGAGAAGCGGCACAACTATGAACTGATTCCGTGCGGCAGTACCGTGCTTTGTCTGGACTATGCTCAGAATGGAATCGGATCTGCCAGCTGTGGACCAGAACTGGCACAGCAGTATCGGCTGGATGCAGAGCATTTTACTTATACAGTGAAATTGATTCCCTGGTGGAGGGGAGAGGGGGAAAAAACGTATGAATGAGAAGAGATATTTACGATGGTATAATAAGGTGGGATATGGCTCAGGTGATGTTGCGGGAAATGTGGTGTATGCCTTTCTGTCATCCTTTGTCATGATTTATCTGACCGATACGATTGGACTGAATTCCGGTATTGTTGGAACGCTGATGATGTTTTCCAAGATTTTCGACGGAGTCACAGATGTTTTCTTTGGCGCACTGATTGACCGGACACATACAAAAATGGGAAAAGCACGTCCCTGGATGCTCTGGCCATATTTTGGCTGCGCGGCAATGATCGCGGCAATCTTTGCAATTCCGGAAAAACTGGGGGACGCTGCCCAGTATGCATGGTTCTTTATCGCATATACAGCGCTGAATGCAATTTTCTATACAGCCAATAACATTGCCTATTCTGCGCTGACAGCGCTGATCACGAAAAACAGCAGCGAACGGGTACAGATGGGATCAATCCGGTTTATGTTTGCCTTTGGAACCAGCATGCTGATTCAGACAATTACAGTAGACGCGGTGGAGATGCTGGGCGGCGGAGCACAGGGCTGGCGCATGATTGCAATTATTTATGCAGTCATCGGTCTGATCGTTAATACGCTCTCTGTATTTTCCGTGAAGGAATTGCCGGACGAGAGCGGCATGTCTGATACCTCGGAAATCGGGGAAAAAACAGGGGAGAAATACCGCCTTGGGGAAGCGGTAAAACTGCTGGCCGCAAATAAATATTACATCATCATCTGCTGCATCTATATTCTGAGTCAGATTTTTACAGCGACTACCAATATGGGAATTTATTTTACAAAGTATGTGCTTGGAGACGCGTCTCTACTGGGTGCGTTTTCCATGGCGATTAACATTCCAATGATTGCCGGACTTCTGCTCACTCCTCATCTGGTGAAACGCTGCAGAGGTATGTATAAACTGAACAGGAACGGATATGTATTGGCAACCATTGCCCGCGGCGGTGTTGTTGCGGCCGGATACATGCAGAATCTGCCACTGATGCTTTTCTTTTCCGCTCTTGCATCCATTGGTATGAGTCCGCTTCAGGGGGATTTGAACGCACTGATCGCTTCCTGTTCGGAATACACTTGGCTTACAACACGCAAGCGGATTGACGGAACGATGTTTTCCTGTACATCCCTTGGCGTAAAGATCGGAGGCGGAATCGGTACTGCGCTGGCAGGATGGCTTCTGGCGGCCAGTGGTTTTGTGAATGGTTCACCGATTCAGCCGGATTCCAGCATTCGGATGCTGTACTTCATGTATCTGTGGATCCCCATGATCATCAATCTAATCATTACCGTGCTTCTTTCCAAACTGAAGGTAGAGCAGGCAAATGAGAAGCTGATTAGTCAAAAGAAAGCATGAGCGGAATGGAAATCGGCAAGTGAAATTGGCAACTAAAATCGGTAATAGAGATTGGTAATTGAGATCAGCAAGTGAGATCAGCAATTGAGATTAGAGATTTTTCCAGTTGCAATTTTTGTGAAGATCCGATATAATCGAACAAGAATAGAAATCGACATATTTTTGCCGCCGGGTAAAAATGTAAGCGTCAGCTTTCCTGTCATTAGGCCTTAGAAGACAGGAAGGGCTGGCGCTTTTTCTGTTGTTTCTGCATTCAGGTGCATGTATCAGTGACAGTTCGGACGGATTGTTCCTGTATCCAGGAACATGTGTCGGTAACAGTTTGGTCAAATTGCTCCGATATCGGGGCGAATGTGCCGGTGGCATGTCCAATCAGACAGCAGGAAAGAGAGAGAGGAGTAAGAAAACGATGGAGATCCGTTTCCGCAAATTTATCCACTACACAATTTTAAGCATACTTGGAACACTTGGCGTATCCTGCTATATTCTCGCCGATACCTTTTTCGTTTCCAGGGGAACCGGATCAGCCGGTCTGGCAGCGCTGAACCTGGCAATTCCTGTCTACAATTTTATCCATGGAACGGGTCTGATGCTGGGAATGGGCGGTGCAACGAAATTTTCTGTCTGCAAGGGCAGCAACGATCGGGAGCGGATTGACCAAATCTACACCAATACGGTGTATCTGGCATTTCTGTTTTCTCTGCTCTTTCTTCTGATCGGCGTGTTTGGAGCCGGAACGCTTGCCGGACTGCTTGGAGCCGACCAGGAGGTATTTGCGATGACGAAGACCTATCTGAAATGGCTGCTGATTTTTTCACCGGCATTCATCATGAACGATGTTCTTCTTTGTTTTGTACGGAATGATGACGGACCGCAGCTGTCCATGGCTGCCATGCTGGCAGGCAGCTTTTCCAATATTATCATGGATTATATTCTGATTTTCCCCTGTCAGATGGGAATTCTTGGAGCCGTGCTCGCAACCGGTTTTTCGCCGGTGATCAGCATGCTCATGATGCTTCCGCACTGGACGAGAAGACAAAACAGCTTCCACCTGGTGTTCGTAAAACCGGATCCGGAGATGATCCGGCAGGATATCTCTATCGGATTTCCATCGCTGGTAGGCCAGCTTTCATCCGGGATTGTGATGATTACCTTTAACGGGCTGATTCTTGGATTAACAGGAAACATTGGAGTGGCAGCATATGGTGTGGTCGCCAATCTTTCGCTGGTTGTGACTGGTGTTTATACAGGAATTGCTCAGGGTGTGCAGCCGCTGCTTGCGGATGCCTATGGAAGGGGACAAAAAGAAGAGATATCGTTTCAGTTTCGCTGCGCAATGGTCACAGCTGCTGGCATTTCCCTGCTGCTGTATCTTGTTACAGCAATCCTGGCAGAACCGATTACCGGAATCTTTAACAGCGAACAGGATCCACGGCTCCCGTGCATTGCCGTGGAAGGCCTGAGAATTTATTTCCTTTCGAATCTGGCAGTCGGATACAATACGGTGCTCGCGATTTACTTTACCTGCGTGGAAAAGACACTTCCTGCACATGTTCTTTCTCTGCTGCGCGGATTGGTTCTGATCGTTCCGCTGGCTGTTCTGATGGCATCACTGTGGGGAATGACAGGAATCTGGCTGGTGTATCCGGTGACAGAATTTGCTGTCGGTGTGTTGGGGGAGATTTTGAGAAGGAAAACAAATAGAAGGAAGATTCAGAAATGAAAAACAGAACATAATACGTGTAAGAACATAGATTGACTGAATATCACTTGCTTTTAAGAAAATTGCATATAAAATGGTGTCGAATGAAAATCCTTGCACATTTTGGCGTAACCTGTTAAACTGGTAGATAAGGAATAATCGTGTTTACGAGGTGGTTAGCTTCCCTTACTCCACAAGAGAAGGGAGGTGATGCATATGAGCACATACGAAGTATTAAGCCTGTTGTTTCTGGGTGGTACTTTCCTCATTGCGTTGCTTGCCTATATTGGAAACAATAAGCAAGGATAACAAAAAGAACCTGCCTTGTACTTAGCGGTCCTGGCAGGTTCTTTCCGAACACAAAGGGAAGCTAACCACTCTGTGGGCGGTTATTCCTCTTCTAACGTTAACTATAACACAGTTATCGTCCGATTGCAAGGGCAAAATGTTTGAAAAGAGGAAAGCGATGAAAAAGAAATTGGGCAAGCGGTTCTGGGCTGCCATGCTGATCTTCGGCTTAGTGGGTCAGATCGCCTGGGTCGTGGAAAACATGTATTTTAACGTGTTCATCTACAAGATGTTCCGGGCATCCGCGGCGGAAATCTCACTGATGGTAAGCGCAAGCTCCGTTGCGGCAACGGTTACTACGATATTAATGGGCGCGCTGTCCGACCGGATCGGAAAGCGGAAGCTGCTGATCTGCGGCGGCTACATCCTGTGGGGCATTTCCATTTTAAGCTTTGCACTGATCCGTGTGGATGTTCTGACTCCCTTTGCCGGTTCTGCGTCTGCGGCGGCATCAATGGGCGTCACGCTGGTCATTCTGATGGACTGTGTCATGACCTTTTTCGGTTCCACAGCCAACGATGCCGCCTACAACGCCTGGCTGACGGACCAGGGAAGCGAGTCGGATCGGGGACGGATTGAAGGCTTTAATTCCATGATGCCGCTTTTGTCCATCCTGGTTGTGTTCGGCGGTTTCATGGGATTTGATCTGGAACAGCCGGAAAGCTGGACCATAATCTATCTGATTATCGGCGGCGTTGTGCTTGTAATTGGTCTGCTGGGAATCGTTTTGATTGAGGAATCGCCGGTGCTGCAAAAGGGTGTGATCAGGAAGAAGAAAAAGGCGGATTCGGAGCGCGTGATTGCGGAAAACATAGATACGGAGCGCACAGGTGAGGCTCAGTCTCATGTGAATCCGGAGACCTCCTACTGGGCCACTGTTCGATACAGTTTCCGGCTTTCTGTTCTCCGGGAGAATAAGCTTCTCTACGCTGTGCTTGGTGCCTTCGCGCTCTTTGGAATTTCAATCCAGACTTACATGCCCTATCTGATTCTCTACTATGAGCAGTCGCTGGGGATGACGGACTATGTGCTGATCATGGCACCGGCAATTGTGCTGGCGGCGGCGATTACCGCCTGGTACGGTCGTGTTTATGACATGCAGGGCTTCAAAGGCAGTGTAATTCCTTCGGTGGCCATTCTGATGATCGGATATGTGATCCTGTTTTTTACCAGGACAAAAGTACCGGTATTTATTGGTTCTCTTCTGATGATGACCGGTTACATGACAGGCATGGCAGTGTTCGGAGCTATGATCCGCGACCGGATTCCGCAGAACCGCGCCGGTCAGTTCCAGGGAATCCGCATCATCGGCCAGGTACTGATCCCTGGCATCATTGGTCCTGCCATCGGTGCCTTTGTGCTTCGCGACGCAGAGCAGATTGTCAATCAGGATGGAACCACGTCGTTCCTTCCTCACGAGGGAATCTGGGCAGCCGCCTTTGGAGCAGCGGTTGTTCTCTGTGCGGCGCTGGTGTTCATTTTTCGCATGGTCCGTCTCGGCCATCATGAGCTTTGGAGTGAGAGCGGAGAGGAGCTGATGGGGGAAGAAATGACCGGGAAGGAAGGAGACCGCAGTACTGAGCCGGTTTCCTGGAGCGAACATCCCCGCCCGCAGATGAAGCGTGAAAAATGGCAGACGCTGAATGGTGTCTGGAAGCTGAACGGACAGGATATCCGTGTCCCGTTTCCGCCTCAGTCCCAGCTGTCCGGTTATCAGGGAAAGGTGGGAGCGCAGCTGGAATATGAACGTACCTTTGCTGTGCCGTCTTCCTTCAACCAGGAACGGATCCTTCTCCATTTCGATGCGGTGGATCAGATTACCGAGATCTGGTTAAACGGTGAGAAGGTTGGCCGTCATGAAGGCGGATATCTGCCGTTCGCTTTTGATGTGACGGACCGGATTCGAAGGGATCAGGAAAACTGCCTGCTGGTAAAGGTGACGGACCGGCTGTCTCTGGACTATCCCTACGGAAAACAGTGTAAACGCCGCGGCGGCATGTGGTACACGCCTGTCAGCGGAATCTGGAAGCCGGTATGGCTGGAAAATGTCCCGGAACGCTATATTCAGAACATAAAGATAACACCGAATCTGCGTGGAATTGACCTTACCGTAGAAGGTGTGGAGGAATTGGACGCGGTTGTTTCGCTGGAAAACGGTGAGACAGTGACCGTGCATTTTGGTCAGGATGGAGCGGGAAGAAGAACCTGCAGCGGAAGGATTGAGCTTGCTGGCCGGATCCTTTCGGATGGCAGCCGCTATGAGCCAACGCTCTGGACGCCGGAGACGCCCCATCTGTATCCGATAATAATTACTTCTGGAAGCGACCGCGTGGAGAGCTATTTTGCGCTGCGCACCATCGGAATCGAAAATCGTGACGGCATTGCCCGTGTCTGCCTCAACGGCGAACCAATTTTCATGCATGGAGTGCTGGATCAGGGCTATTTCTGCGATGGAATTTACCTTCCTGCCCGGGAGGAGGAATATGACCGTGATGTGCTTCGAATGAAAGAGCTGGGCTACAACATGCTTCGCAAGCACATCAAAGTCGAGCCGGAAGCGTTCTACTACGCCTGCGACCGCCTTGGTATGCTGGTGATGCAGGACATGGTCAACAACGGCCCGTACCATTTCATTCAGGAGACTGCGCTTCCAACCTTTGGATTCAAGAAAAAGAGGGATGACCGCGGAAAACAAAACGACCGGAGACAGCAGATTTTCCTTGCCCACATGGAAGAGACCATTGCGGATCTGTATAACCATCCGTCCATTGTTGCATACACGATTTTCAATGAAGGATGGGGACAGTTCCACAGTGACGCCATGTATCGTCGCGCAAAGGAACTGGATCCGACCCGCCTGGCAGATTCCACTTCCGGCTGGTTTGCCCAGATGGAAAACGATTTTGACAGCGAACACATCTATTTCAAAGTGATCTCGCTGACGCCGGGAAAACGTCCTCTGTTTGTGACGGAATGCGGCGGATATTCCATGCCGGTGGAGGGACACTGTTACAGTAAATACAATCAGTATGGCTATGGCGCGTGCAAAAACAGCGATGAACTGACCGGACAGATTGAAGCCATGTACCGGCAGATGATTCTGCCGTCGATTTCAGCCGGTGTGTGCGGCTGCATCTATACCCAGCTGAGCGATGTGGAAGATGAGATTAACGGTCTGTACACCTATGACCGACGCGTATGTAAAGTAAACCGGGATGCAATGATGCGCCTGGGAGAAGAATTGAAAAAGGAGCTGCAGAGTTGATGGAACAGAACAATTTCAGTCAGGGACAGAATCCGGAAGGGAAGCATAAACGCCGTCCCCGCTATTCCGGTACCCATCCAAAGAAGTACAGTGAAAAATACAAGGAGCTTCAGCCGGAAAAATATGCGGATACCGTTTCGAAAGTCATTCAGAAAGGCGGTACCCCGGCCGGCATGCATATCTCTATCTGCGTGAATGAAATTCTGGAGTTTCTGCAGATCAAACCGGGACAGATCGGCCTGGACGCAACGCTTGGCTACGGCGGTCACACAAGGAAAATGCTGGAATGTCTGCAGGGACAGGGGCACATTTACGGTCTGGATGTGGATCCGATTGAGTCTGCAAAGACAACGGAGCGTCTGCGCGGATTGGGATTTGGCGAGGATATCCTGACTGTTCGTCTGCAGAATTTTGCGGATATCGATCTGGCAGCGGCTGACGCGGGGAAATTTGATTTCATTCTGGCGGATCTGGGCGTTTCCTCCATGCAGATCGACAATCCGGAGCGCGGATTTACTTACAAGTCAGAAGGTCCGCTTGATCTGCGAATGAATCCCTTAAAAGGCAAGAGCGCGGCTGAGCGCCTGCAGGAAGTGGACCGTGAGGAGCTGGAGGGGATGCTTGTTGAGAATTCGGACGAGCCCTATGCCGCTGAAATCACAAAAGTGATCATGAACTGGCGCCGCCGCGGCAAAAAAATAGAGACAACCACCCAGCTGAAAGAAGCGGTCGAGGAAGCACTCCGCTTCCTTCCGGAAGCGGAACAGAAGGAAGCGGTCAAGAAGTCCTGTGCCCGTACCTTCCAGGCGCTGCGCATTGATGTTAACAATGAGTTTGAAGTGCTTTATACGTTCCTGGAAAAGCTTCCAACTGTCTTGAAACCAGGCGGAAGAGTGGCAATTTTGACCTTCCATTCCGGCGAGGACCGTCTGGTGAAGAAATCCTTCAAGCATTTCTTTGATATCGGCGAATATCAGGACTATGCAAGGGAGATCATCCGTCCGTCGGCGGAGGAATGTGCGAGAAACAGCAGAGCGAAGTCCACGAAAATGAGGTGGGCGATTAAGGCATAAAAAATGGGCGGTCCCTTTCCGATGGTGCATCGGGAGGGGCGGCTCATTTTTTATGGATGTGCGCCTGACGGCGCACGTTTCCAACGGGTGCAAGTCCCGAATCCGCCCGGTAGTGGGAAGGATATAGCCGAAGGCAAGGGTGTCCATTGTGAGGTGGAGTGGGGAGTAAACTAACCCACGGGCAAATCGCTGGTCTGACGAACAGAAATCACATATGAGGTTATGCATGAGGGTAAGGTTGCATTACAAATTGAAGCCCGAAAACTACACGGAATCATGCATGATAGATGTGGCAGATGGATGGAGAGAAGGAAACGTGTGGTACTCAGGGAGGTCTGTGCGTTACGCTCTGAAAGGAGTAACCACTGCCGAAAGCGGTGCTGAGCGCACAGAAGTCAGCAGAGGTCATAGTAATGATTTTTTTCATGAAGGACCGAATCAATAGGAGTCTTAAGTATGACCGAGAAAGGAGGAATGACCGGTTATGACAGAAAACATGAAGAATGGCTGTTCGCAAAGAGATAGTGCGGAACACGAAGGGTATGCGAAAGCGTCAAGGTCATTCAATCGGATATGGAAAGAAAGAGACAGTGCACAGCCGAGACTTTTGGAAGCGATACTGTATAAAGACAACTTTAACAGAGCGTACAAAAGAGTCAAAGCAAACAAGGGAGCAGCGGGAATCGACGGAATGACAGTAGAGGAAGCACTCCCGTATCTAAGGGAACATCAGAAGGAGTTGACCGAAAGAATCTATAGGGGAAAATATACTCCGTCTCCGGTAAGGAGAGTTGAGATTCCCAAGCTGGATGGTGGTGTGCGAAAGCTTGGCATACCAACCGTGATAGACCGAACCATTCAGCAGGCAATTGCGCAACAACTGATACCGATCTATGAACCACTGTTCATAGAGACGAGCTACGGTTATCGTCCAAACAAAAGTGCAAAAGATGCAATTCAGAAAGTGAAAGAGTATGCGGAGCAGGGTTATACATTTGTGGTAACACTGGACTTATCTAAATACTTCGACACACTGAACCATGAGAAACTAATCAATCTTCTGCGAAAAGAAGTAAAGGACGAACGGGTAATTCAACTGATTAAGCGGTATCTGAAAAGTGGCGTGATGGAGAATGGTGTGGTGATGGAAACGGGAGAAGGCTCTCCGCAAGGGGGAAACTTATCGCCGTTACTGGCCAACGTATATCTGAACGAGTTTGACCAAGAGTTCACAAAAAGGGGTGTTCCTTGTATCAGATATGCCGACGACATTGTATTATTTGCGAAAAGTAAACGAGCGTCGGAAAGGCTGTTGGAAAGCAGTACAAAGTATCTGGAAGAAACAATGAAGCTTACCGTGAACCGAGAGAAAAGCCGGACAGTGAGCGTGTTTGCAATCCGAAATTTTAAGTTTCTTGGCTTCGCATTGGGAAGGAACGGGAGTGGAATCTATATCCGCGTTCATCCGAAGTCATGGAAGAAGTTCAAGTCAAGGTTGAAAGACCTAACTTCCCGTAGGTCAGTACAAAACATCAAAGCGAGCCTTGTGAGAATCAAGGTGTACGCAAGAGGATGGCTGAACTATTACGGAATTGCAAGCATGAAGAACAACATCGAAGACATCAACAAATGGCTCTATCACAGAATACGTATGTGTATATGGAAGCAATGGAAAAAGCCGAAGACAAAGGTGCGAAATCTGATAAAGATGGGAGTGCCGGAGGATTTGGCGTATCAGGCGGGAAACAGCCGTCGTGGACACTGGTTCACTACACATACACTGGCGGTAAACATGGCAATGACAAAAGAAAGACTGATAAACAGTGGCTTTTATGATTTAGCCACTGCCTATCAGTCAGTGCACATCAACTATTGAAACCGCCGTGTACCGAACGGTACGCACGGTGGTGTGAGAGGACGGCGGTTAGTCACCGCCTCCTACTCGATTGCGAAAGCTGTTACCGCATTGATTATGAATTTATGATGTCCATCATTTCACGTGGAGTGACAATAAAGGGGCGGACTGGAAAATGCTTTTTGTTTCCGGTAATTAGATAAGCGTCATTATTTTTTCTTGCTTCCATGACAATTTCATAGAAGACGGTATCGTTTGGATCTGGAAGTTGCTCTTCGACAGAGCCTGCATCAAGATAGATGCAGCGTTTCAGGAAGTCATCAAGAAAAATCTCAATCGAATGTTTCGAAAAGCGGAATTTTGGACGACTAAGTACTTCTCTGTATTCTGTCAGAATTTTATCGTTCAGTAATGGTGTGATACGACCTGTCAGTGATTCGACAATAATACTTCCCGGAACCGATTTCCAATGAAGCATTGCAGATACTAATACATTCGTATCAATAACTGCATAATAGTTCATAAATCGACTCCATTCTGAAGATTATTTTTTGCCCGGACAGCTTCAATTTCCGCATTTATTTCATTTAGGGACATATTGGAAAGTCCATTTTTGTACGCGGATTCACTCATTTCTTTCATCGCGATCATGGCCCGTTCCGCTGTGTATTCTTCCCTGGGGAGAGTTACACAAAATGGAATTCCGTTTTCGAGAACGGCTCGTTTTAAAAACATACGTATTGCAGTAGAGAGATCAAGTCCCAGCTTCTCAAAGATAGCGCAGACTTCGTTTTTTAACTCATCATCGATTCGGATTTGTACTAAGGATGTTGCCATATCATCACCTCCTTGTCATTGGGATGTAATGACATTATACTACGAAATGATTTAAAATGCAATAAAAACTATGATTCCTGTATGCAAAATAGCTGTTAAGGAGACTCTCTGTTAACAGCAGACTAGTCATCTGCAAAGTAAGTTTTTATAACAAGTCTCTATTACGAATGAAAGAACATTACCTATGCGTTTTTCTTTAATGCATCAGTCATCAATTCAACAAATCTTGGGCTGAGTACAGCCATGGATTCAATATGAACTTTGTTTCCACCTACGATCAGCGTAAAGGAATCATTATTCTGAATCAGCGCTGTAATATCGCGAAAGGCATAGACATGAGTCTTTCCCAGGAAAGTGGTATATTCAAAGGTTTCATCCGAAAGGATTCGGATGGTCTGATTTTTCCAGCACATGACTGCGGCAATTCCAATAAGAATGCAGACAAGGGCAGCCGGAAGCATCCACGGAGTCAGCGTACATGCAAATCCAATTCCCAGAACGATGCCAATGACCGCCAGAACGATTCCAAGCGCCAGAAGACGTTCCGGAAGATACATATCGGCACGGGGGTTGTCCCCGCTGTCTTTCATGCCCAATAGTTTTTCCACGAGTTTTACGATAAGTTTCAATTTCATACAATCCCTCCACTTAAGTTTTGTTTGAATGGTATTATGTATTATGCTGACTGTCAGGACAGGAGGCAAGCCTGTTGACCAGCAGGAATCGTGAAAGATTCCTGGGCTGATGGTGATAATCGGCGGGTAATTGGATTATAGCATGGAAAAGTTATGAGCACAAGAGGTGGGTACAAAGAGACCATTTTTTACTTAGTCCGTTTCAATTTGTAGGAGTTGTTGACTCTTGCGCATGAGTATGGTACAGTGAGATTGTGTAGAATAAATTGAAACCAGGAAACTGTTTACCGGAAATAATAGGCAGGTTGAAAAGAATGATTGTATAAGGTGCTGAGATGGATGATTGATGTTTAATTGTCATCAATTGTATATTGAATGCGAAGCAAGGGAAATGGAATAGCAAGATATTGGAGGGAATATGAAATGCAATCGGATGAAAGCGTAAGGAGTGAAGATATTTTGCAAAATTATGTAAATAAAGATAGCAGAGATTTCTTTATCAAAATGTTGCTAATGGAATATTTATTGAAACCGGAACAGAAAAGATGTACGAAGTCAGAGATTTGGAATAGGTTTCCGCCTGAATCTCATAACATTTTGTATCGAATGGGAGACAGCCTTCTTGATAAGAAAAAGCTGCATAAAAATTCACCTGTGTTGATTACATGGCCGGTTCATGCAGTCAGAAATGAAAAGGAACAGAATATAGAACAGGAATACAATTATTTGTATTTTGTTGATCAGGAACATTATGAAACATATTGGTATGCAATGATGCAAAAGAAGTTTTTAGGAAGGTGCCTTTTTGACGATATGATTCGATTGAGTAATACGAAGAATCAAAAGGTCAGCGAATCAGTAGAGGCAAGACAGGGAATACGTCTTGTGCTTGAATCATTTTCGCAAGAAGAGGAGGAGACCGTTATTGACAATATGTGTCTTTATTTCACAATTGGGAAAATAGAAGGCATTAATACATTCAAACAGAGGCTTCATAAGATTAAAGAGGAAGAGGTGAAGAATGATCCAATTCGAGTTTTTGATGCAGAACGAATAATCGAACGCCTGATGCCGGAGGAAGAGGAAATATATACAATACTGGGAAGAGCGGTTGCATGGATGTCTTATTTTGCGCATAAAGTCAGCAGGCGAAAGATAACAATGCGAAAATCGGATAATACAGTAGATGCATTTATTGAATTAATTTCAGATGCAGATTTTGAAGACTATAATCAGGAGCAAAAGGAAATGCTCCTTACTAAAATAATGGATGATAGATTCGCAAAGAATGAAAGTTCGATTCCGCTTATCGAGTGTATCCTGGAAAGGAAGTTGTTAATCCCGTTTACTCATCGGTATCTTACCGAAGGAAAATGGCAAAAGAATACAATTAGCAGCGGGATTCTGGTATTGAATCAATTGGTGTCTGCCGTTAATAATGAAAATAAAGAGTATCTAAGTTCAGGTATTTATTACATGTATGTGAAAGAAAAAACATTTGCTAATGTAATTGATGAGGTGACCGCATACATGTATCAAAACGAATCAGAGAACAGGAAAATAATTGATATTTTGTTAGAATGGAAACAGCGGGCAGAAAAAGATGGCATACTTGGCTGCCAGATAAAAAATCAGATTTCTGACGAAACAAAATTTAAAAATCGATTGAGTCATGCAAGGCATACAAAGTGGTTTTTGTCTGCACTGTATCGATGTTTATTAAAGATGGATTGAGCGGAAGGCGTGAGTAAAGATGAATGATAGATGTTTTTCCAACATAAAGGATTTAGAACAATTTTATGAAATTCAACAAAAAGGAACCTCAGATGGTCAGAAAAGAATTGCTTACATGCAGCAAGCGGATCATGTTTTGAAATGTTCAAAGTGTCGGCGTGAGTTGATGCTGTATCAGGATTACTGCAACTGTATTGAGCGTGAGAACGAATGGAGAAAACAGTTAATTATGGAATCGGCGATAGATGACGGCATGATTCTCACACAGTTGCTGGAGAAGGAAATGGAACCGGGAGATGAGGAAGAAGAACTTGATCTGGTAAGATGAACATATGGTAAAAGCTTATGTGGATTCATGAGCAGATCTGGCTGCATGAGTTTCCAGTATTGATTTGATGTGGGCAGTTAAGTGAGTGCTCCTGACAACCGATACAAGTCGTTTCATCTCTCAGCATGGCTGACAATGTATAGTTAATAATCTCGTTATTCAAGAGAAGTATATACAGTGTCAGCTCAGAATCGATGTCTTTCGCATAAAGAATGGCTATGTTACTGCCAATTAACGAAAGAAATCTGTTAATGTTTCACGTTGCTGAGAGACGGTTCGGGAATACTGGTTCTGAATCAATTCTTCTTAGGAGTTTGGTATACATTTACTAAATGGAGCTGGTTGAAGACCAGAGCAGACGCTTTTAAACAGCCGACTGACAGAGAAACACGGAATCACACCTGTGGTAGATGCAGGAAGCTGTACGGCTGGATGGGAATGGAACATCTGATAATCATCAATGTCAGGAAGTTCGGCGATAAACGGGTATTGTCTGCCGCTGATGATAAGTGCTTCTCCTTTTTCTTTGCTGAGACGCTGCAACTCTGAAACAGAGATCAATTTACGAACGGTACCATCTGCCAGATGAATGGCTCCGCACAGATCACTGAGTTCGTTTAACAGAGAAAGTTCTCTGGAAGTAAGAAATACCCAGTTATCACAGTTCCCTTTGATGGTATGAGCATCTTCCCCATATTTGCCAATCAACTGGTGCATGCTTTGAACAACAAGGAAATAACGCATATTGCGGCTCCGCGCAGCGGAAATCATTGAAGGCATATCAGGAATTTGCGGAATGTTACAGAATTCATCGAGGATGAAATTCACACGTATCGGTAATTTATTGTTATCCTCTTTCTGGGCTTCTGCAATCATAATTTCATAGGCCTGCTTGATAAAGGTTGTAGCGAGAAAATGGTAAGTTGTTTTCTCATCCGGAATAATGAGATAAACAGCTGTTTTTTCGCGGCCAAACTGGCGAATATCAATTGTATTTTCGGATAACATGGCAGTTAAACTTTTTTGTAGATTAAATATGCGCAGCATAGAATAGAGAACGGAGATAATGGTTTCACGCGTTTTTGCTGGAGCAGTGAAGAAACCTTTATAATTAATTCCGGCGATCGAGGTTGGATCCATTGTTCCAGAGAGAGCCTTAATGTCTTCCAAGGCCTGGTGTGTCGAGAGCAGGGAAAGACTCATTAAGTTAGCCTCGTCTTTGCGGGCGCATTCCATTAGCAGGATTAGATTGGCTAATGCCAGAGAAGAAGCCATGCTTGGCCAGTACATATCTGACGTAGTTAACGTGTGAGGAGCAGAAATGCTGGTGATAAAATCGTTCAGCATTCCAATCGCAGCTTCTTTTTGATCGGAATGGTATAAATCATAGGGAAGCGAGAGAGGGTTCCATTTATCGCTGTGATCAATGTCACGGAAGTTTAATACGATGGTTCGATATCCTTTTTCTTTTGCTAAGCCTGAGGTCTTCTGAAATAACTCACCTTTTGGATCGGTTGCGATAAAAGATTCTCCAGCTTTTGTAAGAATATTGATTAGAGGCATGCAAAAGAGACGTGATTTTTTGGAACCGGTCGAACCGAAAATCAGGGTATGAGTATCTTTGTTATCAACATATGCAGTTTTTGCATCAGAAAAGAGCGGAAGACCGGAAGCTGGATAGTCATCTGCATTTAAATCGATAAGGGTTCCGTGGTTTTGTATTTCTTCAATCGAAGCCCAACGGGTTTCCTGCATGATATTCATATAACGTGCGTATTTATGTATTTCTTTGTTCATTTCATTAACCTCTAACTGAAAATCCGATCGGATAGATTCGTTCTGTCTTGATAATTGCGCGTTCAAGGTAAGGACTGCCGACAGAAAAGGCGGACAATGTCTGCTCTGTTAACAAGGTATCGCTGTTTTGTGAATTTGAAAACGAGTCATAGACAATATCATGGCACAGCAGCTTAATTGTTTTATAACCATCAAAATATTTTCCACGTTTTAAAATTTCAATTGAATCTACTAATAGCGATTTTGCCTGTTCATTCAGCGTAAAGCCGAAAGAGGCAAGGATATCTTCCGCATACTCAAAGAGCGATTGGACGTCAGGCAATCTCAGAGTAAGCTTTTCGATGCGCAGATACATGGAAAGAATCGCTTCCAAAGTAGAGGAATCGGAGGCTTTAAAACTGGAGATGGTGAATATAATGAGCCAGTTATCGCTGTTGCTTGCCAAATATTCGAGGAGGCTTGTGAAATGTTCTTCTTCACAATGACCAATCCACTCGTCAATGTGAATTCGAATCATTCCACGATATTCGCTTCGAAAACCTGCTGCATTGCGTACTTCATTCATCAGGCGGGGAATTTCAGTACATGGAGTATCAGGTGGACAATAGTTCATAAGAAACTCAAAAAATTTAACATCGCCATAAAAATCCATCAGGTTTCCCTGAGCAGCGATATATTCGGAGAGTAAGGTCAGTTTTTTTGTGATTCCAGAGCCTGGGTCAACAATCCACAGCATATCAGGAAGGATGGATGGTGTGCTAAGGGGTGTTTGCTTCAGGCGATCAGAGAGCGTATTCCATTTCTGAACGAGATGCTTGAAGTCGTCGGCAGCCGGCAGATTCATAATCGTTTCATAGTATTGATTCATAGAAAAATCCTCATTAATTTGTGGAATGATTATAGGATAACTTTTTTCTATTTTAGTAAAAAAGAAGCTACATGTCAATGAGAATATAAAGCAGGTAAGAAAAGTTCATACGGTTATCTAATATAAATGAAGAAAAATTATAATCGATAGAGGAAGGGGAAAATGGTGATAAATTACAAGCGAATAGTTGATTTTTTTTGTTTATTATGCTATAAATAAAAAAGGATACTAATCGTGAAAATGGTTATGTGAGGAGGAACGAAATGGCAAGTTTTTATTATGATATCAGTAGGATGCATCAGGCAGCTGAAGAGATTCGAAACCGGGTGAAGACGTATAACAATGCAAAAACAGCAATGGATGATATTGTGGAAACACTGATATGGTCAGAGGATCCGGTATATACAGCGTATAAGAAAAAATATGAAGAGGAAGCAAAAATTGCAGCAGAAAATGTTGCAAAATTGATGACTCAGTATGCTGACCTGATGGGGGCAATGGCAGATGCTTTGGATCGAAGTCAGAAGAATGCATTGTCTGATATTGAATAGTGAAAATGCTTTATGGGAAAAACGATAGCGATGGAGGGAAAAGAGCATGAAGATGGCAGTAACAGAAAATAATTCGGGAATGTCAACTGTTAGAATCGATGTACAGCAGGTGAAGAAAGCGGGGGAATCGTTTATTGAAAACGTTGACAAGCTGTATGATGAGCTATGCGAGATTGAATCATTAATTGCAGCCAGTAAAAACTATTTCGATAGTGAAGCAGCTACTGATCTTAGATATAAATTCAGCAAATCCGCAGAAACGTTTAGCCGGTTCCAGACGTTTTTAAAACAGTATGGAGAGTACATAAAAACGTATGCAGGTAATATTGAAGGTATAGATGCTAAGGTTGAAGAAACCTTATACCAGTTTAGTGATATATAATGACACAAATAAAATGATCAGGTGAAGACCGTCCAGATCGCTGAAATCACACAAATTGATAAAAGCGAAGGGATGGTCTACTGTTTTTGCAGACTGTTTCTGAGTCTATATGTGGGGGATCAGAATGGCAGATATCGTTGATTATGCAGAACAAAAAGCAGGGGTCTCTTTTGAAGAGAATTCATTTAATGAGATTGATGGCCTCGTGTTAAGCGAGTTAACTTATGTAAAGTGGGAGCGGATTAATTGGAGCAACGCAAGTTCAGGTATTACAATGGGTGAACAGGGGATTTCATTGAATGAAGCAATAAAGATTGCATTAAACAATGAAAATGAATCGCTTCTGACGGAGAATCAGGAAAGACTTCTTCGTGCGCTTGAAGGGAGCGAACGATATGGTTCAATTGTTGTGAGTAATCTGTGTGTGGATCCGGCGAAAAATGGAGTCGTAGATTTAGGCTTGGAGGATGGGGAACCGGAACAGTTTTGTGCAATGACATTTTCGTCCAAGAATAAAGATTGTGATTCCATTCAGCATTTTATTGCATACCGTGGTACGGATAATACTCTGGAAGGCTGGTATGAGGATTTCCTCATGGCATATGATCCGGAGACGCAGGCACAGACGGACTCAACCTGGTATGTGAATCAGATTGCGGATATGTTTCCGGACGGTGATTTGCGTCTTGGAGGACATTCAAAAGGTGGAAACGACACGATGCATGCCTTTCTGCATTGCGACGAAAATGTGCGCGACCGTGTTGTAAAACTATACAGCTATGATGGCCCCGGGCTTCACGAGGATGCAATTAATGAGCATTATGGAGAGATGCTGCAACTGCTGGAAGGAACAGCCATTGCTCCGTTTGACTCAGTAATCGGTAATTTACTGGTTGAAAATGGCTTTCAGTTTGTAGATACGAACACAGGAATCCTGGCAGATCATGATGGATTTAGCTGGCAGATTGATATCGAGGGTGACCAGTTTGTACAGAAAGAACAATCTGCGTTATCAAAGTATTTAGATGAGACATTTGATGATTGGCTTGCTGCCTTAAATTCTGAAGAAAGAAAAGTTGTAATTGATACCGTATGGGGATGGATTTATACGCTTGGCTGTTCAAACTTTGATGAAGTGGGAGTTCAGTTCGCGGAACAGCCGACAGCGACAATACAATCGCTTGTTCAATATATTGCAGATTTGGATGAGGAGCAGAGAACAATCTTTTTGTCGGATATTGGAAAATGTCTGGTTTCTATTACTGATAATTTCCTTGAAGACTATTGCCCGGGATATGAAAACGTACGCGGTAAGCTCATTGATGTATTTATGCAGAACGAGATTTATTCTTTTGATGATTTAAAAGCATATTTCCTGGAGGAACCGGTTTATGCACCGATAAATATCATGTCAGAGCTGATTACCGATTTGCAGACGGTTGAAGGACTTGGTCAGATGTTCACAGCAATTGTAACAGTGGCAACCGTTACAATATTGATAGTCACTTTTGCTGAAGCTGCGGTATGTCTTGCCGCAGCAGGAACGGTGATTCTTATGTCCTCGCCAGTAGTAAAATCTGTTGCCAGTGCAGTTATTGCGATTTTGACTGTTAAATCTTCTATTGAATATGTAAAAACGCATTGGCAGGAGGTAAAAGATATCGTTTTACAGGCGGGCGAATATGTACAGGAGAAAATAAACGCATTCGTTGAGACTGTGAAGTTGGAAGTGACCAATCGTGTGAATGAGATGGTTTCCAAGATTCTTTGTGAAGCAGAAAGCAGTATAGATTGCAGGGAAGGATGGACGGGTGAGATTCGAGAATGGATCAAGGCAATGCTGAAACAGCTGGGCGATTCCATGAGTACATCTATTACAATTACGGTGGCAGTTGCGAATCCGATTATGTACTCACTGGTAAGGATTGCCGGAAATCTCTTTCAGCAGGCGGTTACAATTGATATGCCAAGACTTCAGAATGCAGTGAATCAGATGGACCGTCTGGCAACACGTGTACAGAAGCTGGATGAATCGCTGAATGGACTTTACAGAAAACTTTGTATAAATAGCATCGAACAGGGAGAGGGCGTCTTTACGTCTCTGGCAAACATGTACCAGATATTTTCTGCAGATATTAATGTGGATGATGGATGGAAAATCAGGCGTAAGGCCAATGCAATCAGTGAGCTGTTTCGAAGATACGATGAAATTGAAACGTGGATTAAGCGGCAATTGTAATGCGGGGGGATCGGAATGCAGATATATTTACTTAGAGCATCAGAGCTTAGGAAGACTTTTCTGCCTGAAAGAGTCAGTGGGCAGTATATCATTGAGTATACAAATGAAAGCGGAGACAGTAAGCCATTACTTCAGATTAGCTCTAAGCAGGGGCATTGGGTTATTACTGAAAACAGGTATGTTCAAATCAAACCTTACGACGAAAATCTGAAGAAATCACTTACAACCCAGGAATACGGGGAATATGAGCTGCGTGAAAACGGAATCTATTATTTGCTGCGAGAGAAGAAAGAACTCATGTTGATCATGACAGAGAGAGAGACAGAAAACCGAAAACGGTTTCAACTGTATCAGATTCCAACCGGTGGGGTGGTTGAAGTAGGAAGAGCATCATTTAATACGATACAGTATGATCATAAATTTGTCCATGATCCCCGCCATATACGAATTACTTATCGAAACAACAGCATTACAGTGTCTGATTGTGAAGACTGCAATGAAAAGCAGCAAAAAAATCAGGCGTATTTGAATCAGACCAGAATTGATAGGGAATTGAGCGCCCATATTGGTGATACTATTTTTTTGTTTGGCTTAAAAATTGTGTTGGGAAAAGATTTTATTGCCATTAATAATCCGGATGGAAAGGTGAAAACAAATCTTCAGGAAAAGCCTGTTCTTTCGTTTACGCCGGAAGAGGAGGAAGGAGATTACGAATTTGAAGAAAAGGCAGATGGGTTCTCGTCGGCACCAAGAGAACGAAGAGAGATGCAGAAACGCCAGTTCGTAGTAGAGAATCCGCCTCAAATGCCGGAAGAAAATGATCTTCCGTGGATTCTTATGTTTGGTCCGACTCTTACGATGGCTGTGGGTTCCCTGTTTTCCAGTGCTTTTACAGTCAGTAACGTGGTTTCAAACAGCGGAGACATCAAAAGCACACTTCCGACGCTGATTACTTCAATTATTATGGTGATTGGGACGTTGGGATGGCCGGTTATAAGTAAGAGAGAACAGAAACGCAGTCAGAAACGTAAAGCAGAGGATACAGAGAAAACGTATGGAAAATATCTGGCATGGTTAGAGGAAGAAATCCAGGAAACGGCGCGAATACAAAAAGAAATTCTTCAAGAGAACAATCCAGCTTTAAGTGAATGTATTAAGAAAATTGAAGAAGTGCAGGAAACCCTGTGGAATCGAAGTCAGAGACATCCAGATTTTCTTGACGTAATGATTGGTACTGGAGATGTGGGGCTGGATGCTGAGTTCTCGTTTCCGGACAGACACTTTATGTCAGAGATTGGAACTTCGGCAGAAGCCATGTATGAACTGGTAGACAGACCGCATCTTGTAAAGCAGGTTCCAGTGACAATTCCGCTGAAGGGGGCAGGGATTGTTGGTGTGATTGGAGATCGTGGGGAAGTTATCAGTTTTGTGAAAGCACTGCTCATTGAATTGACTGCACTGCATAATTTTGAAGATTTGAAAATTATATTCATATATAATGAAAAAGAAAGAAGTGAATGGGAATTTGTTAAGTGGATTCCACATCTTTGGAATGAGGAACGAACGCTGCGCTGTGTGGCAAATGATCCGGATGAAGTGAAAATTATTTCTGATTATATCAGTGCTGTCCGAATTCAGGGAGAAAGCAGAGCAATCCCGCAGAACAGACCGTATTATTTGATTTTTGCTGCCGACAAAAGACTGGCGGAAAGAGCACAGGCAGTAAAAGAACTGTACAAAAATCCTGACAGTACAAACATGACTCTGCTTGCGTTATATGATGAGAGACAATATTTGCCGAATGCATGCTCCTATGTAATTGATTTACAGAATGACAACAGCAGAACATCTGCAACTTTGTCCGATTATAATGATATAACTGGTAATAAGATATGCTGCAGTGATGTGATCCGTTACGATGGAAATCCGGAAGAAATTTTTACTAAAATGGCAAATATCAAACTGGATTCGGATAGTGGAAGGAAACATCTCCCGACGGAATATACCTTCATGGAAATGCTTGGCATTGGAAGAGTGGAACAGCTTGATCTGCTAAGACGATGGAAACAGCACAATGCAGTTGATTCATTAAGTGCACCAATTGGAATCGATGCAGATGGCTATATGATTTCTCTGGATATCCATGAGAAAGCACATGGTCCGCATGGACTGATAGCAGGAATGACTGGATCAGGAAAAAGTGAGTTCATCATTTCCTATATCGCATCAATGGCAGTAAATTATTCGCCAGAAGATGTTGCATTTGTATTGATCGATTTTAAGGGCGGTGGTATGGCAGATGTATTTAAAGACTTACCACATACAGCCGGTTTGATTACAAACCTGGACGGAAACGAACTGAGGCGTTCTTTTCTTGCAATTGAACATGAATTGGAAAAACGACAAAAATTGTTTAAAGTCATTGGTAATCAGAAAAAAATCAGTAATATTGATATTTATAAATACCAGAAACTGCGTCGTGAAGACCACAGTTTAAAACCATTACCACATTTGATTCTGATTTCCGATGAATTTGCCGAATTGAAACAACAGCATCGGGAATTTATGGAGCAGCTGATCCGAATTGCACGTATTGGAAGAAGTTTGGGTGTACATTTGATCTTAGCGACTCAGAAGCCGGATGGTGTAGTGGATGACCAGATTAAGAGCAACATTCGTTTTAAAATTGCGCTGAAGGTACAGGATAAAGGTGACAGTCAGAGAATGATTGACAGACCGGATGCGGCATGGATTGTGAATTCAGGCCGGTTCTACTTCCAGGTAGGAAACGATGAGGTGTTCGAGTATGGACAGTCCCCCTGGTCAGGAGCTTTATATGAGCCCAGAGATCAGGTGAGAAAAAATATGCACGATTACATAGAAGTGTTAAATGAGCAGGGGATTGCTTTGTGCAGAGAGCGGGTTCCTGCCGGAAAAAGAAATCCGGATTTGCCGGAGAAACAGATTGATGCTTTCGTTTCTTTTATCAATCAGACGGCAAAGGAATTCCAGTGCAGTGCAGAAAAATTGTGGCTGCGTCCACTGGATCCGCCAAAAGAAGAACAGTTAAAATCTGTACTTTTTGAGACCAAAATAGTTCCATATGTTTTGAATCCGATGATCGGAATGTATGATGATCTTCGTAATCAGAAGCATTTGCCGCTTACCGTTCCGTTTACGGAAGCAGGAAATGCGTTGTTATATGGAGCCGCCGGAAGCGGTAAACTGGATTTTGTGAATCGCCTGTTAATTTCTCTGATGGAAAATCATTCACCGGATGAAGTGATGATCTATATTTGTGATTGTGATGAAGGTGCGTTGTCCGCTTTTGAAGAATCACCACATATCGGCAGGATTATCATCGGAGAGGCGCGGATAGAAACAGAGGAGCTAATGGAAACAATTAATTGTGAGCTGGAGAATCGCCGCAAACTTTTAAAAAAATATGGAGGTGACTTCCAGAATTATGTCCGAAACTCTGGGAAATCAATGCCTAATTTATTGTTAATTGTTCATAATTATGCAAACTTTGCCGATGGATATACTGCTGCAAGGGAAAAAATTACGCGTTTGACCAGAGAAGGTACGAAATATGGAATTTATGTGCTGGTAACAGGCAGTGTCTGTGGTTCGATTCCCTACATGATGCAGCCTCTTTTTAAAAATACATATACGCTGCGCCAGAATCAGGATGATCAGTACCGTGAAATTATTGGCAATACAGGTGGAATTTTGCCTGAGCCTTTCAAAGGCCGCGGTCTTGTTCGGGTTGGAGGCGTTGCCTGTGAGTTTCAGACTGATCTGGTATTTGAAGAGAAAGACAATGTATACGAGGCGATTCAACAGTTTTGTAAGGAATTGCGCAAACGCAATCCAAAGAATGAACCGTTTGCAAATTTGATGGAAGAACGTGAAAAAGGGTGGAGTGAACTTGTATATCAGATGGATGCTTTGCCAGTCGCTTATGATAAGAGAAAACGAAATGTGATTGCTCTTCCCGTCTCAAAGGAGATTGTTACAGCAGTTGTTTATGACGAAAAGAGTAAAGCGCATAAAGAAAACTTCCTTCATGCAATCCACCAGACTGGAGAAAAAATCATCTGTTTGGATCAGAAGGCGGGAGAAAAGATTGATCAGCTGACGAAAGAAATGTGTCAGCGGAAGGAATTTGGATTAAAAGCGCAAGAAAACAATTGTCCGTGGCCAGATTATGAACATTTGTATCTGATAATGGATGGAGTAGAGTTTTTGCATGTGAGTGATGAGCAAAATGTGAAACTTCAGTCGATTTTGCTATGCCAAAACATTAATTTTCATGTTCATGTCATTATCATTGAGAGTGCAGAGCAGATGAAGGAACTTGCGACCACTCCGATATGGAAAAGATTATGTAAGCGCGTAAGACAGGGAATTGTTCTTACAAATGATGAGTTTTCCCACATGATGTATAAGACAGAGAATAGACTGGGTGAAGTCGAGTCAAATTCAGACGGTCTTGTCATCATAAATGGAAATGCAGTGACAGCAGAGATGCTGCCAATGAAAGAAAGACAGGAGTGAAAACATGTATGGAGACTTATTTAATTGAGGTAAATTTACCGGCGGCTGCTGTATCATACCATCTTTCAGTTCCGTGCAATATGCAGGTCGGAACTATGACACAACTGGTTGCTTCCGTGTTTGAGCGATTGTCAAATGGAGCGTATACTGCAACAAATCAGTCAAGGTTGTGCAGGCAGGCGACAGGAGAAAGTTTTGACCCGAATCTAAAGATTAGAGAAACGTCAATACGGAATGGCACGAAATTGTTTTTGTATTAAGGGAGGTTGGAATGGCAAATTATTATGACCCGACAAAAATGCGTCAGTGCGCAGAGCAGATTTCAGAAGCGGTTAAGCGGTTTGAAACATCGGCGGAAGCAATTAACGAGATTGTTTCCAGTTTGACGACAATTTGGGATGATGAAGTTAACCGGAGCTATGCGGAGCATTATCAAGAATATGCACGGAAAGAAATCAAGAGATTAAATGTGGGAATGAAAAAATTTGCCGGACTGATGAAACAGTGTGCTGTAAAATGTGCGGCGGCAATTGATAATGGAAATTCTGATCTGTTGAGTTGAGAGGGGGAGAATGATGGACTTATTATTAAGATATGAACTTGACCGGTGTATAACAGAACTGTATCAGGTTGCTGCCGCTTTGGAAGATGCCGCTGATGAAGTAGGAAGGAGTATACAGGGAATGAGTACAAGACAATATACAAATTCGCTTTACAACAGTGCAGATAGATATCGAAGAGCGGCAAATAAACTGGCAAGAATAAAGTGAGTGTGAGATTGTGGATAAAGAGAATAAAAATGCGGGAATATGGGATCGGATTCCAGATGAGTGGGGAAAAATCTCAGAAGATACGGAGATTTCCGCGGTAAATGAAAAGGAAAATTCCGATGGGAACCGGAGCAAAAAAACAAGTGAAGATTCCGAGGGGAGCCAATCTGCTGGGAGGATTGACGGAACAGAAACGAAAGAAAACAGCAAGATTCCCGCGGAGAAAAGAAACGAGCGGAGTCGGAATCGTTCCAAAGAGCAGGTGAAGTCAAAAGAAAAACAGAAGAAGCAGAAACTCCCCGTTCAGCGGGTAGGTGAATCGGATCGAAGGGGACGACAGAAAGACATTCTGATTTTTTTGCTGGTTGCTGTATTTGTGTTAGCAAGTACGGTTGTTTCTGTACTGCTGGTTTCCAGGCAACAGAACAGCGAAATCCACAGGATGATCGCAAACCAGCAATACGGAAATGCCTATCAGGAGATCAGAGGTCAATTTGAGGCAGGGGAAACGGTGGATTCTCTGATACGTGAGTTAGTGGAAGGCTGTTTACGGGACAAGGAATATAAACGTGCGGTGGCTGCCATTGAAATGCTGAGTGAAGAAACCGAAGAAAACGCTTTGTTTTTGGCAGAAACAGTAAAAACGCTGATTTTTGCAGGTAAACAGAATCGAGCGGAAGAAGTGCTGCAGCAGATGGAATTGCATGGCGGCATTATTGGAAGTCAGGCAGAGGATTTGAAGGAACAATATAAAAATGAATTAGGGGAATTGTGATGATGAAACGAGTGAAACAAATGACAGTGTTGATTGCAATGAGTATTTTCCTTGGAAGTTGTGGAGGAGAAAGTAAAGAGGAGATTGAACAGGTTATTTCCGAGTTCGAATATGCCTGTGATGAACTTGATTTTAACGTACTTCTGGAATGTATTGATCCGATTGTTGCTGATCCGCTGGATTTGGCATTAACAATGTCCTCATGGGCAACGGACTATGACAAGGAAGAAGTAATTGAAGAAATACTGAAGAAAGCGTTTCAGATGGAAGAAATCTCATTTACAGAAGGATTTGTTTCAATCGAGCCAACGAAAATTAAAGTTTCAGGAAAGTATGCGGAAGCAAAATGTGAACTCGTGCTGGAAAAATCAGGAAATGCCTTTGATGCGGATATCATGCTTGATTTTATCAGGGATGATGGGCAGTGGTATATTTCTGGGGTTCGATATGCGGAATAAACCGAACAGGAGGGAATCAAATGAGCGAAATGAATGGTGAGAAAAGAGTACTGGCATTATATGATGTACGTGGCATTCAATCATATATATTTAGGAGAAAGAGAGTGAAGGATGCAATTGGTGCATCAAAATTAATTGAGAATATTGTGAGTAATGCGTTAAAAAATGCAATAGAAAACGAAGAGAAAGTTACTTGTCAGTTAGAGTGGTATGATGATTCAGGTATAAAAAAGTACAAGAGTACTGATAAGAAGGATATAGAGGTTCTGTTTATTGGTGGCGGTAATGCGTATGTTATGTTCAGTAATGAGGAGTTATGTAAAAAGATTAACCGAAAAATGTCATATTATATTTTGAAAAATACATATTCCCTGCCTCTTGCAATCGCATATATTGATCAGGGAAACTTGTATGCAGAAGATTATAAAAAGCTCAATGATAAGATGAATCAAGTGAAAGCAGATATGCCGATGACAAAACCGCTTGGTGCGCTTCCTATTATGAAAACGGAACTGGAAACCGGGTATCCAATGAGTAACGAGGGGGGAAGTACGGAAACGTTGTTAAAAAAGAATGCGGTAGATTCGTCAGAAAAAAGGGAGAACCAGCAGGAAAAGGATTTCGAGAGCTATATTTCGCAAAAAGGAGTGGACAGCATGCTTGCAGTAGTTCACATTGATGGAAATAGCATGGGAATAAGAATTCGAAATTACATTAAGGATAAAACAGATTATTCGGAAGCAGTTAATGCAATGAGAACTGTTTCATATCATATCAAAAAATCGTACCGAACGGTATTTGAAGGTATGAAGCAATTTTTTGAGACTTCCAGCGAGAGATTACCAGAGTTTGAAAAGAAAAAGACAAATCTCTTTGTCCGTGAGATTCTGGTTGCCGGCGATGATGTCACATATGTTTGTAATGCAAAGATTGCTCTGGCGACTGTAGAATATTTTTGCAGAGAAATTACAAAATATTCATTAAATGGAGAAACGGATGATAAGAGTATCAAGGATTATGGGTTCAGTGTGTGTGCTGGAGTAGCATATTTTGGAAGTCATTTTCCGTTTGGAACGGCATATAAGGTCGCGGAAGCCTGCTGCCATTCTGCGAAGGAGAAGGCAAAGAAAAAGGAGAACAGAGACGGAGACCGGATTGGAAATTTTGTCGATTTTCATATTTGCAGAAACGTACATGCTTTGAATTTTAAAGAAATGAGAATGCGGGAGTATCGAACGAGTCACGGGGAAAACCTGCTGATTCGTCCCTATTTTGTTCGAACAGAGATAGACTCAGAAGCGGATGAGAAAACAGAGAATAAATCTGGATTTGATACGGCAGCAAACAGCTGTTACTCATTTGAAAAATTTAAGTCTGCGGTGAATCATTTTCAGGATGAGAGGA
>JAFUPV010000025.1 GCA_017472605.1 Lachnospiraceae bacterium
AATTGGAATTTATCTACCTTCTTCAAACTTAACTTTAGAAGGATATCTGCTTTCGTTTATCTCAGACTTAACTTTAGCAACTTGTTCTATGTCGATATCATATATGTTTGCAATAGCCAAAGCATAATAAATTACGTCCCACAATTCTTCATCGACTGTCCCTAAAATATCGGTGCTATTTTGTGCTTTCAGTCCTTTTCTCATAGCACGAGATAGTTCTCCAACCTCTTCGGACAATTTTAGGAAGTAATCTTTCAGCAGTTCTGGATGATAGTCTTTTTCTTTGATATAATTCTGCAAATATTTAATTGTTGTTTTGCCGTCCATATAGTTTTCCATCCTGTTATCACCTGCCTGCCGTTAATCATAATGTAATCCAATAACGTCTTAATAGGTAATGTCCTTCTGCTTCGTTATGCGCTTCTATGGTATCTTCTAATTTCCCTCCATGCTTCTCACATACACGAATCGAGGCTGCATTCTTTTCATTAATTGTCAATAATACCTTTTCCATTCCATGCTCTTTCGCAATCTCCAGTCCTTGGCGAAGTATTTCCGTTCCGTATCCCTTTCCCCACTCTGACACTCTTACTGCATAGCCAATACTTCCAATGTCCAACATCACTTTCTCTGAAAATTCTGTCCTGAGCTGAAATTCACCAATAAACTTCCCATCATCAACTGCCCAATAGTGGAAACTAATCGGTTGTCCTTCAACCAGTCCTTTTTCCTTTTTGTCATACCAGCCTTTTGTCCGTGAGAACCAATTTTCATCCATATGATTCGGATTCGCAGGTCTAAAGTAGATGACATTATTATCATACAACTCCTGGCAATACTCTTTATATCCTGATGAGTATTCGTGGCATCGTTTTATCAATTGCAGCATTCTTCCTCCCTCAAATATCGAATAAGATTAACAGTTATTTTGCTCAATCATTTCCCACAGTATCTCCTTCTGTTCTATTCCGAACTGTAAAATTTTCCAAAGCGAATCTACCGCATAAGGTCCATAGACTTGCATATATGAGATATGCATCTGGATCGCCCCCTGAAATAACAAGTCATACTCTTTTCTTGAGATTTTCCCCTCACCAAAGTATCCTCTCAGAAAACTTTGTGCCAGATCAAACCGGTAATTCATCTCTTCCGTATTGTGATTGAAATCAACAAATTGCATAATAAACGGCCAACCGAGATCCAGATATCGGCTTCCAATACCTGCATCATCCAGGTCAATGAATACAACCTCTCCATCTTGCCTTAACATAGTATTATGCGGACCAATATCCGTATGAACAAAGCATTGGTCAAGCATTTCAAAATCAGGTAGCGCATCAAGAAGCGCATCAAATTCTTTTACAAAACTGTGTTTTCTAAACCAGGTATAAAAATGCTCTTTACTCTGTGTAAAAGGTGATTTCACATCGTATCCCTGCAACTCATGCAGTTTTCTTGCTGCCTGTCCAATCTTATATTCATCTTCCGGCGTCTCTTCCATCTTCCTGCCGTCAATGAATTCCATCAGATAAAACCAGTACCCCTGATTACTGATATAGAATTCTCCTGTCTTCGTCGGATAAAGCCCTGGAGTCATTCCATTTTCATTTCCCAAAAACAGATGCGCCCGGACATTACTCTTTACCGTTGCTTCCGGTATTCCCCATGGCTGTCCTTTCAGAAGAAAATCCTGAGAATGGGTCTTGACTCTGAAAATCAGTTTTTCCGTTCCTTCATTGAACTGTTCACCGATTTCGAAAGAATCCAGCTCCCAATTCTTTAAAACATTCTCTATCTGATTTCTGTCCCTAAACTTCGAACGTGCCATCTGATTATTGTAATGATATCCTGTCTATTTCACTATTTGCTGGTAAAGGTTTCCATTTGCCCGCAAAGCATTTGATTGAAACCAAATTTATCATAAAACGGCTTTAACCGTTCTTCAAAAACAACAGAAACCATATAGATCCGTTTCTCTTTCAGATACCGGATCATCTGATTCATCAGATCCGTGCCGATCCCTTTTCCCTGATAGTCCGGATGAACCATCAAATCCTGAATATAAGCATCCGTGACACCATTTGACACACAGTCAACATATCCAACCAGTTTCCTGTTTTCATAAACAGCAATATGATAAAAGGATGTCATCAAAGGGCTTTCATACTCGTTTTCCATCCGGTTCCAACCTACCGATTCACGTAAATCCGATAAGGCTTTGGCTGATACGATTTCGTTGTATTGATATGTCATGTGATATCCCCCTTCTGCCTCACCTCAGTCTTACCGGGCAAACGGCCTGTTAAAAGACCCAATCTCAATCAGATTCCCTTCCGGATCCGCAATGTAGCATGTCCGCTGTCCCCACGGCTCCGTTTCCGGTTCCAGAACAGACACTGCGCCTTTGCTGACTGCATTTTCGTATTCAGCATCCACCTCTTCGAATGTATCCACATACAGAGCAATCTCCGCATGACCATTCAGCCCCTTCACATATTCATATCTGCGGCTTGTCATCTTTTCAAAATCGTTTCTGCCGTAGAGAAGGAACAACGTGCCATCCTTAATCAGATATACATTTGAGGTGTCCTCTCCCTCCTGAATCTCGAAGCCAAGAACATCTCTGTAAAAGCGAATCATTTTTGCCATATCTTCCACAAACAGTCCAAATCCATCCAGTCTCATCTTTCTTTCTCCCTCCATAATCTGACTCCATTCTTATTCTGAATATACATATCTGGCGACTAGCGTCTGCTCAATCGCATCATCTGTTGTATCCGCAAACAAAGTTCTTTCGTAAGCATAATTTTCGTGCTCCAGACAGGTCTCAAGCAGGAACAGGAAGATGCCCATGTCGATTTTGTTGTAATATCTTACCCGATCGGCCGGCATGATTCCTCGTTTGCCCGGTTTCTTGTATCGGTACACGTTCAGCGTATTGTCTGCGTTTTCGACCATCCATGGCTGCGTATTGCAGGCACTTGGCGTGAAGCGGACAATCTCTGCAACGTTCAGCGTATCACCGATCCAGATTTCATCCAACGGTTTCCTTTTTGACTTGAACATGTCTTTCCGGAACTTGTTTTCCGGCATTTTAGCAATAGAAATCATGATGACAAAATCAAGGTCGTCCCTCTGCATCTGCTGCGGTTTTCCGATACCGAACCACAGGGCTCCAATGTTTTGGGAGGCAAGGTATAAATCAATTTGTTCCCCAAGGTACCCGATGTTTCGCAAATACTCGTCTTTCGTTTCACTGTAAAACAGGATGCAATACTCGCCGCCCCGTTTGCAGGTGGTTTCCGTTTCGGGAACGATGCAGATCTCTGTTTTGATTTCAGGATTAAGCGGTTTTGCCGTTCGGATAAAGTCCTGAATGCTCTGGATTTCTCGATTCGTCAGCACACCGGTATCCCTGAACAGATGAAACGATTTTCGTTTGAAAATCTGTTTATAGTAGTCCATGTTTCCACCTCCAGACTGGAATCTTAAGTAAGCTGCAATTGATAGCATACATATTGACCAACACACTCGAAACCAAGCGTACCAACAATTTCCTGCTCTTCGTCCTCACAGAAAAACGTCATGTATTTTCCACCCAGTTCCTTCGCGGTGTTCAGCGCTTTTCCCAATAATTCCCGGAAGATTTCCGCGCGAAACACCCCATCTTTCCTGTCAATGCCAAAAATTTCAAACCAGCCATCATCGTCCGTTAAGTAATACACACTTCCGACAGGCTCACCATCCTGAAGCATGACGAAAATAATCCAATTGTCAAGGTCTGCATAGATTCTGTCTGAATTCCAATACATATCGCCCTCCACGTTGTCGTGAAGACGGCGAAAGGATTCGTAATTCTCTTTTGTGACACGAATGACACGATCACTTACTGCAATCGGCTCATAGCGGTCCAGAAAAGCAGTATTGTTATAATCGTTCTCGATGCACTCAAATCCGTGAGCAGACAAAAAATGGACGGCCTGCCTGTTCTCCGTTGAGTAACCAAGAAACAGGTCATATCCCTTGAACCGCTCCCTGGCAAATTCCAGAAACTCCTGCAGCGCCTGTTCTGTGTGGGAACAGATAATGAAGCTTACCGTAGACAGGTAATTATCATCGGGCAGCCAGTAATAGTGAATCCACCCCTCAACGACTCCGTCCGATTCAAAAAGGAGGATCTCTTCTGTATTTCTTGAAAATGCCTTTTGGGAACGCTGGATAAACATTTCCCTGGTTTTAATCCCGTCGCTGTAGGTGGGATAACCCGATTTTGACTGGTCTAATGCAAGATGATAGACAAAATCGATGTATTTTTCAAATTCCTGTTCTGTACATATTCTCAACATAGCAATCACCCGCCTCTGCCTGAAGCATTCTTTACATTTCTCTTACTTTCCGCGCTCGGATTCGAATTCTGACATAGTCGATATACCATTTTCCATCGATGAAGAGTTTCTCTTTCAGGCGGCTTTTTGTATCGTTTAAAATCTCGTTCCGGACGTTCCAGTCCATGTTTTCGAATGGCTTTTTCACAAACATATTGATCCATTCAATCAGACCATCGTCGGCTTGCTGCGGCGTTGGCCTGTCAAAAAGAACTGCATATTCGATCTGCAGCCCATACTTTTCAAGAATTGGTGCATGTTCTCCGATTGTCGGAAAGTAGAATGTTCTTGGGTAAGCGATATTCCGTTCCCGAAAACACGCTTCCAGTGTGGAATGCACAGCTTCTGCACAGCCATAACCGCCAAATTCGCACACCAGTTCACCTGAAAGTTTCAGCTGTCTTGAAAGATTCCGGGCTAACTCTTCCTGTTTCTCTCTGTCAATCCAATGGAACACTGCGTTTGAGAATATGACATCGGCTTTTTCCTGTAACTCAAAAGACAATGCATTTTCTTTTCGAAACGCAATCTCCGGATATTCAGACGAGGCAAGTGCTATCATTTCTGCGGAATCGTCGATACCAATCACATCGTAACCTGCATCCGATAATTTTTTCGTTAATGTGCCATTGCCGCATCCCAGATCGACCACTCTGCATCCCTTTTCTCTGGTTATCAGGTTTATTACTGCTTCTCCATACTGTGGAACAAACGAAAACTGTTCTTTGTAATTTTTTGAGTTCCATTGAATATTCATGTTTGCGCCTCCAATTTCATATCCTTATAAGCAACCGATTGCACTGCCCTGCGAAAAAGCAAATCTTCGCGGCACGATGATTTTTTCTCTCACAGCTCACAGCATCCAGGTCTGTAACGTTCCAGCAGTTCCAAAATCCCGGTCTGATAGATGTTCCCGCCCAGCACATCTCCGTTTGGTGACACGCTGACTGCGCGAACGTCATTGGGATTTTCTTCGTAAGGATTGGAATGCGCTGCGTCACTCTCAAAGTATTCACTCAGATATTTCAGCGCGTTTCCGCTGGGAAAGATCACATTTCCGCTGTTTGCCGGAATCCCCATTGCCTCAAACTTCGCAAGAATTTCCCTTGTGCGGCGGTTATAAGGATTTTCATGTGTTTCGCTGACGAGCCACGCCGGCTGCATCTGCAGGCGGATTCCCGGCTGATTGACTGCTGCCGCAAATTCCATGACCGGTTCCAATGGGATTGTCTCCTGGTGGAAGGCGTCCACGGAAAGAAGAATGTCCGTCACGCCGCTTTCGGCCAGCTTTTGGGCAACCGCCCGGATTCTTTGACTGTCTTTGCTGAAGAAGCCGTTGGTGATCAGCTGACGTTTTGGTATGTTCTTTTCTCTGGCAGCGGCATGGATGGCATACACGGCTTCCGGATGAAGAAGCGGTTCGCCGCCGAAGGTCATTACGGATTGGATTTTGTACTGGTCAGCGGCATCCCGCACGACTTTTGCCGCTGCTTCCGCGTCGATGTGCTCGCCCTGTTCTTTGTGTTCGCCCTCGGAACAGTGCTTGCAGCGTCCCGTGCATGCAAACGTGATTACAAACTCGATTCGGTTCAGATTTTTCACGTATGAATTCATTTTGTCCCCCCTTTTCTCGCACAAACAAAACATATGTTTTCATTATAACATATGATGAGAAAATGTCAATTCACCAGAACGGATATATGCAATTCTGCTGAATTCTTTCTGCATAGATGGATACTTTTCTGCCCATACTTTTTCTATGAAGACGACTCATAACTTTTTGAAATGCGGCCTGATCGGCCTTTTTATTGAAATCTTTTTTACTGGATGTGACTCTGCCCGTCACCATGATTACCGGATGACCGGACATTCATCCATCCTGATGTTCCCGATTTACGGAGCGGCAGCTCTGATCCGACCGGTTTCACGCCTGCTGAAAAAGCAGAACACACTGATCCGGGGAACCATTTACATGATTGGGATTTTTGCCACCGAATTTGCCAGTGGGAAATTTCTGCGAAGGCGCGGAATCTGTCCCTGGGATTACAGCAAAGAACCGACCAACATCCAGGGGGTGATCCGGCTGGACTATGCACCGCTCTGGTTTCTGGTGGGGCTTCTGTTTGAGCGGGTTGTTACCAGATAAGTGGGTGCATAGACAACTGGAAAAATACGCCAGTTCCTCTCGTTATCGACTGCCCGCCGAATGCGTGCGCAAGTTTTCTCGCCCGGCTCGCAGCACGCGTGCACGAAAAAGTACTGCTTACAGACTGCCAGAGAAAGAAAAAGTGTTCTGTACCGGTAATGTCCGCATTGTTACGGAACATCGATACAGAACACTGATAAATCGGTAAAAAGCAAAACTCAATTACTCAAAACTCAATTACTGAAACATCAATTACTGAAACATCAGTTACTGGAACATCGGCGTGGACAGATAGCGGTCGCCGGTATCCGGAAGCAGAACTACAATGGTCTTTCCCCGGTTTTCCGGGCGCTTTGCAAGCTCTGCTGCGGCATGGACGGCAGCTCCGGAGGAAATTCCAACAAGGATTCCTTCTTTCCGGGCAACCAGACGTCCGGCAGCGTAGGCATCCGCTTCGTTTACAGTGATAACTTCATCGTAAATGGAGGTGTCCAGCGTGTCCGGGACAAAGTTGGCGCCGATTCCCTGAATGCCGTGAGGGCCGGCAGTTCCTTTTGACAGAAGCGGGGAACCAGACGGCTCGACTGCCACAATTTTCACATCGGGATTCTGTTCTTTCAGGTAGGCACCGACTCCGCTTAACGTACCGCCTGTTCCGACACCGGCAAGAAAAATATCGACAGTACCGTCGGTATCCTTCCAGATTTCAGGACCGGTGGTCTCTTTGTGAATGTTCGGGTTTGCCGGATTGGTAAACTGACCGGGAATGAAGCTTCCTTCGATTCCGGCAGCAAGCTCATTGGCTTTCTCGACCGCACCTGCCATGCCTTTTTTTCCTTCTGTCAGAACAATTTCCGCTCCGTAGGCTTTCAGAAGGTTGCGGCGTTCCACGCTCATGGTCTCCGGCATCGTCAGAATGACACGGTATCCCTTGTAGGCAGCAATGGCAGCAAGACCGATTCCCGTGTTGCCGCTGGTTGGCTCAATAATAACAGAGCCTGGCTTCAGAAGTCCTTTTTCCTCCGCATCTGTAATCATCGCATAGGCGATTCTGTCTTTCGCACTTCCTGCCGGATTCAGGTATTCCAGTTTTGCAAGCAGCTTTGCCTGCAGTCCTTTCTCCTTCTCCACATTTGTCAGCTCCATCAATGGAGTTTTGCCAATCAGTTCTGTGATATTCTGACATACGTTCATGTTTCGGATCCCCTTTCTGTCCTGATCACTATTTCCTAGTGCTTTGATAGGTTTTATCATATCACTCTTTGAGGCGTACGTCAAGAAGAAACAAAAGGATTTTCCTGTTTAATAGTAAGTTTCCTCCAGTTCCATCCGTTCCTCATCAGAAGCAAGCAGTCTGACATAGAGATTTCCTTCCTGATCTTCCACATAGATGTAGGAGCCATAGCGAACGCAGCGGATGTCCGCGTCTGCATAGATGATTTCTCCTGTTTCTCCGTTTTTGATTTCCGTTCCGTCCGGCATGTAATAGTGCATCTGACTGGTTTCCGTCTTATAATCATAGGAATAAACGGCAATGATCTGATCTTCCGCTTCCACAAGGTTGATCCAGCTGTCATACACACCGCCAACCTGCTGGCCATTGATGAAGCACACGCTGCTGTACTGCCAATTGCTGTCACTCATGCTGACTGCAACCGTGTTCCCGCTCTGCGTAACGGAAATTCTTCCATCCAGAGTGCCAAAGAATTCTGTGGTCAGCGTTTCTTCCGTCCACAGGTTTGTCAGATGGAACTGATTCTTTTCATCTACCTGCCAGGTCCACGGGATGTTTTCGGTCTCTGCATAATCCACGGTAAGGTGCAGAGGCGAGTCGGGTGCAAAGGAAGTCAGAATCTGATAGCTGCTGTCGCACAGATAATAGAAGATATTTCCGGCTCCGTCCTCCAGACTGACCAGATTCTGCTGACCGTCCGGGCTCTGTGCCTGCAGGCGGAGTCCCGCACCGATCAGTCCCTGGTTCGGGTTGTTCTGATAGAACTGAACATCATCGGTCATCCGGTTAAAGTCCAGATCGGTAATGATTCCGGCACCGTTGGCATCGACCCAGTTCAGGAAGGAGCCGCAGTTCTCGATCATCGTCAGCTCGGATCCCATCTGCCACAGAACCGTTCCGCTGGAATCCAGCATCTGAACGTTTCCATTCTCGTCATAAAGTAAAATTCTGTCATCAAATACCTGATTTACATAACCGTTCAGCTCTGCCAGCACATTTCCTTCCAGATCATATAACCGGGTATCATCGAAAACAAAGTCTCCCTGGCGGGTGAACGCATAGTATTCCGTGCTTGCGAGGACGGTTCCGTCGATTTTCATCAGGTCACCGCCGCCCACCATGATGGAGCTGTCCGTTACCAGATTGTCGCTGAGGATATACATTTCCGTATATTCCGGTTCGATCAGCCAGCGGTCTTCCTTCAGCGAGTACAGACCTGCTTTATAATCATATTCCCCTTCCCCTGTTTTGATGCTGATGGAAATGGGAGTATCAACGGAAACAACTTCCGCATCCATCCAGTAGTTCCGATTGCTGCTTCCGCCCGACGCATTTTCAAATTTCTGCGTGATTGCTCCGTTCTGGTCCAGAACCAGCATGGTGTTATTTCCTGCAAGCACGATCAGGCGCTCATCCTCTGCAATAGGAATCGGTGCGGTCGCATATTCGTCGTAGTGAACCTGTTCCGGCTTTACTTCCGTGTCCACAGGAATGTAACCGAGGTCAGCTGCCAGCTCCTGTCCGGAGGTGGTGGTCAGCCAGTCATAGATCTGGCGCGCCGGTGTTCCTTCCGGTTCGTCGCTGCGCACTGCCGCATAGTATTGGGCGATGTAGGGATAGGAACCGTCCTGTACGCTTTCATTTCCCGGAACAACGCCGTCAACTGCCATGAACCGAAGACCGGGCGTCTGATACATCAGATTGGAATAGTAATAATAGGAATAACCCAGGGCGTTTGCTTCATTGTTATAAGCGGCAACGGCTTCCAGCAGGCCGCTCATGGTGGCGATTTCCAGTTTTTCCGGCGGGATCATTTCCACGCCATTCATGACCAGACTCTTCATGGCAGTCTGGCTTCCCGCGTTCTCATTGCGCTGGAACGGAATGATTTCCTTGTCTTCTCCGCCAACCTGTGACCAGTTGGTGATCGCTCCGGAATAAATATCCACAATTTCCTGCTGTGTCAGGCTTTCCACCGGATTTTCCTCGTTGGTCATGAACACAAACGCATCCAGTGCGATGGGCTTGATGTCCAGACTGACACCTGCCTCTGCCATGGCGGCATCCACAGTTTCGTTTTTGTCCGCTACAATGAGAAGATCAACTTCATCATTGACAAGCTTCAGCCAGGAATTTGTTGTTTTGCTGTGGACGATTGCCTCGTCCGCTT
This sequence comes from Lachnospiraceae bacterium, assembly GCA_017472605.1. Taxonomy (GTDB): domain Bacteria; phylum Bacillota; class Clostridia; order Lachnospirales; family Lachnospiraceae; genus Anthropogastromicrobium. The sequence continues at coordinate 9,936 of JAFUPV010000025.1, forward strand.
CGCGAAGGGAACAGCCGGTTACCAGGCGGTAAACTGCTGCAGACAGGGGCAGCGTTGCCGTGGAACCGTCTACCAGCGGGTAATTTTCCGCAGTGATTCCGCGAAGCAGTTCGGATCCGTCAGAGACATTGTCTGTCCCTTCCAGTTCGGCAGACCCGACAGTTTCTGTAAGGATTTCTTCAACTGTTTCTGCAATTGTTTCCGTACCTGATGTTTTTGCGGAGTTGTCCGTTTCTGCAGCCAGAACTGCTGCCGACTGTGCTGCAACCGCTAAACTTAAAATGACAGCATAGAATCTCTTTCTCATACTTCTCTCCGTCCTTTCTATCATTGCCGCTGCTAATCTCTTTCTGCAGTCATCCTGTCACAATGATTGGGATGGAATCAGTATATCACAGACATTCTATCGCTGTCATTTACTTTTTTCTTACAATTCTTCTACAATTTCCGAATCAATGTCCTTTGCCCCGCTGCGGTTCGCAGTTGCTGCCGCATTCTGTTTCTGACCGGCCATTTATCTGCTTTCGGTTTCAAATCCGATCAGCATACCGTCTTTTTCCGCATAGAAGGTGTCCAGACCGCCGGCTGGCATGATCAGGATGTCACTCTGCGGGTATTTTTCCAGCAGCTGCGTCTTGATATATTCTGCCTTTTCCGGATTCAGGCAGTGAGCGATGATGACTCTTCCGCCTTTGAATCCTCTTGCGATCATTTCTTCCACGCAGACGTTGTAGACCGTCATTTTTCCTCTCTTCTTCTGAAGCACCTCCAGGGTTCCGATGTCACTGGCCTGACCGAAGATCCGGATTCCCAGCAGACCGGCCAGACTTCCGGACAGCTTGCTTACACGGCCGTTGTGGACAAGATTGTCCATGTGCTCAAGAATGAAGAACAGCTTTGTTGTTTTGATGTATTCTTCCAGGGTCTGAACCGTTTCCTCGAAGCTTTTTCCGGCTTTGATGCACTCGGTTGTTTTTCGAACCATCAGAGACATTTCCGGTCCGGTGGAATAGGTGTTCAGAATATAGATTTTCTTGTCCGGATATTTTTCCAGTGTCATCTCTTTGCCGACTACGGAGCTGTTGTAGCTTCCGGACAGATTCTTTGTGATTGTAAACGCGTAGGTGATGTCATTTTTTTCGAAGGCTTCCATCCACTCACCGGGACTTGGTGCGGCACTTCCGCTCTTTCCGGTATATGCAGCCACTTCTTCCATGAACGCGGCAACATCCAGACCGGCATCATCCACAAACTCTTTTTCCCCAACTTCAAGCTTCAGCGGAACTACGGTAAAATCATACTCACTGCTTCCCCACTCCCCAAGTTCTCTCAGATCACATGCTGAATCTACTACAATTCCAACTTTCATTTGATATACGCCTTTCTTTCTCCTCCCGGCTTCGTCAGCCGGATTCTCCGTAATAATTTAACTGGTTTTTATTACTATGTGTTATTGTAACACAGTCGATTTTGTGATACAATTTACAAAAATGGAGTTAATGTACATATTTCCCATTTGCCTTCTGATTTATAACAGGAGGCGCTTAATCAGAACCAGGAAAGGCTGAGTATTCCATGATAAAATTACCAACACTTGACCGCCCGCGCACACTCAGAAGCCGCTCAACCAGACTCTGCATCGGCAACGCACTGATTCAACTGATGAACGAGCAGAAGTTTGAAGAGATTCGCATCAACGACATTGTTTCAAAAGCCGGCGTTTCCCGCATGACTTACTATAAATACTATGTCTCAAAGGTGGATGTCCTGCGCGATTATCTTCAGGAAATGATTCTGGAATACGACCAGGAACGGCGGAAGCGATTCTCTCACAGCGTCTTTACCCGAGATCAGGTGATGCACTGTATCCGTTTTTTCGAACCCTATTCTGCCATGCTCCAAACGCTTGGTGCTTCCGGCTATACGCAGATGATCACCAATCTGATCAACCAGTATCTCAGCGAATGTCTTCTGCCCGGATCCGGTCTGACCGACTATGAAGTTTTCTACTACTCCGGCGCTGTCATTGGCATGTATTTTCGTTGGATCAATACCGGAAAAAAGGAGAGCGTGATGGAATTGACTGACATGTTCTGCCAATTGGCTGGAAAATGACTTTTTCATTGTCAGACAGGGCATTTTCGGATTTTTTCAAAAAATGCTTGCAATTTCCATGACTCTGTGTTATCATTTATATCTGTTAGAAGTATTTCTGCTAACTTGGATGGATTCCCGAGTGGCCAAAGGGGACAGACTGTAAATCTGCTGCAACTTGCTTCGGTGGTTCGAATCCACCTCCATCCATTGACTTAGTTTACTAAGTTATGCCGGCGTGGCGGAACAGGCAGACGCCCGGGACTTAAAATCCCGTGGGTAGCGATACCCGTACCGGTTCGATCCCGGTCGCCGGCATTTGATGAAAACCCTGGAGATTCAAGAGTGCATGATTCTCCAGGGTTTTTTCTTGCTTCCTCCCCCTTTCCATGCTACAATAAACTCATAGTTTTCCCGGAAGGAGTCCTAACATGTTTGAACGAAGAAAAGCGAAAAAAGCAATCGAAGAAAAGCTCAATGCCATTCAGATGAATCTGGAAAACAACTATAAGGATCTGACGATTTCCTCACACAAGGAAGCGGTCGCACTGATTAAGAAGTATCTGGACGAAGGTATCCTCAAGCCCGGCGATGTGACTGCGTATCAGCGAAAGCTGACCGAGTATGAAGCAAAGATGCAGCACTATGGTCACGCAAACATTTCCAGCTTTCTAAAGGAACGTTACTGACGGCAGACAGTCTGCTTAACCGTCAGGCGTTTTTGTCGTTTCACTCGCCGACTGCATGAAAAAACAGCGGATTTTTCCGGTCCGGAGGAGGATTCCAACTTGTTGGAACGCCTCTTTCCGTGGAAAAATCCGCTGTTTGATTTGTTTTCGCATTTACGCTGCTTTTATCGCTTACACAATCTTTATTTTTCCTTCAGCAGCTTCAGCAGCTTACCGATTTTCGGCACATCGCCCCGGAAGAAGGACAGCATCCGGTAGATTTTTCCCGCAATGGCAAGGATCAGTCCGGATGTGAGAATGACAATCAGCAGAGAACCGATTCCCTTGATCAGTGACACTTCACCAAGCAAAATGCGGCTTGGTGTGATCATGATGGCGGTAAACGGTACCCAGTCAAGCCATCCGGAATTTCCGCTTCCCATTCCCAGACCCTCGATGCCGCCTGCATACAGTGTACAGAAGAAGCTGATCAGAAGGATCAGAACAAACAGGGCATTTGTGGATGACAAGTCTTCCGGCTTGCCTGCCAGCGCACCGCCGATGGCTGCAATGGAGCAGTACAGAAGAAAACCGCCAAACACCATGAACAGCGCAAGGATGATTCCGGAAACAGAGAACAGTCCAGAGAACAGGGACAAACTGTCGAAAATCTGAAGAAGAACCATTTCGGTATCCGGATTGATGGTTCGTACCAGAACGCTTCCGACAGCAAAGCTTACGATAACGGCTGCTGCCCACAGGGAAAACTGCAGAATGCTGGAAAGCGTGATTGCAAGAACTTTGCCGAAAATCAGAGCGCCCGGTTTTACAGAGACAAGGAACGTATCCATCAGTTTTGATGTCTTCTCAATGATGACATTGTTTCCGATGCTCTGACCATACATGAGAACCAGGAAGTAGAGGATCATGATGTTCAAAAACGGAAGGATCAGCCCCAGAACCATCTTCAGAAGTTCCATCGCGTCTTCTTCCTCCGATTCCACTTCGCCCTCTTCCACTTCTGCAATTTCTGTTGTTGTCGGAATGGACATCTGAAGCAGCTGCGCCGCGCTCAGCCCGGATTTCTGCATCAGGACAAGAGAAAATCCGCTGTTAACCACTTCGCAGAGACCATCGGTGTCCGTATCGGTCAAAAGCGAGTTTTCCGGTGTTAATACATTCATGGTATATCCGTCGTCTGTCTTGTCCATGACAAGAACCAGACTGTACGCGTTCCCGGCTGCCAGCTCCAGAGCTGTCTCCACGTCCGTTCCCGCATCTTCATAAACAAGATCAGAAAAGTCTTTCTTCTTCAGCTGGTTCAGCACAGACAGAGACACCGGCTCTTCTTTGGTCCGGTCTACCACATAGACGGTTTCCAGTGCAGGCGGTACTGTTTCTTCTTCTGAGCTGCCGATCACTTCCACCAGTGACATGATTCCTGCCGGGAGCATCAGACAGAGAATCAGAACCACCGTTGTCAGCGCCACATAACTTTTTGTTTTCAGCTGCTGGGCAAGCGTAAACTGAAATACTTTTCCGATTCCTTTGATCTGTTTCATGTCAGTTCACCTTTCCTTTCCCGGATTTTCCCATCGCCATGGCAATCATCTGCTTTACTGTAACGCGGCTTCCGCGGTAAATGATCAGCTCACGATAAATTTTTGCGCAGAACAGAGCTAAAAGAACAACAACTGCCAGCTGCAGAACCCACGAGAGTACAAGAACCGGAAATCCGATGTTTCCAACCAGGTACTGAACCGGGCCGCAGAACACGGAGATGATCGGACACAGGCTGCAGAAAATCACAACAGGACCTCCATTCATTCCGGAAATCGCAACGGAGACCAGATAACCGGCCATGGTGATCATGGTTGGCGCCATGATGGCGCTTTCCATCTCAGAGGTTGAGGAACAGGCGGAGCCGAACAGACCTGCAAGAATGGAAAAGGTTGTAAAACCGGTCAGGACGGAAATCACGATGCTGACAATGGCAGGTGCGTCCACATTGAGACTGTCTGCCGAGATTCCCAGGGTTCCGAAGATTCCGCCGACCACAGACACATCGAAAAACAGGCTGCTGACCAGATAGGAAATGACAAAGCCAAGAACCATGGATGCGATCATACCAAAGACAAAGACCATGGATGCAAGTATTTTTCCAACAACAAGAGCCAGCGGCTTTACGCTTACCATCAGCAGCTCCACCAGCTTGGAAGCCTTTTCTTCGACAATGGCACGGATGATGTAGGAGACAGCAAGAATGCTGAGTACCATGATCACGATTGCATAGATGTACTGAAGCCAGTATCTTGTATCAAAGGACGTGGTTTCCGGATTCAGAAAATCATCCACGGACGTCACATTTACTTCATAGGAGCTGGAGATTACCGCGATCTGTTCCTCAGTAATTCCCATTGCCTCGTATCTCGCCTGATCAAACACACGCAGAACCGCGCCCATCATCAGGGACGCTTCATAGCTTTCCGACTCATCTTCCGTCAATGCACTTGCTTCCACGACAAATCCTTCCAGCAGAGATTCCTGATAAATCCGGATCAGGAGTTCTCCCGGGTTCAGATGTGCCTCATAGTCTTCTGCCTCAAATTCTGCTTCTTTTACCGCGATCGCGGACAGTTCCGGCTCCAGCTCGGCAATCTGTTCCAGGTCGATCGTGTAGTTTGTCTCGTTTCTGATATATGCCGTCTGAATCATGAACTCCTCATCCATGTGCATGTCCGCTCCGCCTGTGAGCACCATGAACGGAACACTGAGAAGGGAAAAGAGAACCATGATGATCAGTGATACCAGGTTTGCTTTGTTTTTCAGCATTTGCAGGAGCGTAAAGGAAAATACCTTTCCGGTTCCCTGAAAGTCTTTCTTACTCAGCGTCATTGGCTTCACCTACCTTTTCCACAAAGATTTCGTGAAGAGACGGCTCGCGAAGATCGAAGGTAATGATCGGGATTTCCGCATTGATCAGATTGCCAAGGAGATGGTTTGCCTGCTGCTCCCCGCTTACTTTCAGCTGATATTCAAATTCCTTTTCCGACACGATGGACGCGCCTGCCTGACGAATGTAGGACTCGATGTCCTGCTCTACTTTCAGAGACAGATTGACGCGGCCATAGCTCTTCTTGATTTCATTGAGATGTCCCTGAAGAACTGCCTTGGAACGATTCATGATGGTGATGTCCGTGCAGAATTCTTCGACTGTTGCCATCTGGTGGCTGGACATGATCAGATATTTTCCTTTATTGATCTCTTCCCGGATGATTCCTTTGAACAGGTCTGTGTTGACCGGATCCAGACCGGAAAGCGGCTCGTCCAGAATCAGAAGCTCCGGATCGGAAATCAGGGCTGTCATGAACTGGATTTTCTGCTGATTTCCTTTTGATAGCTGATCGGCCAGTTTTGGCTTTGCCTTTTTCGGTGCTTTTGCCGCAAACAGTCCAGTTTTTTTCTTTTCTGCAGAATCTGTTTTTACCTGATTCGGATACAGGTATTCTTCCACCTCCAGACGCTCTGCCCAATATTTGATGCGCTTCTTTGCCTCAGCTTTCGACACACCGCGAAGACCGGCGAAATAAATCAACTGATCCATCAGGGTATATTTCGGATACAGACCTCTCTCTTCTGCCAGATATCCGACATTGCAGGTTGCGGTGGACAACGGCGCTCCATTCCAGAGCACTTCGCCTTCATCTCTCGCCAGCATTCCAAGCATCATGCGGATTGAGGTTGTTTTTCCCGCTCCATTTGTTCCAAGCAGAGCATAGACACCTGGCTTCTCCATGGAAAAACTCAGATGATCAACAACTGTTTTCTCCCCATATTTCTTTGTAAGATTCGTAACTTGTAAACTCATTTCTTCTCCTCCCGGTTTCAGCGGGCTGCGCCCGCAGCTCACACAGATCCGGCTGACCGCGTCGCCGACACGTTTCCCCAGCGCATGAAGCATCCATTCTTAAACGATTAAGTGACATAATCACATTGTATCCTATATTTGCGTTCTCGTCAAATACTTTCGCAGGGTAATGCAGTAGTTTATCACTGCATTACCAGTTCAATTATTCCCTCTCCGGAAAAAATCAGGCAGATTTCAAGCAGATCAGCGGATTATCTGCAGGAAGCGTTCCCGCGCTTTTGCCTGACTGACCGCGATTTTCAGTTTTTCCACATTCTTTTCTGCAGTCCACGCTTTGTTCCCATTGAAATAGAAGTTGATCTGTTTCCAGTATTTCTCCGGATACTCAAACATGGCATACAAAACAGCCTTCTCACCCGGCTCCAGCGGAAGGATCCGCTGATATTCTTCCAGCATCATTCGCCCCAGTTCCTGGTTCCAGTTATGCTTTTCCAGAACCTTTCTCATGAACTGATACAGATCCGTCAGCTGAAGTCCTGTTCCATAGTGCTCAAAATTCACTGCCGCAATCTGTCCGCTGCCAATCAGAACGTTATGCTGATGGTAGGAACCGTGACAGACCCAGCCCTTTTTCTCTGCATTTGCAGTCAGCTCCAGACAGGGAGACTGCTTCAGATTTGCCATGGCCGACTCTGCCTGCCCATACATTGTCGAAAAGCTCTTCATGATATGCTCTTCCAGTTCGGACTTTTTCTTTTTCCGATGCAGATAGGCTCTGACCCGGTGCAGTTCCCGTGTATGCTTTTCATACAGGGAAAGGAGGGACGTGTCCCGGTTTGACGGCCGGCTGCGGTCAGATGAAGCCTCCGAAGCGGATGACGGTTCCAGAAACTCGGGCAGCTGCCGCATCAGCAGGTGAAGTTTCGCCAGAAACCGGATTGCCTGACAGATATCATTCCTGTTTCCTACGCTGCACTCCGGAAACAGATACCATCGCTTCATGATGTAGCCGGTTCCCTCATCATTGCGGTTAAGCAGCTTTCCTTCCCGATCCTCCATGACAGAATCCACAAGATAACCGCCCTTTTCCCGCAGAAAGTTCAGAATCTGCGCCTCCCGCCAAAGCCGCTTTTCGCTGCCATGATACTCCTGCAGAAGAAAACTTCCCTCCGCAGTGTCACAGAGAAGCGCTCCCCGCACTTTTCGAGTTCCTCTGACAGTCAGCGGATAGCAACTCAGTACAGACATCCCCCAGTCATTCATTGGCATTTCCTCCAAAACGGTATGATTTGAACGACACGTCCAACCGTTTATCCTATCATATGAACGGGGTACAGGATTTATGAACAGATCATTTCTATAATTGACCCTGTATTTTTTATTGTAATTGGTACTTTTTAAATGGTCAGTTTAGTGGTATCCTTGTTGCATTCCGAAAAGGATCCGTAAACAGCTCCACGATCCGGGGCGTTGCCAATGGAAATCCGTTTCGAAAACTTTATTTATATATTAGGAAGGGGAATTTTATATGAAGAATGAAAAAGTATTAAAGCTTGCTATGACAGGACTGTTTGCCGCCCTGAGCTACGTTGCGTTTATGTATCTGAAAATTGATATTCCAGGAACAGGCTCAGCTCTTCATGTGGGGAATGCCTTCTGTGTTCTCTGCGCGCTTCTTCTTGGCGGTACTTATGGCGGTGTTGCAGGTTCTCTCGGTATGACTATCGCGGATCTGATGAATCCGGCCTATATCACCAGCGCGCCGAAGACCTTTATTCTGAAACTCTGCATCGGTCTGATCACCGGCCTTGTTGCTCACCGGGCAGCGCATCTTTCCGAAAATCATCCAACCTCTTATCAGATGAAATGGGTCATTCTTTCCTCTGCTGCCGGACTTGGATTTAACATTATCTTTGATCCGCTTGTCGGTTATTTCTATAAGCAGTACATACTTGGTGTTCCGCAGGAAGTGAATTCTATGCTGACGAAATGGAGTTCCGCCGCAACCTTTATCAACGCCGTTGTATCGATTGTTCTTGTAACAGTCATCTACATGGCTCTCCGCCCGCTTCTTGTTTCCCAGCACCTGTTCATCCGCGTCAACAGCACAAAAGATGAAACTGCCAAAGTCAGTGACTAACGAACTGCGTTCCGCTCACGCCAGCCCAGCCTGATTCCCGCAGCGGATAGAGGCACGAGATTCACCTGCTCACTGCTCACAAAAAAACGGATGCCTGTAGAGACAATTGTCTCCTGCAGGTATCCGCTTTTTCTTTCGCTTCTTTTCACGTTCACCGGAAACAGAAATGGGTTTCCATGGATTGCAGTCAGACGGCATCAGGCACATCCGGATATCCGTTCCGGAAATTCCGATTCTGACAAATTCGACCCGGCCAGAGAAAACCGAAACTCCGCTCCTCCCTCTTTGAACAAAACCGCGCCTTCGGTTTCAAATTTCAGCCCAATTCGATCCGCATCGGTTTCTGTTGTCCCGGATAGCGCGTTATATAGTGCAAGCCGTTCCTTTTCATTGGTACACAGAGATGCAAAAATCTGATGATATAGTTTCTTTTCTTCCATCCGACCGATTTTTTTTGTCACCATCGTTACCCTCCTGTCATTTTTCCATCGAATCGCCCGCTTCGCAGCTCTTCTGACGCTTTTGTTCCTGCATTTTCTCTGGTGTAACATCTTTTCAACAAATTTTTTCATTTGTTACTCCAAGTATAGACAGGAAGGTTAAAAATAGCAAACAGATCAAATCGACCATTTCGACTTTTACAAATCAGCCCAGTTTTGCCCGATAATCCGTCATGATTCTCAGTATCTCATCGCTCGTTTTTTCATCCGGCTCCAGATTTACAAGGATTGCTTCGACAAACGCCGGAAGAGAATTGTTGAAATACCGCTCCAGATGGCGCTTCAGCATCTCCTTCTGGTAGCTTTCTTCACTGATCAGCGGATGGTAAACAAACGCATGACTTCTTTTTTCGTAGGCTACATAGCCTTTATCGCGTAAATAGGACATAAAAACACTGATTGTTGTCCGCGCATAGCTTTTATCAAACGTTTCTTCCAGACTGGAAAGCAGATCCGCTACCGTTGCATCTTTATTCAGACTCCAGAGACACTTCATAATGTTTTCTTCTGTATTTGTTAATTCAACCATGATCATTACCCCTTTTCCAAGCTGATTTTCTCTAATCATATCATAGTTGTTTCAAATTATCCTATTAACTTATTGTACTATTTTAGTTTTTAAAGGCCGATTTGCGGCTCGTCGCGCAAATCGACCTTCTCATTCATTCCGATGAAGCAAACGTTTTCTGTTCCTCTTTTTCCGATTATCGTCTCCGATTTTTCTTCTTCTGCTTATCCTGATACATGCGCTCATCTGCCCGACGGATCAACTCGTCCAGACCAGCAAACCGGTCTGATACATAGCCGCCCACACTGGCAGAAACCTGATAGGGTTTACCGGAAGTGCGGTTGTATGACTCCAGATATTCACTGATTTCCCTGCGAATCTGATCCGGATCGTGCTGTCCGCAGCAGACAGCGATCAGCTCGTCTCCACCCATTCTCGCACAGATTTCCTCCCGACAGACGCAGCGGAGCGCCCAGGCAACCGTTCGAATCGCAGAATCCCCTTCGTTGTGACCATACTGATCATTGATTCCCTTCAATCCATCCAGATCCACCATGATCAGCGTGACTGCGTCTGTCCGCTCCTTTTCCGCTTCACACAGCCGGTCATATGCACGAACAAGGCCATTCCGGTTGAAGAGACCGGTCAGCACATCATATTTATACATTTCCTCGATCTGACGTTTCAGATAGTGCTGATGGCGCACATTGCGGTATCCGCTGATTGCCTGATTCAACGCATTGGTCGTCTGAGGAATCTTATTGTAGTTCTGATCGTCAAAATCATTGTAGTGGAAACAGACATATCCCATCGGAGCAGTCAGGTAGCTTAACGCGCAGAAAATCAAAGGAATTCCCCGTTCGAAAACCTGCTCGATCCGTGGAATCAGTTCCGATTTTTCAATCTCGTAGGGGCCATCTTGCAAGTTGATGTCGGTATCCATTACCACATAACGCCTCTCCCCCATTTTCTGTTTCTTCTCCGCCTCCGCAGCTGCCGGATCAACTGTCTCATCAATACACTCCGCGTCCAAGACGCAGCACATGTCATAGAAGATTCGATGCCGGAGCACATCTGCCAGTTCCTCAATGGACTCGCAGGTCTGGCACTTAACAGAAATATCATTCAGGCTTCTGTTTTCATTCTTAAAACGATACAGACCGCTTTCCAGATTGTTTACGTAGGAAGCCGCGTTCGCCGGTGTCTTTTCCACACATCCGCACGATTCTGAGATCAACAGCCGGGGAACAACCAGCTGCTTTTTCTCCGGCTGCTCTCCGTTTTCGTACCTCTGAAGAATTTCTCCGATTTTCGCCGCCAGATCTCCATAGTCACAGAAAGAAGTTGTCATTTTTGGTGTGGAATACTTGATTTCTTCAATCCCATCATAGCCCGTCACAAGGATGTCCTCCGGGATTCGATAGCCATTGGCCTGAAGCACCGAACACGCAGCAAGAGCCATTACATCGTTGGCGCAGACCAGAGCCTCCGGGAGACGTTTTTCATCGATCAGTTTCTGAGTTGCGTTTCTTGCCGGCTGCGCCCAGAAATCGCCATAGCTTACCATCGTCTCATCAAAAGGAATTCCATACTCGGCAAGAACCTGTGCCACACACTGTTTTCTGAGTTCAGAAAAGTCATTGTCTTTCAGACCGGCCATATAGTGAAACGAACGGACTCCATGGACGTCGATCAGATGGCGGACAATCTGCTTGAAACTGGATTCATAATCAAACTGAATGTTAATGCAGTTTTCTCTCTCTCCATCTACCAGCAGCACAGGCACCTGATTGGCACAGGCACGCTGAATGATCGTCTCCGTCAGATTCGGCTGCTTCAGACGATCATCCATCACAATTACAGCCTCAATTCTGTCGTATGGAATCAGTTCAAAGACAGAACCTTCTCCGATTTCAGAAACCTTTCCCATGAAAAGATCCGAATTCACATTAAAAACCAGTAACCGAAATCCCATCGAAACCAGCGTCCGATTGAGATACTCAACAAATTCTTTGCAGACAGCATCATCTACTCTTGATATACAAAGTGCTGCTGTTTTATATGTACCAATCATACGCGTCCTCCTAAAACCCTGTTCTTATAGTATATCGTATGAATCGATTAATTTCAACGGGATTTACATGTCCTGTTTTCCTGTCCGTTTTTATGCAATTCCACTGCTGTCTCTGCCGGTTACACATCAGAAACCACCTCAGCCCGGCTTCCTGTTCCCTGGGTGTTCCGGCATTTTGTCACAAGTATTTTTTTCTGGATCCGTTCCTTCAGCTCTGACACATGGGAAATGATTCCTACCATGCGGTTTCCTTCTGTCAGACTATTCAAAGCGTTCATTGCCTGATTCAGAGATGCTTCATCCAGCGACCCGAAGCCCTCGTCTACAAACATGGCATCCAGACGGATTCCTCCTGCTGACGCCTGGATTTCATCGGAAAGTCCAAGTGCCAGAGAAAGCGATGCCTGAAACGATTCGCCGCCGGACAGCGTTTTCACGCTTCTCTCACTTCCATTGTAATGATCGATGACAGCGAGTTCCAAACCGGCTTTTTCTTTTTTATTCCCGGCTTCTTTCTGCCGTTTCAGTTCATACTGACCGCCGCTCATCGTCAGCAGACGCAGATTTGCACGGCGGAGAATCCGGTCAAAATAGGCAGTCTGGACATAGGTTTCCAGGTCGATTTTCTGTTTGCCGTTCAGATTGCCGTTTGCCGTGTCTGCCAAAGATTTCATCCATACATAGGTCTGTTCCGCCCGTTCCATCTCCGTTTGCCGGCGGCTGACCGCCTCGTGGATGGAACGGTTGTTTCGATTTGCCGCATATCGCTCCGCCCTTCTGGACGTGAACCGGTCTTTCTGCTCCATCCATACAAGGCGTCTCGCTTCGCTCTCTTCTCTGTTCCCTTCTCCTGTCTGTTCCAACTGCTGTTTCAGCGCTGATATGGCACCGCGCAATGCCGTGATCTGATCCAGACAGGTTCTCCACTCCTTTTCGGCGCGGGAAAAGGCAGCATCCATTTCCTGAATCGCTGCACGGAATTTGTTTACCGCTGCAGCGGTATCCTCCCGGGTCGCCTCTCCCAGCTGCATGTTCCGCGTCCGAATCTGCTCCTCCAGCTGGGTCCGGATTGTCCGGCTCCGCTCCAGTACAATCGCGTCTTCTGTCAGAGACTGTTCCTGTTTTGAAAGCTCCGTTTCTTTTATCCGAATCTGATGCTCCAGCTCCTTTTTTCTTTTCTGACGGATCTGTCTTCTTTTTCTGCTGACCTCCAGCGATTCCATCACCGCCGGAAAATGAGTCAGCAGCTGACCCGGTTCCCCACTTTCCGTATATCCACAGTCAAGCTGCTTCAGAAAACAAAACGCTTCCTCAGAAACTTGGTTCAGCTGCTGCTGAATGGCATTCTGATTTCCTTCCAATGACACAAGCTGCCTCTGCTGCAGCTCCTGCTGCTTTCGTAAACGATCATAGGCCGTGCGCAAGTCCGCTTCTTCTTTCTGCATTCTCTCCCAGCCTGCTTTTTTTTCGGCAGCCTGCTTCCAGCGAATGCCCGCCAGATGATTTGCCAGTTCCAGCTGACGCACAAATTCTGCTGTCGTTTTTGCCTGTTCCGCAGGAATGGATGATTGATTTTCTGCGCCTGCGGAATTTTTGTCCGTCAGTTCTTCCGGAATCGGCACTTTCTGAATCTCCCGGATCCGGTCTTTCAGATAGCCGCCGCGGGCACTGAGCTGCGCAACCAGTTCCTGTGCTTTGTCCGCAGCCTCTTTCTTTTTCTGCAAACGTGCTTTGTCCGGAGCTTTCTGCGACTTTCTGGCCGGTTCCGGATGATTTCTTGATCCACAGACAGGACATGGATTCCCTTCTGTTAATGTTTCCGCCAGCAGACCTGCCTGTTCGTCAAAATACATCTGTTCCAGATGCTGGTATTCATCCCGTTTTCTGTTTCTGTCAGAAACCGCATCCTGATAACATGCTTTCGCAGACGAAAATTCCTGGCACAGCTGACGGATCTGCTCCAGACGGTTCTGCATGTCTTCCATCCGATGCCGGGCTTCCAGTTCCTCTTTCGCGGCATTCTGAAGCGGCTCCAAAGCAGCCTGCGTTCTTTCCAGCGCAGCTCTGCACTCCTCTTCTTTTTGTGCAGCTGTACCGTTCTGATTTCGTAATTGTATCAGCGTGCGCTCCTGCTCCAGATGCTGTTTTGTCAACTGCTCCAGATGTTTCATGAAGCGGGACGCCTGATCATACCGATTCTGGCAGCGCTGCAGTTCTTCACCGGCTGTCTGCAGATCTTCCAGCTCCGCCCGGTTTTCTGTCAGTCTTCTTTTTTCCTGTTCCAGTTTTTCCCGTCTGCGTGTCTGCGATCCTTCCATCTGCTGAATCTGCAGCTCCATCTGCTTTTGTCGGCTCAGATCGCGATCCAATTCCGCGAATTGCTCCAGCTTTGCCTGACAGTCGCGGATCCGGCTGCTGATTTCTTCTTTTTTCTCCAGCTCCTGCTTCGCCTGTGTCAGTGCATCTTCTTTCTGACGCAGCACGGGCTCCAGCTCCTCCAGCAGCGCTTCTCTTTCTCTTTGTTCCGTCTGAATCTGTTCTCTTCTTGCCAGCTGCTCCAGCAGCCGCTCTTCTGCAGCCAGATTTTCTTCTGCTTCTGCTGCCTGCCGATCCAGATCCGACAGTTCCTGTTCGCCCTCGCGAAGAAGCTCATCCAGGATTTCCATCCCCCGGATTACCTTTTCCTCAAATTTCCCCTTTTTCAGTTCTTCCAGCTCTGCGCGCAATTCATTATGCCGCGCAGCTTTCTCCGGATTTTCCATCGGACCGCCTTCGACCGGGTCGCAGCTGATTCCGCTCAGATACTGTCCGATGCTTCTGCGCAGCTCATCATACTGGGCCCATTGCTTCTTCACCTGATCGCGGAGCCGGTTCTGAAGCTCCTGATACTGACCGGTATGAAACAGCTGACGGAAAATCTCACTGCGGCTTGATGTATCTGCCAGAAGAAGCTTCTGAAAATCGCCCTGGGCCAGCATAGCAATCTGCGTGAACTGACGGTAATCCAGGCCAAGAAGCTGTGTCACTGCCCGGGTGACTTCTTTTGTTTTCGTTATTGGCTGTCTTTCATCGAAAAAATACAGCTCAGCATCGCTTTTCTGAAGTGTATATCCGGTTCCTTTTCCCTTCGGTCGAAGATATTCCGGATTTCTTGTCACGCAGTACCGTTTTCCATGGCACAGAAAGGTCAGCTTCACAAATGTCTTTCTGTCATCCGCCGCATATTTGCTCCGGAACATCCCCGGTTCTCTCACGTCGCCGCTGGCTTCCCCATAGAGAGCAAAGGTGATCGCGTCAAAAATCGTTGTTTTTCCGGCACCAGTATCACCGGTGATCAGATATAATCCATGATCGCCAAGTAAGGTGAAATCAATGGTCGTTTCTCCTGCATATGGTCCAAATGCACTGATTACTAACTGTTCTGGTCTCATTCCTTCTCCTGAATCTCCCGGAACAGATCCCGGGCAAATTTTTTCTGCTGCTCACTCATGGGCTGATTGTTCTGCAGTTCATAAAATTCTTCAAACAACTCCATTCCGGAGCGTTTTTCCACTTCCTGCACCTGCTCCACACTCCTGCTCTCTCTTGTCCGTCGGTTATCATATTCCAGACGCATCAGGTTGGGATAGATGACACGCAGTCTCTGCATCCCATCCGGAACATCCTCTTCATCCGTCAGTGTGATCTGCAGATAATCATCCGTATTACTGCCCTCGTAGAAGGACCGGACCGTCACTTCCAGATAGGTTCCCCGAATTTTCCGCAGATCATGAAGCGGCTTTAACGGGATTGTTCTCAGCCGAACCATTCCCTTCTCCTGCAGCTCAACCACTGTGACCGATTTTTTCTGTTCGGCTTCGGAAAAGGAATATTTCAGCGGCGTTCCGCAATAACGGACTGTCTCACGTCCAATGTGCTGCGGGCTGTGGATATGCCCCAGCGCCACATAATCAAACACAGAAAAGACAGAGCCATCCACCCGGTCAATGCCTCCGACCATGAATTCCTCCGATTCACAGCGGCTGGCACCGGTTACAAACTGATGGGCAACGAGAAGATTTCGTTCTTCCGGATTGATCTCCATTCGACTGACCGCAGCTTCTGCCGCATCCTGCCAGGAAAGAATTTCCAGATTTTCCTCCTCAAGCGCGTGACGCACAACAGACGGACGGATAAACGGCAGCAGATAGAGATTCACCGGTCCAAAGGAATCCTGCAGAACGATTTTCTCTGTTTTTCCCTGATACACGGGGGAAAGATAGATTCCGCGGCCGTTCATCAGCCGGGAGCCAAACGCAATCCGCTCTGCCGAATCATGGTTTCCGCTGACAGCAAATACCGGGACTTTGTACCCTGCCAGTTCCGTCAGAAACCAGTCCAGCAGCTGAACGGATTCCGCTGACGGCACCTGACGATCATAAATATCTCCGGCAATGATCAGACCGTCTGCCTTCTCCGCAAGGACAATGTCAAGTATCCGTTTTAAAATATATCTCTGATCCTCAATCAGTGAAAACTCATTGAGGCGTTTTCCAAGGTGAAGGTCCGATGTATGGATGAATTTCATGAGGTCTCCTTTTTCCTGATTATTCCTGACTAAATCGTTACTGTTTCCTGCGTCTGTCTTCCATTTCAGGCACAGCTCTGTGCTGATCTTCTTCCTTTCATTTCGGACACAGACCTGCGCTGACTTTCTGCCTCCCAGTATACCAGAATTCCCGCTGTTGTGCAATTCTTCCTGTCTCCGGATTCTTTTTTCTCATCCTCTCTTTCAACGGGGAGAAACACGCTGTGCGAGTTTCTCTCGTTATCGCGGCGCTCGTCTGATAGGTGCGCAAGCGCCCTCGCCCCGACTCGCTGCCCGCGTAACTGAAAACAGCCCCGGATTTTCATCCGGGACTGCCCAATTATCTTATCGTTTCTTCTGTTTTATCCTGTCAGTTTTCCAACTCCGTTTTCTTCCACTCGGATTCCGGAATTACTTACCGCTGTATCTGTCATACTGACCCTGCTTGATTGCAAGCAGATCTTCGATACCCATGGACTCCAGAGTAGACAGGTAGTTGTCAAAGGTATCAAGGCTCTCAGCACCGGTGATGTACTTGATGTGCATTTCCTGAACATAGGTCTGGATGTCGGTCAGATACATCTGGATCTCTTCCGACTCATCCTCGGTTGCATAGATGAACGGCCACGGAGAGTGGGAAGACTCAGCCAGCTTCTTGTCGGTCTCTACATGCCATGTCGGAAGGAGAACGTCGGTAGCTGCTGCATCGTTGTGGTACGGCAGGTTCGGAGGATTGATACCTACCTGCTGCAGCCAGTTGTTATCATTGAGCGCCTGCTCGGTGTAGTTGAAGTTTCCATCTTCATCAACGGTGTAGGACAGATCTTCAATACCCCATGCGTACATGGTCTGGCACTCTTCGCTCATTGCGTAATCAATGAACTTGATCGCAAGATCAAGATCCTGTGCATCCTTGTTTACACCGAAGATACCCTTAACCGGGTTCGTTCCGCTGTAATATCCCTGATACTCGCCGCTGAGAGGCTCTACACCAACAACGATTCCGCCAACCTCAGGATCATACTCTACAAACTGGGTGCTGTAAAGCTGAGACATCTGCCAGCTGTAGTCGAAGGTTACACCGGTAATGTTGTTTGCGAAACGCTCGGTGATCTGGTCACGGGTCAGAGAAGTAAATTCCATCTCCAGCAGTCCTTCTTCATAGAGACCGTTCAGGAATGTCAGATAGTTCTTATAGTTCTCTGCCTCATAGTAGCCATAATGAACAACGCCTTCTTCATCCGCATAGAAACCGGACTGAAGATCCATGCCGAATGCCCACCCAAACATCTGCGGAAGGAAATCGGACATGATGGACATCGGGATCTCATCGGTGGTATCACCATTGCCGTTCATATCGTTCTCTTTGAATGCACGAAGCATTTCAACAAAGTCATCCAGAGTGGTCGGAGACTCGATTCCCAGCTGCTCAATCCACTGTGTCTGATACATCAGGCACGGCAGATAGTTATCCGGCAGACCAACAACCGGAACATAGTATACATGTCCGTCCTGAGCGGTCAGAGACGCTTCGATCTCCGGATGCTCGTCCAGATATGCGCGGAAGTTCGGCATCAGATCCCAGTGCTCATCCAGCGGCTCAAACATGCCGGAGTTGATGTATGTCTGGTTTTCATCCAGATCCGGCAGATAGATGATGTCTGCAAGATCGGTTCCTGCTGCCAGCATCGGGCTTACGGTATCCGTGTAAGTGGTCGGATCGATCATGTTCCACTCAACGGTTACGCCTGCGTTCTCCGCAACCTTGATAACAACGTCTGCTTTGTTCATATCAACCGTTGAATACCAGGAGTTGGTTGCCAGCATGCTGACGGTTGCGCCTTCTTCGTCGGTGATTGGTGCGCTTCCGTCATACTCAGCGGCAAATGCCGGTAATGCGGTTGCAGTGAGAGTTGCTGCTGCGAGAGTCAGAGCTAACATTCTTTTCTTCATAGATATAATCCTCCTTACTATATGTCAAAGCGTTTTCGCTTTGGTTTCTGATTCTTTCTTACTGATTCATACGTTCTGAATCGTTGGTTCCTTATCCGTTTTCCATTATCCCTTTACCGCTCCAAGCATAGTGCCCTTAACCAGATATTTCTGGACAAACGGGCAGATGCAGAGAATCGGTACCGTAGCCAGCACAATGCAGACATAGCGGATTTTCATGGTTGACTGGGCTGCTGCCGCACGGTCGGTAATGCCTGCGTTCTGAAGAATTTCTGTTGACGCGATGATCAGGATGCGGCGCAGGAACATCTGCAGCGGCTGGAGCTCCTGCTTGCTCAGATAAAGCATGCCGGTAAAGAAATCATTGTAGCGTGCAACCGCATAGTACAGACCAAGCACAGCCAGTGTCGGTTTACTCAGCGGAATCGCGATTTTTGTCAGCAGTGTAAAGTCATTTGCACCTTCCAGCTTACCGCACTCAAACAGCTCTTCGGAAATCGATTCCATGGCAGAGCGCAGAATCATTACATTATATGCACTGACCAGATGGGGTATGATCATAACCAGAGGACTGTTGTACAATCCGATTCCCGTTACAACCATGTAGGCCGGAATCAGACCGCCGGAAAAATACATGGTGAACGCCAGAAAGAAATTCAGCTTCTTTCTCATGAAAAAGTGGTGTCTGGAAAGCGGGTACGCTGCCAGACAGGAAAAAATCAGGTTGCAGATTGTGCCAAACAGCGTATAGAAAAAGGTATTTCGATAGGATACCCACAGCTGATCGTACTGCATTACCATCTGAAATGCTTCCAGATCCAGTCCAACCGGCAAAAGGAACACCTCTCCCCTGGATACCGCCTTTGCATCACTGAACGCGACACTTACCACATAGACAAACGGGTACAGTGTAATGCAGACAGCAAAGATTACCAGTATGTAAACGATCAGCAGGAACACTTTATCTCCGGTGCTGCGGGAACGGAACGTTCCCAGATGACTCATTTTTGTTTTGCTCATTCCGTCTCCTCCTTACCAGATTGCTGTTTCATTCAGCTTGCGGCTCACACGGTTTGCAATGGATACCAGCGCGAAACCAACAACGGAGTTAAACAGACCAACTGCCGCTGCATAGCTGTAGTTTGTGCTTGCAATACCCTGCCGGTATACATAGGTAGAAATGACATCCGCAGTCTCATAAACCGCTTCATTATACATCAGAAATACCTTCTCAAAACCGACATTTAACATGTTTCCAAGTGACATGATCAGGAGAAGAACGATGGTCGGCCGGATCATTGGCAGCGTCAGATGCCATACGGTCTGACGGATGTTCGCTCCATCCACAGTCATTGCTTCATACAGATCCGGAGAAATTCCCATGATTGCCGCGACAAAGATGATTGAATTAAATCCGAAGCTCTGCCAGGAACCGGAAATGACATAAAGTGGCCGGAACCAGTCCTGTTCGCTCATGAAATTGATCGGCTCACCGCCAAATTTCTGAATCAGCTGGTTGATGATGCCGCTGGACGGTGACAGGAAGTTGGTCATCATACCTACAACGACTACCGTTGAAATAAAGTATGGAAGGTAGGTAATGACCTGTGCGCCCTTCTGAAGAAACTTGTTTTTGATCTGCGTAATGCAGATTGCAAAAATAATCGGAATCGGGAAGCCGAAGATCAGGGAATAGAAATTCAGCAGGAAGGTGTTGCGGATCAGTCTCCATGCATATGCCGATTTAAAGAATCGTCTGAACCACTTCAGGCCAACCCACTCTCCGGTAAAGATGCCAACAAATCCTTTTCCCGGCTTGAATTTCTGGAATGCCATTACCAGACCGCCCATGGGCAGATAGTTAAAAATCAGAAAGTAGATAATCACCGGAATCATCATGTAAACCAGATATTTATCCCGGTTCCACACTTTTCGGCGAAGCCTTTTCTTTTCATCCTTAGACAAAACTGCGTGTCCGTTCTTTCCTTTCTTCGTCATAATAACAATTCCCTTCTGCGTGACCAAATCATTCATTTGTTCGTTTCGCATATTTTTTATTCGTTTTCGTTGTCATCATTGTATCTTTTTACTCACAAAAGGTAAAGATTCAAAATTTTCCAGTAAAAAAACGCTGCACCGTTCAGTTTTTTCTGAACCATACAACGTTTTTCTTTCGTAATTTGAATCGCTCTCAGCTGTTCGGATCGGATCGGTCGGAAAAATCACTTGGATTCATTCCAAGGATTGCCTTGAAATTCCGACGGAACGTCAGTGTGCTGGAATAGCCGCTCCTGCTGGCAATTTCCTCGATGGAGCATCCGCCCTGCTTCATCAGCTCGCGTGCATAGTAAATCCGTTTCTCCTGCACATACTGAAGATAGTTCTTTCCATAGGTTGCATTGCAGAGACTGGATATGAACTTGTTAGTCACATGGAAGCGATCCGTCAGCATTGACAGAGACAGCTCTTTATCCAGATAATGGGAATCAATATATTCCAGGATCTGCCTTCGGCAGTCCTCCAGGGAACCATCTGTCTGCACCAGTTCCGGCATTTTTCGGATAATCGTTTCATATACCGTCTGATAGTAGGTAAGGATCTCTTCAATCGTTGCAGCATCCGTGACCTTCTTTACAACGATTGGGGTTTCCTGCTGCATGCTCAGCTCACGCATGACATGGATCGTCGCTACATGAATCTCATCCACCAGAAGTGCCATGGAACGGGCAGACACTTCATATTGCTTTGTATTCATTTCCAGAAGCTCCTGGAAAAAACCATGAATTCCGTCCGTGTTCCGGTTTGCCAGAAGCTGAGACAGTGTCTTGACCGCATCTTTGGGGAAATAGTACTCTTTCTCATCCGAAACAATGCCGGGATCAAAGAAGTAGACCTGACTTCGTCCTCCGGTTATCATGTAGGTTAAAGCCTCTTCCGCTTCCTTGCAGGCATCCTGCAGTTGGCTCATCTCATCTTTCAGGCAGCTGACACCGATTGTAATGCGGCAGTCCGGGTCTCCTGCCGTGTCCTCCAGCCGGGTCTGCAGCTGATAAAACAGTTCCTCCCATTCCGGCACATCATCAAAGCTGACAATTCCATAGAGATGGTGGCTGTCACGCACGTAGCTGTACCAGCGGCAGCGCTCGTCTGTCATCAGCTTCATGGTTTCTTCCGCACGTCGCATGATGGCCGCAGACGGCTCCTTCCCCTCTCCTGCGGGGCGCAGGACGATGTTTACCACAGCTGCTGCAAAGTAAAGAAACTTCATTTCTCCCGGATTGTCCTGATAGAGAATTTTAAGATTTTCCGGATCCAGTTTTCCGTGAATCACATCCTGAAGCACACCTTTTTGTGCATAGGGTCGGATTTCCACCATTTTTTCTCTGGTCTGATTCTTTTCCGTAATCAGATTTTCCATTGCATTTACCACAGACTGGGCGTCTGTAGCAACTGCATCCGGCTTCGGATCCACCATCCGGACTATGTTTTCATAGGGAAGATAGTGGCGGAACGAGATAATCCACGCCAAACCAATCGCAATCAGTCCGGCAAAAATTCCAATCGCCAGCGTTGACTGGATCATTCCGCTCAGTTCAATCTGATATGCATCCTTCGGTATGTACAGGCAGAAGGATACCGATTCATCAATGGACGACGCATTTCTGTACTCTGTACCATCAAGCGCTCCGCTGGAAAGCAAAACCTGCCCATCTGCCATGACTGAAAATCCGCCCACACCGCTCAGCTTTTCTTCCATCTTCTTCACCAGAGAAACCGGATTCATCAGGACAAGAACCGTTCCCTTGGAAACACCCTTATAGGAATAGTTATAATCCGTGTAGTAAATCAGAAACTCTTTCTGCATCAGAAGATTCTGGTTTTCTATTTTCAGCAGATTGGAAACCGTATCTCTGGTAAGTCCTGTTCCGGACAGCTGATTCTGATAGCTGTCTTTCAATGAGATCATTGACGATGACGTGTAGATCCGGTTGGAATCGTGAAAAATCAGAAGCAGGTTGGAGATTGCCAGATTATTCATCTGTGACTGAATGGACATCATCTGGCTTTTCGCCTGCGCATATACATAGGAATCCACAGAAGTGTTTGACAGAACAGACTGCGTATAGACATTTTTCAATGCGGCAGAATTGTTGACTGACGCAGTCATATAGCGGGCTTGAACCAGCTCATTGTCAAACATGGTTGCAAGCAGACTGGACTGAGCCTCAAACTGCGAATCCAGCTCCTGACGTTTGTTGGAATGGTAATCAATCAGGGCGATGGCACAGTAGCCGGTTACAAAAACGAGAATAAATGCCAGATAGGACAGAAAAAAA
This sequence comes from Lachnospiraceae bacterium, assembly GCA_017472605.1. Taxonomy (GTDB): domain Bacteria; phylum Bacillota; class Clostridia; order Lachnospirales; family Lachnospiraceae; genus Anthropogastromicrobium. Next base: position 32,645 of record JAFUPV010000025.1, read on the forward strand.
CGTCGGAACAGACGACTTTCCCGAAACAGGGTTTTATATTTCCCAATCCTTCCAAGTTCCTTTTCCTTACTCATAGTTCTCCTTCATACACCTTCTGTGCATGTGCCAAAAACGGCGCCAGACACTCCGGATGGAAGCAGTGCCCTCCTGGTCGGACATCATGAACAATCCGGTCCTCCAGTCCCTGTAGCCGGTATGCGCTGCGGATGATTTCCAGCTGTTCGATGACGTTCTGAAGACCGCTGTGGCCTGCCAGATCATCCTCACGACAGGACTGGATCAGCATGGGAGCCGGCGCATGGAGAGCTGCAATATCACCCATGTCCGCATGCATCCACAAGCCGGGAACATAATTGCAGCTGCAGTTTCCGTTTAACGTAAGCAGGGAATCGCGATAACCGTACATGTAGCCGCTGATGATGCTGATACCGATCCGATCATCCATTGCACCTGCCCACAGTGTCTGCATGCCCCCTCCGGAGAATCCCAGACAGCCCACTTTTTCACATTTCCATTCCCCTCTTGCCTGAATATAGTCAATCAGACGCATCAAATCCCAGGTACACATACCAATCACCGTCTGTCCAAGAGGCTCTGCCATGTGCGCCAGATGGAAACAGGTAGAATTGAGAAACGCATTTTCCGTATCCTGCTGCAGAGCTGCCTCCCGCCGCTCTCCAAAGCCGCGGCAGTCCGGACAGAAAGTCACATAGCCCAGTTTCGCCATCTGCAGACCGTAGTCATAGTGAAAACGCTCAATCGCGTCACGAACCGCCGGAATTTCTCTTCGTCCCGCCACACTGTACTTTCCTGCGCCAAGATGGCCGGGCGCTGCCATGAAACAGGGAATCGGAACCTCGTTGACCTTTTCCGGAATCAGAATGTACACAGGCATCCAGACATCCTCTTCCACTTCGATGATCACTTTCTCCCGGGTAATTCCGTCCTCAATCACAACTTTCTCAAGCGTTTCTGCACGCAGCGGACAGGGAGTCATGTTCTGTAGACCAATCAGGTCTGACAGCGTCTGTTTCAGACCGGTTCTCCACTCCTGGTACGCTTCTTTCGTCTCGGATCGAAATCCGCTTTTTCGCCCTTTCATCACCATTCGCCGTTCCAGCGTCTCTTTGCATGTATAATAGGTATTTATCTGTTCAATCCGATCCACCCTGATTTCCCCCATTCTTTCCGGTTCCGGAAAACAACACTGCCTGGAACTGAAAGCAGCCCTTTCTGGAAGCCCCACCGATTTGCCAGCGGTATATTTTTCATAATTATAACAAATTACTGTTCTTTCGTAAACCCTGACAGGGCAGTTTTCACAATTACTTCTTCCCGGGCTTGTTTCTGCCTAGCTTGCTTCTTCCCGGGCTTACTTTTCCCGGGCTTACTTCTTCCGGATCAGATAGCGGTTTGTTTTCCACCTTCCGGTGAAATAGAATATCGCACCAATCCAGAACGGAGTAAATCCGGCAAGGGCATCACCCAGCCAGAATCCAAGATACTCCATTCCCAGACCAAGGCCAAACAGAACGGACAGACCAATTCTCATGACAATTCCGTCCATGATTGCCGTGGCAAAATTAATCTTATAGTTTCCGCTTCCATTGATCAGCGAATTCATTGCAGCACGGCAGGCGCTTCCAGCAAACAGAAGAATCGCAATCGGTACATAACGCATTGCGATCTCCAGAACATCCGCCTCACTGGTAAAGATCCGGAAAATCGGCTCCGGGAACAGAAGGATCAGTGCGCTCATTGCGGCTGCAATGCCGAGCGTGATTCCGAAGGCAGTTGCCATGATCCGCGGAACCCTTTCATATTTCTCGGCACCAATGTTCTGACCAACCATAGAAGAACCGGCTGTGTTGATCGCATTGGAAAACAGATTGCTGATGCTGCTGATCTTGTTTGCAATTCCGGCCATGGCGGACACAGCCACTCCATAGGAATTGATCCAGGAATTCACAAACAGTTTCGAGAACTGAACCGACGCACTCTTAATCGCCATCGGAATTCCAAGCTTAACCAGATCGGCAAGCATCGACCGGTCAATGCGTCTGAAGTCCTCTGCTTTCAATTCCAGTCCCAGCTTTTCCTGACTGCGGAATAAAAAAACAACGCTGACAATGAAGCTGACAGCCTGACTGATCACAGTCGCCAGAGCTGCTCCCATCGCTCCCATCTGAAGCGGGATGACAAAAATCAGATCGAGAATCACATTCATGACAGCTGCGATGCTGATGAACACAAACGGGTGATTCGAATCTCCCAGTCCGCGAAGAACCGCTCCGACAATATTGTATCCATAGATGAAAACAAGGCCGATCATGCAGACGGTTGCATAGCTCATGGTCTGGTCATAGCTTTCTGCCGGCGTGTTCATCACCGCCAGAATTGGCTCTCTCAGAAGCAGACAGACAACACTGAGCGTCATGGCGCAGATCATCAGAAAATCAAACATGGTACTGATGAAGCGACTGATCTCCTTTTTCTTTCCCGCTCCCACATACTGTGAGATGATAACCTGACCTGCGCTGGTAAAGCCCATGGCCAGAAACGTCAAAAAGTTGCTGACATCACCGCCGACTGAAACCGCCGACAGTCCTGCTTTTCCTGTCACATGGCCGACAATGATCATGTCTACCATGTTGTAAACAATCTGAAGCAGATTTGACAGAAACAACGGCGCAGAGAACACCAGCAGCTGCCGCCCAACATTTCCCTGTGTAAAATCCATTCCTGATGACTTCATATGTATTGCTCCATTTCTATTCTTTTTTCAATAATTATTGTAACGTTTTTTTGACAATTCTGCCAGTATTTTTTTAATCATGTGCTTTTTGCTTGCAGTCATGCAAAAGTCACGCTATACTGAAGAGAGCATATGATTTTTTGTTTTCGTTTTTCTTTCATGATTCCATGCCGCTTTTTCAAAGCGTGACTGGATCCACTACATGCAAAGCGAGGTTCTCTTATGAAAATAACTGTTGGTACCGGACAGCCCTTTTCTACGATTCAGGCTGCCCTTGAAGAAGCAAAAAACTATTCGTCTGAGCCGGTTACGATTCACATTCTTCCCGGCCGTTACTACGAAAAACTGGAGATTACCCAGGCAGACCTGACGCTGGAGGGCGACTGTGCCGAAGACACCATTCTTGTCTATGACGATTATGCGCTGGAAATCATGCCAGACGGCATCAAACGCGGAACCTTCCGTACCTACACCCTGTTTATCGACGCGCCCAGGGTAACGCTTCGCAATCTGACAATCGAGAATGCTGCCGGTCCCGGCAAGAAGGTCGGTCAGGCCATCGCGCTTTACGCCGAAGGGGAAGGAATTGTTGTTGACGGATGCCGCCTTCTCGGCAGTCAGGACACCCTGTTTACCGGACCGCTGCCTCCGAAGGAAGTGGAACCGGGCGGTTTTCGCGGTCCCAAGCAGCATGCACCAAGAATCAACGGAAGACAGCATTACAAAAACACTTACATCTGCGGCGGTGTCGATTTCATTTTCGGCAGTGCCACCGCATTCTTTGAAAACTGTACCATTGAATCACTGGACGAACCGACCGGCTATGTGACTGCCGGTTCTTCACCGGAGGGGCAGGAATTCGGCTATGTCTTTGACCGCTGCCGCTTTATCGGTCAGGGTGCCCCGCAGACACGCTATCTTGGCCGTCCGTGGCGTGAATTTGCAAAGGTTGTCATCATGCGTTCTGAAATCGGCCCGCACATCGCTCCAATCGGCTGGGATGACTGGGGGAAAGAACGTGCCCATGAGACCTGCTTTTTTGCAGAATATCAGAACTACGGTCCCGGTGCAGAGGGCAGCCGCCCGGAGTGGGTACATCGTCTGACGGACGAAGAAGCAGCCAGATATACCAGAGAAACGATATTTGCTGACTCCATCAATTAACCGGACGAATGAGATCAGAAGAGCCGAAGCGCGGCTGACAGACGAATTTTCCATTCTTCTGTCATTGTGCCGCACTTCGGCTTTCTCCATTCGCATAGTTAATGATCACGCCCGGCTGTACATTGTACACAAACACATGAAAACAGACGCCTGTTCCCCGGTCTTCCACAGAGTACGCCTCCATCTCCACACCGGACGCTACCAGATTATTTCCGTCATAGACTGGCGTTACCCGATACATGACATGGTTTCCCGTTGTCCGGACATAGGACGCCACCTGATCTTCAAAGGGCAGCATGCCTTCCACATTGAGGTACCTGGTTCCTGTTATCAGATTCTGTACATTGGCATTCTCGCCGGTCAGCTGATAGCCGATCAGATGACAGCGGTTGTACAGGTACCGACCGTCTATGAATTCATATTTCACGGTATGCCAGCCGGATGGACGAACCTGCCCAATTGCCCCACGTTCTTCAGTCGGCATGATCTCGATTCCGACACAGGCACTGGCGGCGCTGCATCTTCCCAGACCATCCATCGAGCCATAGGTTTCAAACGCTGTGGCCGTCAGTTCACTTTCTGAAAAGTCAGGGACGTTTCCATTTACCACAACATAGGGACTTCCGCTGTAAGCCGGAATGGATGCCAGGTCGACGGATTCCGTCGACTCCGGCTGCAGATATCCGGGAAGAACAGCAGAACCACTTCGTACTGCAATCCCCTGAAGCATCCCTTTCACCTGAGACGACGCGTCGCTTAGCAGCGAACCTGCCGCAGCCTGAATCTTTGAAAAGCCGGGAATGCTGCGAATCTGATTCTGCACCTGGGGATGGATCAGCACCAGGCAGACAAATCCGGTAATCAGAACAGCAAGCATTCTTGCCAGCCATCGCTTCAGCCGACGGATCAGCTGTTTCCTCCTGGCTTCGCGCATGTATTGTTTTCTTGTTTTCCGTCTGCCGGAAGCGTTCTTTCCTGCTGTTCCAAAGCCGATTCCTGTCTTTCGGCTTCCCGCTTTCCTGGTTCCTGCTTTTCCGCTTCCTGTTTTTTTGCTTCCTGCTTTTCCAATTCCCGTTTTTTCGCTTCCTGCTCTCCCGCTTCCCGCTTTTCCAATTCCCGTTTTTCCGCTTCCTGCTCTCCCGCTTCCTGTTTTTCCAGTTCTCACGTTTCCGCTTCCCGTTTTTCTTCCTCCTTATCTTCTGCTGATTCGCGGTTTTCGTTTCCTTCTCCGCTTTCCTCCTGCTCTCCGCTTTGCTCCCGAAGCTTCTCTCTTCTCCTGATAAGCCTGCATGCGTTCCTGCATTTCCTGATAATCCCGTTCAAACAGTTCTTCACTGACTGCCCGGCACAGCTGATCCGGGGGAACCAGCTCAATCAGCTTTCCTATGACAAACGCCTTGCTTTTCTGGGCGTAAGCAGGCATGTCCACCAGCTTCTGAAGCCCCGCCAGTTCATTGCGCCAGAGGATTTCCAGCTTTTTTCCCCACTCCATCTTCGGATTTTCCTGCGGCCGGCGCAGAAAGTAGAAATCAACACCTTCCGCTTCCTGTTCCGCTGTGATGATCCCCCACCACGCCGGTACATGCTCTTCGATGTGCATTGCATGGGAGGAACCAACCACTACAACATTCCGGTCAAAGTAGCGGTCATAGTCCTTTACCTGGCGGCCAAGTCTCGCATAACTGTCCGCATCGCTTTTAATTTCAATTCCGGTCAGTGCGTCTTCCGTCACCATGACAAGATCAGCACGTGAACGGCCCATCTGCTTTTCTTCGATGATCCGGACCTTTCCGTACTGGTCTTCCAGAAAGTCAAACAGCGGCTCCCGGATATCTTTATCATGTAATACTTTTTCTTCCCTCATTGGTCTCTCCTGATCGTTATCCGGCAGAAACAGGCTTTCAGGGGACATACTGGTAAGCAATGCGCGGAGTTCCGTTTGCGACATAGATAATTCCGCAGCGCACAAACCCACAGCGCTCCAGCGCCTGCTGCATCACCCGGTTATCCTGATGGGTATCTGCCCTCAGATCTTCAATCTGCGCTCTGCAGAAACAAAACATTTCATCAAACACCCGCCGGATCACACCATCACTGGCAACACGATGAATCGCTCCGTAGGGCCGGTCATTCTTCCATTGCCCGTCCTCAATGACTCCATAGAACGGGTCTTCACCGGGAACCAGCGCAAACGCCGCATGGACGATTCCGTTTTCCACGCAGACATATCCCTGGCCTTTTTCGATATCCGCTGCAATCATCTCCCTTGTCGGATACCCCTTCTTCCACTGAGTCGGATTGCCGCTGCGGTCCATGAAATCCTTTGCCGCGCGATAGATTTCCATCAGCCGGTCCAGATCACCGGGCTGAGCTTTTCTGATTTCCATTACTCGTCCTCCTGTCCCTGTACCAGAGCCAGCGCACAGCCAATCGCCGCTTCCAGCGCACCATCCACCGTACTCACGTCAATCCACTCTTCTCTGGTGTGGGCACCTCCGCCCCGGACGAAGCCGGCACAAACAGCGGGGATTCCCATGGAAAGCGGGATGTTGCAGTCGGTGGACGCCTCCGCTTCCAGAGGCTTTACACCGGTTTTCGCCTGAATGATGGTCTGACAGGTTTCGGACAGCCACTGAACCGCTTCCTGGTTCACAGACGCGGCACAGGGGCGTTCGCCAACCGTTTCACAGACAACCGTAACCTCCTGCGCTTCTGCCCGCTCCAGGTATTCCTGATGGATTTCATCCAGACATTTTTTCAGGTAAGCCTTTCCCTTTTTCAGAGCCTGCGCATCATCCGAGCGGTACTCAAACAGCATTGAAGCATCCTGTGGGATTGTATTCACTGACGTTCCGCCGGAAATCATTCCCACGTTGTAGGTTGTGTTTCCGTCAGTTGTCCACCCATAGAGTTTTTCAATCAGCCGGGACAGAACTTCGATTGCATTTGCGCGTCCAAAGTTTAAAAAGGAATGACCGCCTTTTGTTTTTGCCGTGATCCGATAGCGGACGGAACCGATGCAGCCGGTGTAAATCCGGTCACGGTACAGATCGAAGCCGAGAACCAGGTCCACGCGGCCTTCCAGGGTTTTCATTACCTGACGGCAGCCGGCCAGATTACCCAGTCCTTCCTCGCAGGTATCCGCTGCCAGCCAGAGACCGCAGGCTGTTTCCGGCTTTGTCTCATACAGATACTTGGCAAGAAACAGAAGGAGAACTGCGTTCACCGTGTTATCTCCGATTCCCGGACAAAACCACAGATCGTTATCCCGTTCCAGCTTCATCGGAACCGTCTCGTCGAACACAACATCCAGATGGGCAATGACAAGGCGGTTTCTGCTTCCCTCCTGAATCCGGTACGGAATCAGAAGACTGCCGCTTTGGTCCGTGGAGTACGGGATTTGAAATCGGTCCAGCCACTGCTGGCAATAGCGTCTCCGTTTTTCTTCCTGAAACGAAGGTGCCGGAATCTGTGCCAGTTCCTGCAGCGTTTCCAGAAAGAGTTGATGATTTTCTTTTACATAACGAGTCAGATTTCCCATGGCGCGTCCTTTCGAACATTTATTCGATATCATTATAATGCGAAATCCTGCTTTTGACAACCCCTATTTCCAACTTTTTTCATTTTTCTGTTTCGCAGAACGTTCATCCGGCAGACTTATATACACAAAGCAGGAAAACTGCCTCCGGAACCCATTTGTTTGCATCGGAGGCAGTTTTCTCATTTGTACAGTCATTTTCCGCAGTTCCCGGCGATCTGTCCAATGCCGGTCAGACACTGCAAATTTCAATCAGCACATATTCCGAATGTTCCTGTGTGCGGATTGTATATCCCCATCCCGCAAAGCCGGAAGAGACAATCACTTCACATCCGTCAATGGAATATTGCCCATAATTCAGTCTGGCCATCAGCGTTGTGATCACACCAACCGGCCAGATCAGTCAGAAGATACAGAACGATCAGATGAAGAAGCAGGATTGCCGCCGCAATCATCCGAAACGCACCCATATACATCCCCCTTTCCGAATTACTCTTCCTTTTCCGTCTCCGCTGCAGGCGTTTCCGTTTCAATCGCTGCCGTCTCCACTTTCTTCGCCTTCTTCATCTTTTTCAGCTTCCACTTGGCTACTGCCGGAAGACGCTTCTTCCAGAACAGGATGTTTTTCACATTTTTCTCCTGCTTCCGGTAAGCCTCTGCCTTCTCCTCCTCGCCAAGCTCTGTGCAGCAGGCAATCAGCATCTGGTAATCTGCCAGTGTTTTCTCGTCAATCGGAGCATCCAGCTTCGCGCAGATTTCCAGCGCCTGCTCCGTGTAAAGACATGCTTTATCCTTTTTGCTCAGCTCTTTGCAGTACTGGCCAAGCATGCGGTAATTATCGGCTGCTTCCTCGTTCTCGATTCCAAGGCGCTTTCTGATGTCAGCGGCACGCTCCTTGTATTCCAGACCGCGCAGGACATCACCGGCATCCCAGTAGCATCCCCCCAGATCTTCATAGGACTGAGCCGTTTTCTCATGGGTCTCGCCCAGCTTCTCACGGCGAATCTCCAGGGCACGCTCACGATAGGGCAGACCATCCTCAACGTCAGCAGTCATGTAGCAAAGACCGACTTCATCGAAGGAATCTGCGGTCTGAACATCGTCGTCTCCAAGAATTCTGCGGCGAATGTCCAGAGCACGCTCCAGATAGATCAGTCCCTTTACCGGCTTATCCATCTCACGGTAGAGAAGTCCAAGCTTCTCCAGTGCATCTGCCGTCTTCACATCATCATTTCCAAACATATCCTGAGTCAGCTTCAGCACATGCTCCATTGTGGAAAGCCAGGTCTTCTTATCACCTTTCAGGCAGTAGATTGTGCCAAGGTTGCCCAGCAGCGTCAGCATCAGTTCACTCTTTTCTCCAGAGCTGACACGCTGCATCTCAACCGCCTGTGTCATGTATGCCAGCGCCTTCTCATAGTCACCGCTTTCCGTACAGCCGATTGCCAGCTCATTGTACTCCACCGCACGGTTCTGAGCACTGCTCAGAGTCGGATACTCTGTGATTGGATTTTCCGGTTCCGGCACTGCTTCCTCTTCATCCGGTTCTGCCGGTTCCCAGATGTCGCCCAGTGTCGCATCCTCTTCATCCTGCGGCTCTTCCTCTGAAATCTCATCCCAGATCACTGACTCATCAAACACCTGGAACGTTTCCTCTGCATCCGGAGTTTCCGTTGTCTCCGCTTCTTCCATCATTTCTACTTCTTTCTCAGCCACAGCTTCTTCCTCCTCTTCCAGGGCATCTTCCATTCCAGCTTCCGCATCTTCTTCCGTACCTACTGCCACAGCCTCCACGATCTCTTCCTCAGCACACGCTGCAGCAGTTTCCACCGCTTCATCCTCGACATCCTCAGCCGCAGCTTCCACAGCTTCTTCCTCTCCACACTCTGCCACTACTTCCGCAGCTTCTTCCACGGCATCCTCGGCCACTGCTTCCACAGCTTCTTCCACGGCATACTCCGCCGCAGCTTCTTCTACAGCATCCTCTGCCACTGCCTCTGCAGCTTCTTCCACGGCATACTCGACCACTGCTTCCGCAGTTTCTTCTACAGCATCCTCTGCCAATGCTTCCACAGTTTCTTCTACAGCATCCTCGTCCACTGCCTCTGCAGCTTCTTCCACGGCATACTCGACCACTGCTTCCGCAGTTTCTTCTACAGCATCCTCTGCCAATGCTTCCACAGTTTCTTCTACAGCATCCTCGGCCACTGCCTCTGCAGCTTCTTCCACGGCATACTCGACCACTGCTTCCGCAGTTTCTTCTACAGCATCCTCGGCCACTGCTTCCGCAGCAAACTCCGCTGTCTCTGTCTCCCACGACTCTTCTTCCGGCTGAAAGCTGCCAAACAGTTCTTCCGGGTCGATTTCCAGAAACGTGCTTTCTTCCGGGTCTGCCTTCTCTTTCACCAGATCCAGTCCGTCCGTTTCTTCTTCCCACAATAATTTTTTCGTTTCTTCCATTCTTACCCTCCAATACCAGATACAGGATCAAACTGTATATTGTATTCAGCATACCATGTTTTAAAGCTGCTTTCAATTCCGTTTCCGGATTTTTCATCATTTCTTCAAAGAAAACGATGCCAGACTCACATATCCGCGGCCGCAGTAGCGCAGATAAATCGCCTGGACGCCGTCCGGAATCGCGATCACGGCTTCATAATCCTTCCATTCATTGGAAGAACGGATTCCAATCCTTCCGCAGGGCTCCCCATCCCAGGCCGTCAGCACCTCAATGCAGCTGATGCCGCAGCCACCGCGGACACGAACCGCCACCCGGTTCACACCCTGACAGTCAAAGAACTTAAAACCGGCGACCGCACCGTCACGCATGTTGGCAATGTAGCCTTCTTCTTCGTCTCCATCCTTTCCGTCCTGCATGATGCGCGGAAATCTGCTGTCAAGAAAACTGCCCGGATCGCCGGTATAGGCATTCTCCGTTTTGCAGAACAGATTGCAGGCCAGATAAGCCGGATATTCTCCTTCCCCCGGCAGCGGTCCTCCGTTTGGTCCACAGGACGTGATCATAACCTGAGGAATCGTCCCGTCCTCCTCAATCCGGATCGGTTCCATGCAGCCCTGACGGGAAAACGCAGTTCCGTTGGTCTGCCGATGGTAAAATATGTACCACTGCCCATGGATCAAAACCATTCCTCCATGGTTGTTTCCGCCATAGGCTGCCGGCATGTCAGCCGGTTTATAGTTGTCAATTCCAGTATCATTGTTGCTGACAATGGTTCCCCGGAACACAAATCCGTCCACCGGACTTTTGCTTGTCGCATAGCAAAGTTCATGGAACCGAATGGAAGAATAGACAAAATAGTAGGTATCCCCGACCTTTCGAATGGAAGACGCCTCAAAAAATTCATGCCCCTCATATCCGCTTCCTTCACTGTAAGAAGCACTTGGCATGAGGAAACGGGGAGCCGCCTTCACCGTCAGCATATCCGGTTCCAGCTCAATCACCATCGGACCGCTTCTGCTGCCGTCTCCTTTTGGGCAGAAACCGCTGTACAGATAGACCTGGTCTCCTTCCACAAGAACACCCGGATCAAACTGCGGCTGATCGCCGGCATGATTTCCCAGATACGTTCCATCCGGATAGTGTACCGTTCCATAGTAGCGATAGGTTCCTGCCGGTGTGTCGCAGACAGCCACCGACACAACGCTCAGCTTATCCAGCACATAGTAAAGGTAATAGCGTCCGTCCGGTCCCTTTGCCACATCCGGCGCATAGAGACAAAAATCGCCGTCCGGGTTCATCGGGTCATCCGTGCGTCTGTAAATCACGCCCTCATACCGCCAGTCACTCAGATCATCCTCCGGAGCCGACCAGCAGACATAGTCATTGAGGCAGAACGCGTAACCGTTCCACCGGTCGTGAGAACCATAGACATAGACTCTCTTATCAAACACATAGGGCTCACCGTCCGGGATGTATTCCCAGGACGGGAGATAGGGGTTATAACCATTTTTCTTCATTTCAGAATCTCTCCTCTTTCCTTCTGTTATTGCAATTCCGCCTATTGCTGCGTATCCTTTTCTCCGCTGCTGATATACTTCTCTCCCCACCGGGCAAGTTCCGTGAACACAGGAAGAAGCGCCTTTCCTTTTTCTGTCAGGGAATATTCCACATGGGGTGGAATCTCATTGAACTGTTCCCGGTGAATGATTCCCAGCTCTTCCAGATCCTTCAGCGTCGAAGAAAGCATCGTGTTTGTAATCCGCGGAACCGCTTTCTTCAGTTCTCCAAAGCGGCAGGATTCCTTTTTACACAGCTCATAGATGATGTGGGTTCTCCATTTTCCGCTGAGCATTTCCAGTGTGCGCCGCATGGGGCAGGTATCGCTCACCTGGCTGGTCAGCACCTTCTGCAGATATTCTTCTGCTGTCATCTCTTTTTTCATCGGCAACCTCCGGTATGTTTTTTCGTACCATGTACAATATTTCTGCGTACTTGTGAACAAATTCTATACATAGTATAATATTCATACTATTAAAAAGCAAGGAGAATTCTACATGAAAGCTGCAATTATTTATTATTCTAAGCACCACGGCAATACAAAAAAGCTGATTGACGCCATTGCCGCAAAACACGAGATCACAGTCATCGACGCAACGCAGATCAACACAACCGATCTGACCGCGTTTGACGCGGTTGGTTTTGCATCCGGCATCTATTACTCCAAATTCCACAAATCCGTTCTGGAATTTGCCGAGAAGAACCTTCCGAAAAACAAGAAAGTATTCTTCCCCTTTACGCAGCCTGCTGCCTTCGTACATGCAGTCCTGGAAGCCCCCAAAACAGGAGCATGAAAAGCCGGTACAGTTTCCCATACCGGCTCTCCATGCTCCTGTTTTCTTTTTTTCAAAATACAAGTTCCGCAATCACAGAACAGCGCTTTGCCGAAACAGTTCCGCATCATTCTCTTCTGTTTCCTCTGTGGTCAATGTTCTGATACTGTTCATAGGTTTCCTCCAGTATCTTTGCCGTCTCCGCTTCGTTTCCAACCGGTTCCCCATAAAGGAATTCCGCTACATATTCCAGCATCCCGGTCCAGTCTGCAACAAAGCATCCGATTCCCTGCATTTCGATGGCATCACAATAGCTCAGATTGCAGACACCTGTTACCTGATAATCATCCCGGACTGCCTGCCAGAGCACGTCAATCAGCTGTTCTGTTTCCAGATCCGTTTCCATCCCTGCTTCCTCCATGTCCCGGAACAGATTGCGGATCACCTGGCGCACCATTTTACTCGCTTTCAATCCTTCCGCTTTCATTTCCTTCATTTCCTCAAACACGGACACAATTACCTCGATGCAGCGTGCAGACTGGTGCACCTCATAAACGTCTCTGACCTGGTTTCGGTACGGAAAATACTCGTCACACCAGTACACGGTCCGATAACCGTCCCTTGACTCCATCCATGGTTTCACCGAAGGATCCGCCACCGGATATGTTTCCAGCTCCTTCTGCGGATTCCACAAAAGACTGCTGTAATTCAGATAGTCGGAAACTTCATCCGCAGCGAAATCGACCGTCACACCGTCAACCAGGTCAATTGCCAGCTCTCTGGCATCGTCGTTCAGCGCAATGCTGCCTTCCAGCGGCAGGTTCAGCTGGGTTCCCAGATACTCCGTCACATTTTCCAGACCGCCAAGATATCCCATAAATGTAACAGCACTTGTACAGATCGTTCCTTCATTACAGCTTACCAGTGTCAGATGATGCGGAACATATGTCAGTTTAATTTCCTTCTGCTCTTCATTCACGCTGATCACTGAGGTAAAATGATTCACATCCTTCATCACCGATGCTTTTGCCGAATGAATCAGCGCATAGTGCTTCCATGCTCCCGGTTCTGATTCGGGCAGTTCGATTGGATATTCCGCCATCACCGACTGCTGATTCATCAGCGACAATCCCATCGGAGCAATCACCGCTGCCAGAATCATGCAGGATGCGATGGCGCTGCCGATGGAAAGAAACCGCCAGTGCTTTCCTTTCCTGTTCATCTTTTTATGTACCTCAGCCCGGGCATGCCGCCAGATTCTGTCCTCCTGTTTCCTGGTCATCTGCACATCGTCCCATGCAGATTTCAGTTTTTCTTCTCTCATTTGCCTTCCACTCCTTTCTGTCTGTGAGCAAAACCGCTCAGATCCCCGTCAGCCTCCAGTTCAACCTTCAGTTTCTGTCTCCCGCGGCGAAGCTGAGACAGGATTGTGGACTCTTTCACATGCAGCAGCTGACTGATCTCCGCAACCGCATATCCTTCGTAATAGTACATGTAAATCGGTACCCGGTATTTCACAGAAAGGCTCATCACCATCGACAAAATCCCATTCTCCTCGTACCGCTCTTCCTGCACCGCATATTCCGGATATTCATCCAGATCTTCCCGCTTTCGCCACCAGTGTTTCAACAGCCTCCGACACTCGTTTGCCGCAACTTTCATCAGCCATCCCCGCTCATGTTCCACGGATTCAAACGCCTGCTCACGCTCCAGCAGCTTCACAATTGTATTCTGCATGGCATCTGACGCATCCTGCACATTTCCCATGTAACAGTAGCAGAGACGATACAACGCATTTTTGTGTCTGGTATAGATTGAAAGCACATCCCTTTCATCCAGCATCCTTCTCACCCCTTTTCTTTTCATTCAGCGGCCGGTACCCTTTTCTGCCGCATCTGTAAGACGTCTTATGGAAGGCTTCTTCCTTAATTAGGAGATTATCCGGCAAAAGCTTCCTGATATAAGCTCCTTCCTATCGGTTTCTTAACTGCCTTCACTTATATCATTCCGGAGGGCAGGAAAATATTGCATCCTTTTTTAAAAATCAACCCCAAAAAACGAAAGAAGTTCACAGTCCGTATAAAATCCGGAATTCCGGTTTCGGTAAAACGTAGTTCCGGTAAACAAGGTTCCGGCAAACGAGGTTCCGGTAAACGAGGTTCCAGTAAACGAGATTCCGGTAAACGAGATTCCAGTAAACGAGATTCCGGCAAACAGCAGCCCCGATGAAACAACAGACGGCGTTCCAATGAACGCCGCCTGCACATTTCCCCATGATTTCATTCTATGCTCATCTGTTTTCGCACTTCTGTGCTGCACACTCCATCAGCAGATAAAACGCCTGTCCCTCCGGTGAGATACCCGGCTTATCAAAATAGGGCGCACCGCAGACATCACGGACAAATCCGTAGGCATTCATCTTTCCATTTGCCGCCTTCCTCATCCGGTAAGCCGCATCCAGCCAGCTTTCCTCCAGCCAGCCGCTCTTTACACCGCGGAAAATCGTGTATGCCATCATCTGCGGGAAATTCACTTCCACAAAACTGGTTTTGTCATCCAGCACATCATGGAACAGTCCATCCTCTCTCATCCACGGCATCGCCGCTTCCAACAGCGCCTTCGTTCGCCGAATGATCTCTTCTCTGTCCTTTGCCCTCTCATCCGGCAGAAGATCGATCAGACGCGCCATCGCCGCCAGCGTCCATCCATTTCCGGTCGCCCAAAGCGCATCACGGACAAACGCTTTCTTCTCATCATCCCACATGTGACGCATCAGTCCCGTTTTCTCATCATGAAGCGCTTCATAGTAGCCGTAAAAATTCGTCAATGCCTCATCATAGTATCCGGCTGCAGCCAGAAACGGCGGAAGCATGTACATGGAATCCACCCAAAACTGAGACGCCTCCTCCACATGATACACAACACCGGCACCATTTCGCGGCGCCTTTTCCAGCGCCCATACAAGAAGTTTATCCAGCCCCGCTTTCAAAAACTCATCTCCGGTTGCCTTCCACGCGGCAATCAGCGCTTCGCCCACGCAGCAGGGATCCGTCACCGCATGGGTCGTTGTCAGCACCGCGCACCGGCCGTCCGGAACACTGCGGTACACCGACTCATAGGCAAGCCGGATCACCGTCTCCATCTCACCCAGTTCCAGCATTGCCTGCATCGCGCATCCCTGCTCCCAGGACTGTCTCTGCATGGAAAGCAGACACTGAGCCGCTTTTCTCATTTCCTCTCTCATAACCGTCTCCCTTCCTTTACACCAGATCCAGCTCCACCAGCGTCGCCGGCATTTCATGCTTCTGATTTACCTTATCCGGACCGGTCACCAGATCAAAACAGGACGCAATCAGCTTTCCGTTCCAGACAATCGGCTCACCAGGCTGATCCAATCCGCCGTCAACTCCCGTGCAGTCCGGGCTCTGGGCAATCCGCTCCACCCGGCCGTCCGGTGAAACCTTTGCAATGGCATTGGCAGAGAAATCGGCAATGTAAAGATTTCCCTTTTCATCAAAAATCATGCCGTCCGTGCTCTGCAGCTGAGCGCTGTCCTGAGCGAACACGGAATTTTCCTTCAGACTGCCGTCCTCATGGAACGTAATCTTATAAACGGCTCCGTCACCGAAATTACCCACATAGAGATTTCCTTCTTTATCAAAGACAATTCCATCCGCACCATACTGACAGTCCGGATTGTGGGTAACAAACGAAGCAAACACATTCTTGTCCGCCAGCGTGTTGGTCACTTCCACTTCTTCCTCATCCAGCGCGAACCGGTAAACGCCGCTTACCAGCTTTCCATCCTCACGCTTCTCCGGATGCATGTAGCTCTGGGTCACATACATGTAGCCGTCTTTGATGCGGATTCCGTTTGGATGTTCCATGTTCTTTGCCACAACAACGGTTTTCAAAATGTTTCCGCCTTCATCCACCGTCAGCTTCAGCACACGCCCCTTGAACAAAAGCTCCGGCTTCTCGCTCCAGCCCTGGTTGTCGCACAGGTACACGTTCCACTGATCGTCAAAAGCGATTCCCATGTTTCTGGCAACACCAGTCTCCGGATGAACCGGAACATCGAACCACTTTTTCACATTTCCATTCCGGTCGATCTTTACCACACAGCCGGAAACGGAATCTTCCGCATAGTTGGGACAGGATAACACCAGGTTTCCCTCCTGATCAACTGCCATTCCGTCCGGCGTACAGATATCGTCCGGCAATACACAAAACAATCTGCTTTCCTGCATTTCTTCATCCTCCTTTATTTGTCTTCATTTGCCTTCATTCGCCGCCTGGTCTGCAGATGCAATGTTCTTCTTTTCCGTTCTGCACCCCCCTCTGACGGTGCAAATGCAGCCTGCTCTGTCACCAGTATACAAAAAGAGAAATCAATGTGCAAGCATTCTTTTCATGCATTTCCATCCTACAAGGTTATCCGTACATACGTCCCGTCCGCCGCTTCCACTTCCACCAGATCCATCCCCTTGCAGAGCTTCGTCACCCGCCGGATCTCCCTCATCAGCCGGTTCAGCTGATGGCTGTCCAGAGAAAGGACCTCCTTCGAAACATGTTTTTCGATGGCTTTCCCGCCAATTTCCGCTGTCACACGATTGCACACCAGACCCATCGGAACCGGAATGGTCAGATTCACATCACTTGACTTCACCCTGATCATCATACGCGTTTACTCCACAACGATCTCAACAATATTGCCGTCTGCCGCTTCTACTTCCACCAGCTTTCCGATCACACCTTTTTCCACCAGGGCAATGATCTGGTTCAGGTCGATCCCTTTCAGCGCCTCATTGTTATTGATCTGCGGCATCTGTATGCCCATTTCCAGCGCAACTTTAATCAGCGGCATCGGTAAATTTACCTTCACCTTGTCGCCGTCCGATGACAGCACATTAATTCTCAGCACCATTTCATCAAACGTCTTTCGCTTCTCTTCCGGAACGATCATCACCTCCTGCTTCTGCTCGCCGGAAAGCAGTTCATCCACCGATGTTCCAAGAAGCTTCGCCAGTCTGGGCAGAAGCATGATGTCCGGGCAGGACGCGTCATTCTCCCATTTGGATACGGCCTGCGGGGATACGCCCATCGCCTCTGCCATCGCTTCCTGAGTAATTCCCTTCTGCTTCCGAAACTGATTAATTCTCTGTCCCAATGTCTGTTCCATCGTTCTCCTCCAATTCTCCTGCTGTCAACACTCTGACTCCACTGGAAATAAACTTTTTTGATTCCGCAAGGCAAACGCCCTGTGTTTTCTGTAATCTTACTATATCTCATCTTCGCCGGGAATGGAAGAAAGCAGCAGTTGAATCCTTCCTGTTTTCCACAACTATTGTTTGTTTCTTTATACAACCTGTGGTTGTGCTGCGTCCGTCTCACCGATTCGCAGACGCCACGCCCGGTTCGCAGCCGCACCATCTGCTCTGCCATCCCGGTGGCTGTCTTTTGGGATGTATCGAAAAAAGACCACTGCACAATACGATCCCTGTGCAGCAGTCCCTCTCTCGTTCTCTTCATTAATATATCGTTCTTTAATACAGCTTCAGCCCGCTTCTCACCGGCTCACTGGTCAGATCCACGCCCAGCTTCTTAAAGGTCCGCAGATCCACATCGGAAAGCATTACCGAAGTATGAACCTGACAGCCACGCAGCCTGGGAAGCTGCTCAATTGCCCGCTCTGCCTTCTCATCGGTGACGGCAGCCATGGAAAGAGCAATCAGCACCTCGTCTGTGTGGAGACGTGGGTTGCGTCCGCCGAGATAATCGACCTTCAGCTTCTGGATCGGCTCGATGAATTCCGGGCGGATCAGCTTGGCATCATGCTCGATGTGGGCAAGATACTTGACTGCATTCAGCAGGAGAGCCGCGCTGGCACCAAGCAGGTCGGAGGTCTTGGACGTGATGATTGTTCCGTCCTGCAGCTCAATGGCAGCTGTCGGTACGCCAAGCAACTCGGCGCGCTCCTTCGCAGCCACGGTCACACGGCGGTCATCGGTATTGATCTTTGCCTGCTTCATCAGAAGGCCGATCTTATACAGCTCCGTATCGGATCCCTCCTCGCGGGCAGCCTTGTTGCTGGCGGCATAGTAGCGGCGGATGATTTCCATCCGGGAGGCTTCGCAGCAGGCTTCATCATCGAAGATGCAGTTGCCGGCCATGTTTACGCCCATGTCGGTCGGTGATTTATAGTAGGTATTCTCTCCGTAGATCGCTTCAAAGATCGCGTTGAGCACCGGGAAGATTTCAATGTCACGGTTGTAGTTAACCGTTGTTTCTCCGTAGGCTTCCAGGTGGAACGGATCGATCATGTTTACATCGTTGAGGTCGGCAGTTGCCGCTTCGTAGGCAAGATTTACCGGATGCTTTAACGGAATGTTCCAGATCGGGAAGGTTTCGAACTTGGCATAGCCGGCACGGACTCCGCGAAGGTTCTCATGGTACAGCTGGGAAAGACAGGTCGCCATTTTTCCGCTGCCCGGTCCCGGTGCGGTAACAATTACCAGCGGGCGGGTCGTCTTGATGTAGTCATTCTTGCCGAAGCCGTCTTCGCTGATGATCAGCGGAGTGTTGGACGGGTAGCCCGGGATCGTGTAGTGGAGATAGACCGGAATGTTTCTCTTTTCCAGCTTTGCCTTGAACTGAACCGCGCCGTTTTGTCCGGCAAAATGAGTGATGACAACACTGCCGACACACAGACCGGTCTTTTCATAGGCTTCAATCAGACGAACCACATCCACGTCGTAGGTAATTCCCAGATCGCCGCGCACCTTATTCTTTTCAATGTCCTTTGCGCTGATTACGATTACAATTTCCGCCATGTCCGCCAGCTGCAGAAGCATCTGCAGTTTGCTGTCCGGCGCAAATCCCGGCAGCACACGGGACGCATGGTAGTCATCAAACAGCTTTCCGCCGAACTCCAGATAAAGCTTGTCACCGAACTGACTGATCCGCTCTTTAATATGCTCTGACTGAATTTTTAAGTACTTCTCATTATCAAACCCGATCTTCATCCTGTCTCTTCTCCTTCCATGGAACCAACCGCTTCTCACTGCACGGCTTTGCATTTCTTCCGCATTCTCCCGAATCCGGATGCAACGAACATGAGGTAGCATTACGCTACCTCACTGTAAACAAACCATTGATATCATATCATATTCGACGACATCTGGCAACAAAAATTCGCACCAAAGAAATGTTAATTTTATCCGGCATCTGCATTCCGATCAAACTGTGCCTGCAGCTCTTTCACACAGTGGAAAAAGGCAGGGACAAGGAAGGCATCCGCCAGAACCCATGCCGCAGGGCCTGCGAAACATGCGCCGGCAAATCCAAAGGGCGGAACCAGGAGAAACGCAACACCGGCACGGCCGAACATCTCACAGATGCCGGCAAGCACGGCAAGTCTGGAATAGCCCAGCCCCTGGATGGAAAAGCGAACCGTGTTGACAAGACATAATAAAATATAGAAGGAACTGACAATCCGCATGCACAGCTGAGCCGAATCCAGGATCGCGCTCTCCTCCGATTCCACAAACAGAAGGGCAATCTGGCGGCCGAACAGGGAAAGGACGATGCAGGCGGCAACGGCATAGACGCTGCCGAGAACAGCTGCCTGGAACAGACCCTTTTTCACACGATCCAGCTTCTTTGCGCCGAGATTCTGCCCGGAATAGGTTGCCATGGTAGAGCCAAGGGCATCAAAGGGACAGCAGGTCAGTCCGTTGATCCGTCCCGCAGCCGTCATTGCCGCAACCGATGCGGAGCCCAGCGTATTCACCGAAGTCTGAAGGACAACACTGCCGATGGCAGTGATGGAGTACTGCAGTCCCATTGGAATTCCCATGTTGCACAGTTTTTGCACAATCCGTCCGTCCAGCTTCCACTCGTCCTTTTTCGGGTGCAGAATCTCAAAATTCTTCACCATGAACACCAGACAGCAGAGTCCGGAAATCAGCTGGGACAGCACAGTTGCCCAGGCGGCACCGCCGACCCCCATTTTCAGCACATCAATCATGAAAATGTCCAGACCAATGTTCAGACAGGCTGCCAGAATCAGGAACAGGACAGGGGTTTTGCTGTCGCCAAGAGAACGGATGATTCCGGCCAGCAGATTGTAGAGAACCATTGCGGGAATCCCCAGAAAAATCACGAAAATGTAATCATATGCCAGTTCAAAGATATCCTCCGGCGTGTTCATCCAGTGCAGAATCGGCCGGCAGAGGATACAGACCACAACCGTCATGAGCAGGGCAAACCCGCCTGCCAGCCAGACGCTGTTGGTCACATACCGCCGCATCCCCCGATAGTCCCCTGCGCCAAAGGACTGGGCAACAGGAATTGCAAACCCGCTGCAGACGCCGTTGCAGAAGCCAAGCACCATGAAATTGATGGAACCGGTGGAGCCCACTCCTGCCAGGGCATCCACACCAAGGTGCTTTCCGACGATAATTGTGTCAACCATGCTGTAGAACTGCTGAAACAGCATTCCAAATAACAGAGGAACTGCAAAACCAAGGATCAGGCGAATCGGCGATCCGTTTGTCATGTCTTTTGTTGTTTTGCCTGCCATATCACTGCCTCCCATTCTTTCTGAAACGATCCGGATTCTGACCTGTCTCCAGACGGACAGACCAAATCCCTTTTCTTTTTTGTCACGGTTATCTTAACAAATATCCGCCGAAAAACAATGGAGATTACTTGACGCGGCAATGGAGAATTCCAACTACTTTTCCCCTCTTTGCTGCGCTGACCATCCTGTGATAAGCATGTTGCTCCGGTTTTGCAACAATGCGCAACAGTCTTTCTCAAAAGTTGCTCACCTTTTCTTTTTTTATTGTCTATTTTGCACATTCCGCCCAAACTCATCTTAGTCGCCCTGTTAATTGAAAATAATTTTGAGTGCGTGTATAATATGAAATATAGTAATTAAGCACAAAGAAAGTTGAGCAACAAATGCGCAACACACTTGGGAGGGTGGTATTCAAAATGAAGAACGGAAAAGTCAAAAAATTCTTCAAGAAACTGTACAGGTATCGCATATTCCTGCTGATGCTTGCACCGGCAATCATCTATACTCTGATTTTCTCCTACTACCCGATGACCGGTATTGTACTTGCTTTTAAAAAGTACACCTACAAGGGCGGCATCTGGGGCAGCGCATGGAACGGCTTTGAGAATTTCAAATTCTTCTTCCAGTCCGGTCAGGCGTGGACCGTAACGAGAAACACCGTTCTCTACAACATCATGTTCATCATCGTCGGCACCTTCACTCAGGTTGCTGTCGCTGTTTTCCTGACAGAGATCAGCAACAGCCGGTTCCGGAAGCTGACACAGTCCATGATGTTTCTTCCCTACTTTATTTCCTGGGTTATCGTCGGTGTCATGGCATTCAACATCTTCAGCTCCGACTACGGTTTCATGAACCGGATCATCACCTTCTTCGGCGGTGAAAAGATCACCTTCTACACCAAGCCGCAGTACTGGCCGTTCATCATCCTCTTCTTCAACATCTGGAAGGGTGTGGGCTATGGTTCCGTCATGTATCTTGCCGCCATCATGGGAATCGATACTTCCGTCTATGAAGCAGCCGCCATCGACGGCGCCAATGTGTTCCAGCGCATTTTCCGGGTAACGATCCCGATGATCATGCCAACCGTCATCATTCTGTTCCTGATGTCAGTCGGCGGCATCTTCCGCGGAAACTTCGACATGTTCTACAATCTGGTCGGAAACAACGGTCTGCTTTTCAATTACACAGACGTAATCGACACTCTGACCATGAGAGCGCTGATTTCCAGCAACAACTTCGGTATGGCATCTGCAATCGGCCTGTTCCAGTCCGTTCTGTGTTTCATCACCGTCCTGATCGCAAACAAGCTTGTCAGCCTGTATGACAAGGACTATACATTATTCTAAAAAGGAGGAAAGAACGATGGCAAACAATTCACCAGCAATTAAAATCAAACGCGGCCGTGATGTGATCATCCTGAACATTATCGCCTACTCGTTTACCGGTCTCATCGCGCTTCTTTGTCTGGTTCCGTTTCTGATGGTTCTGGCAGGTTCTTTCTCCTCGGAGGAAGCAATCATCCAGAACGGCTTCAACATCCTCCCGCAGGATTTCAGTCTGGAAGCCTACAAAACCGTCTTCAAGGAGCCAATGGTTGTTATCCAGGCTTATGCAACGACAATCGGACTGACTGCAGTGGGTACTCTGTTCGGTCTTCTTCTTCAGACAATGACCGCCTATGTCCTTTCCAGAAAGGATTTTGAATGGAGAAATTTCTTTTCCTTCTTCTTCTATTTCACAACCCTGTTCTCCGGCGGTGTTGTTCCCTACTTCATCCTGATTACCCGCACTCTGGGTCTGAAGGACAGCTACTTTGCACTCCTGCTCCCGCTGATCTTCAGTGTTTACAACCTGCTGATCATGAAGAGCTACATCTCGGCTATCCCGGATTCCCTGGTTGACGCGGCAAAGATCGATGGCTGCGGCGAGTTCCGGACGCTGTTCCAGGTAGTCATGCCGTTAATCAAGCCGGCGCTTGCAACGGTTGGCCTGTTCATCGCCCTTGCTTACTGGAATGACTGGTACAACGCAATGCTGTACATCACAGACAAGCATTCGGAAAAGTATCCGCTTCAGTATTTCCTCTATAAACAGGTAAATAACATCGAAGCCTATAAAAAGCTGATTGCCAACAATGCCATCAGCAGCTCGGTAGTAAGCTCCATGTCTCTGCCGACAAACACCTTAAAGATGGCTCTGACCATCGTTGTTACCGGACCGATCATCCTGGCGTTCCCGATTGTTCAGAAGTACTTTGTACAGGGTATTACAATCGGTGCAGTGAAAGGCTGATCCTTCCATTCATCCACTGGTGAACTATTAAACTTCAAACATATATTTTAAGGAGGTTCTTTTATGAGAAAGACAATGAAGAAAGCAGCCGCTCTGGTTCTCGGAGCAAGTATGGCAGTAGGTATGATCGGTGTGATTCCGGCAGCCGCTGAAGAGTCTGAGATCGACATCTCCGAGCATGTTGACCTGACCATGTACCTGATCGGTGACCGTACTCCGGACTTCGACGAAGTTTACGGCAAGATCAACGAGATCCTGGAAGAGAAGCTGAACTGCTCCCTGAGCGTTGAGTTCCTGTCCTGGGGCGAGCACGACACCAAGTACTCCCTGCTCTTCTCCGGCGGCGAGGAGTTCGACCTGATCTTCACCGCATCCAGCTGGTGCCACTATGAGCAGACCGTTGCTCTTGGCGGATTTGAGCCGCTGAGCGAGGAGTTCATCCAGACCTATGCACCGGACATCTGGGAAGTTGTTCCGGAGATGGCATGGGATCAGGCAAGAATTGACGGCGAGATCTACATGGTTCCCAACTACCAGAATGAGTTCGGTCAGGACGTTATGGCAATCCGCGGCGACCTGATGGAGAAATATGGCTTCGAAGAGATCACCAACTGGGATGAGCTGATGGAGTTCTACAAGGCATGTGCAGCTGACGGACAGTATGCAAGCCAGGGCGGACCATGGTATCAGTACTTCCAGACCTACGGACTGTCCACAACCGGCGGCGCTCCGAAGGCAGGCGAGCTGATCCTGTACCATGCGCAGGATGCTGAGGATCTGGAATTCACCTACCTCCTTGACTGGGACGGATTTACCGATTACTGCAAGCAGATGAAGGAACTGGCTGACCTGGGTGCATGGTCTCCGGATATCCTCAACTCCAGTGATGAGAGACAGACAGGACTTCTGACCGGAAGAACTGCAGGCATGACCTGGAACCTTGGCACCTGCCGCACCTATGCAAAGCAGGCAAACGCTGAGAACGAGGACTGGAACGTTGTAATCGTTGACCCGGTAACCGAGATGCCGAAGAAGGTTAACTCCTACATCAACAACGGTGTTGCAATCAACGCAATGAGCGAGAACAAAGAGCGCGCTATGATGGTTCTGAACGAGTTCTACACCAATCCGGAAGTTTACGACCTGGCTATGCTTGGTATCGAAGGCAAGCACTGGGAAGCAGTTGGCGATGATCAGTATAAGGTAATCGATGAGAGCAACTACGGCGTATCCAGCAACTGTAACTGGGGATGGAACAACTGCACAATCCAGAGAACCGAGTACATCGAGAACAGAACTCCGCTGGACGATCAGTATGACGCAATCATGGAAGAGTGGAATGCAAACGTAAAGCCGCAGCATCCATATGACAGCTTCAACTTCGATTCCACCAACGTATCCACTCAGTTTGCTGCTGTTGAGGCTGCTCTTGGTTCCTACTATGATCCGCTTGTAAACGGTCTTGTTGATGACGTTGACGCTTCTGTTGCTGCTCTGAAGGATGCTCTTGAGAGCGCTGGTATCCGTGACATCATCGAGGAGATGGAAGCACAGGCTGCTGAGCACGTTGCTGCAACTCAGGAATAATTTCTTTTGAAACGATCCAGGAGAATGTGTCACAGACATGTTTGCATGGATGAAGGATCGATTTGGTCAAACATGACACTTCATGTTGACCTGATGCAGATACAGGTACGAAAAAGGCTGCTGTCCTTATGTGGCAGCAGCCTTTTCGAAAACAATCCGACATAACTTTTACACAGGAGATGAGACGATGACACTTGATCAGATTGCAAAGGAGCTTGGTGTTTCCAAGAGTACCGTTTCCCGGGCGATTTCCGGAAAGGGACGCATCGGAAGCGCAACGCGCGGAAGAATTCTTTCCTATATTAATATGCAGGAAGAAGTTCAGACGGAATCTGCAGCGGCCTCTTCCCTGACCAACTGTCTCAGCGTTGTCATTCCCAATGATGTCTATTCTGACGGTATTCCCTATTTCCACGAGTGTCTTCTCGGTGTCTGTGAAGCGGCTACTCTGATGGATTATCATGTTCTGATTACCACCGGACTGACCAACGATATTTCTGCCATCCGCTCTCTTGTCGAGAACAGAAAGGTGGACGGCATCATCCTCACAAGAAGTCTGGAAAATGATCTTGCGCTGCGCTATCTGGCAGAAAGCCATTTTCCAACCGGTGTCACCGGACGATGCGACTATGAAGAAATCCTTCAGGTAGACATTGACAATGAACGGGCCAGTGAAGAGCTGACCTCTCTTCTGATCAGCCGCGGCTACCGGAAATTCGCTCTGATCGTGGGCGAAATGAATTACCATGTAAACAGAAGCCGCTATGCCGGTTTTTACAATGCCATCCTGAAAAATAATCTGTCCCGTGAAAAGCAGAAAATCTACACAGGTTCCACACAGATCGAGCTGCTTGACGCGATGCTCAACGACATCATGTCCGATAAAGTAGACTGCATCATCTGCGGCGACGATGTCATCTGCACCCGTGTCATGTCCAGACTGCAGGCGGAAGGCTACCGGATCCCCCGGGACATTTCCATCGCCTCCCTTTACAACAGCCCCAATCTGAACTGCTTCTCTCCTGCCATCACCGCTATCAACGTTTCCGCACGCCTGATTGGAAACATGGTTGGCAAGCAGATGATCCAGCAGATCCGGGGACAGGAATACGACCGCGTGATTAACCTGGATTACGAAATCCTTTTACGAAAATCAACCGGTTACCTGGTTCCGTGACAGCCGGTATGCTGTCACAGGAGTATTCTGCCTCGCCGGATATCCAACCGCGCACGATGCCAGTTCGTCAGCGCTGCCTCTGCAGGGAACTGACTTCTGTCGGATTTTCACCGCGCACGATGCCAACGCGTCAGCGCTGCCTCTGCAGGGAACCGACTTCTGTCGGGTTTCCGGATATCTGCCGAATATTTCTGTGACAGCATATCGCATGAAACGTTCCTCATTGCGATATTCCATCTGTAAACTAATTTCATTTCCGAATCCTGATGGAACCAAATGTTCCGCACGGATCCGGAAATCATCAACGATAAGGAGAAACGCTATGACCGATTACAGTTACAACAATCTTTATCTGACAAAGGACGGAAAACCCTGGTTCCCCATCATGGGCGAAATGCATTATTCCAGATATCCGAAGCAATATTGGAAGGAATCCCTCTATAAAATGAAAGCAGGCGGTGTGGACATCGTTTCCTGCTACGCCATCTGGATCCATCACGAAGAAATTGAAGGACAGTTTGATTTTTCCGGCGACAAGGAGCTTCGCGTTTACCTGAAAACAGCAAAAGAATGCGGCATCAAAGTGCTTCTGCGCATCGGACCGTGGGCTCATGGCGAAGTCCGAAACGGCGGTTTCCCGGACTGGCTTCTGCAGAAAAAGATTCCGACCCGCTGTGACAGCCCGGAATATCTCTCCTATGTGAAGCGGTATTACCATGCGCTGGCCGATCAGGCGAATGGTCTTCTGGACAAGGACAACGGTCCGGTGATCGGCATCCAGATTGAAAACGAATATGGTCATGTGGGCGGTCTCACCGGTGAAGAAGGCGAGCAGCATATGCGCACGCTCCGCTCTCTTGCGCAGGAGGCAGGCTTTGATGTGCAGATTTTTACCGCAACCGGCTGGGGCGGCGCTGTAACAGGCGGAATGCTTCCTGTCATGGGCGGTTACTGCGACGCTCCCTGGGATAAGCGTCTGACCGAGATTGAGCCTTCCGGCAACTACATCTTCACACCGGAGCGCAACGACCACAACATCGGCAGTGACTTTGGCTTCGGCCACGGCATTACCTTTGATATTTCCAAATTCCCGTTCCTGACGGCAGAGCTTGGCGGCGGTCTTCAGGTGACCCACCATCGCCGTCCGGTCGCAAAAGGAAAAGACGTAGCCGCCATGTCTCTTGTTAAGATGGGCAGCGGCTGTAACCTTCTTGGCTATTACATGTACCATGGCGGCACCAACCCGGACGGAAAGCTTTCCACCCTCCAGGAATCCCGCGCAACAAACTATGCCAACGATCTGCCGGTCAAGAGCTATGATTTCAACGCTTCCGTCAAGGAATTCGGCCAGCTCTCCGACAGTTTCCGGGAGATCCGTCTTCTTGCCTCCTTCATCCATGATTTCGGTGAGGATTTCTGCTCCATGGTTCCTCATTTACCGGCAGACAATCCGCTCTATCCCACCAATCAGACAGATCTGCGCTACACGGTGCGCCACAACGGCAAGTCTGGCTATCTGTTCGTCAACAACTACCAGCGTCGGCGGGAAATGGCTGCCCATGATCATGTTTCTCTGAAGGTAGAGCTGGACAGCGAAACAATCACCATTCCATCCTTTGATGTGAAGAATGGCGACTTCTTCTTCCTTCCCGTCAACATGCCCCTTGGAGAGAACGCAGTTCTGAAATCAGCACTGGCAACCCCTCTCTGCCGCCTTGGCGAGGATACCTGGGTGTTCTATGGCGACTGCGATCCGCAGTTTACTGTGGAATCTGCCGGGAATGCTCCTGATGTTACGCTGCTTCATCTCACCCGCGCCGATGCGCTGAAAGCATCAAAAATCACGCTGGATCGGGACTATCTTGTGATCAGCGATGCCGACATGATCCCCATGGACGACGGAATCCATTTCCAGTCCCTGGACAGCGAGCTCCGCTTCCGTACCTGGCCGCCGCTGTCAAAGGCGCCGGAAGGCTTTGCCGTTTCTGAGGAGAACGGCTATGGTGTTTATACCAGAGACATGGCTGCTTCTGTCTCTTCCGTCTGTGATGCAGTTGTGGTGGAGACTCTTGCGGAAAGCGATGACATTACCGAATTGTATGTTTCTTCCCGAACGGCCGGCTTCGGCGGCGGTGAGGATGTAAGTTCTTCGGCAGACAAACCATCGCTCCACGACCCGATTGCCCCAGCCGACATTCCGGCAGGCTACAGCCACGACGGCGCAATCTACCGCCTGACCATCCCCGGTGCCGCAGAAGCGAAAACGGCCGATTCCATCATCGACGCGTTCCTTACTCTGGACTTCTCCGGTGACCGCTTTGAAGTTTACCAAAACGGCAAACTGATCTCCGACTACTTCTATACCGGTCAGCAGATTCAGATTGGTCTGAAACGGTTCGATTATCCCATTGAACTGGTAATCAAGGTATTTGCTTACCATGACGCCGATCCGGTCTATCTGGAAGCAATTCCGAAGACAGAAAACGGGGCAGTCAGCTCCATTGACCAGGCGAAGCTGATGCCGCAGTGGGATGTCGTTATCTGATACGGGATGTTTACGAAATGTGATTTGTAACGTAGCCTGTGATGCATTTTGTAACATAATTTGAAATGCGTTTTGTAACGTGATCTGTGATGCATTTTGTAACATAATTTGTAATGCGTTTTGTAACGTGATCTGTAATGCGTTTTGTAACGTGATTTGAAATGCGTTTTGTAACGTGATCTGTGATGCATTTTGTAACATAATTTGTAATGCGTTTTGTAACGTGATCTGTAATGCGTTTTGTAACGTGATCTGTAATGCGTTTCGTAATACGATTCGAATTCCAGTTATATTTCTCATATACCTCCCAAAAATGCCCGGCGTATTCCTGTATCTGAATACGTCGGGCGATTTCGTTGGATCATTCACGCTTTCAATTCTTCTTCTCCCCGGCTCTATTTCTTCGAGTGCCACGGCATTTCTTCGCCAACAATCACTTTTCCCGGATTCGCTGCCGCCTCCTGGATCAGCAGCCATGTGTAGGCATCCTCCAGCGCCTCCGCCATGGGATACACCTCTGCGCCTCCGTCAATCCAGCGGCGCATGTCGTACATCATGGACGCAATTGCAAATTCATCCTGCGCGCCATCCAGCGTCAGAAAAGGACTCCATGTGACACTCTGCGGAACCATTGCCGAATTCCTCAGTGCTTCATATTCCGGTGCCAGATAGGCGGTCAGCGGCTCTGCTGCCGGGCGCCGATCTGCATCCACATACCGCAGCATGGTATCGTTCCATTCGCCCTCCTGTCCCTGCACATTAATATGGCGGGAACGGATGAAGGAATGGTACTGTATGCCGGAAAAATCGTACTGAGCCACCTTTTTGCAGGCATATTCCATGTCAACCAGCACACGTTCACTGTTCTTCACGCTGCCGCCGGCGACCGGTCCCTGTCTGGAATCCGTCTCGCGAACCGGCAAATTCCACCGTTTTCCTGTCAGCTTCACAGGCTGCGGTTCAATCTGCAGCGCCCGGCGCAGAATGCTGGCACCGTGATAATCATGGGCAACGGACAGAACAGCAGCGCAGGGATCACCGATTTTCCCTTCCTCAATGGCACGGAGCCCTGCCGCCAGGATCGGATAGCGGTGATACTGTTCCGCCACCTGAACGCGGATTTTCTTCTGGCTTACCAGCTGCCACATTTCTTTCAGCTGCTCTACACTCGTTCCAACCGGAGTCTCGCACAAAACAGGATATCCCTTCAGCGCCCAGCCTTTTGTAACTTCATACAGATCGGACTTCGTTACCGCAGTTACAACAAAATCCGGTTTTGCCGCTTCGCACAACTCCACCGATGTGGTTGTGGGAATCTGGCAGGTTTCGCTCATCAGCCGCGCTTTTTCTTCACTGCGGCACAGCATATATTCCAGTCGGAACAGCTGGGGATACTGCTTTGCAATTCGTGCGAAGAACTGGGCACGCCAGCCGGAGCCGACGATGATAAATGATAATGGCTTCATGGGCACTCTCCTTTCTGACTCATCAATTGGTACAATGATAAATTAATCATAGCAGACGGAAATTTCACAGTCAATCCTCATTTTTGCAGGAAAATACATATTTCCATTTGATTTCCTCATAGAAAGAGCAAACGCATTTATGATATGATAACGGCAGGAAACGAGCATTTCATTTCCCGCGGCACTGCCGGCATGAACTCATTACCTTTTTTTCTCTGCAGCGCTGTTCATCGGAGCACGACTGTTCATGTGCGTCAGAGTGGGACTGCCCATGCACATCGACTCATTATAAATCAGGAGGATTTCTATGGCAAACGGATATAAAGCAACCGACTACAGGCTCATGCCCACCGGCGTCACTTTCCAGAGCGATGACCCGCGTCAAAAGGAACTGTTTGACCGGTGTGAATTTTACTGCAAACAGAATCTGGCTGTCTTCACAGATAAACTGGTTCTGAGGGAAGGCTCGGACTACGATGGTGTCTGGCTGGAGACTCAGCCCATGGGCGGCGAGATGTACGCGAAGCGAAACATGGAAGCGGCTCTGAACAATCAGCTGATCTTCATGGAAAACCAGCGAAAAAGCGGCCGCCTTCCCGGCATGATCAAGTTCCAGGAACCGTTTCTTCTTCAGGTTTCCTATGACTGGCTCCAGGGATTCTGTTTCCCGGTTCCGGCTCTGAAAATGTACTATCTGATCGGGAAAGATGAGAATTACCTCCGTCTTCTCTATGACACGCTGAAATCCTATGACGAATACCTGTGGAAATACCGGGACAGCGACGGCGACGGCTGTCTGGAAAGCTGGTGCACCTGGGATACCGGCGAAGACAATTCCCTGCGCTTTACCTGCTATGGCGTCAAGGACGGCGGCTGGGGCGGCGAAGACGCGCCCAGGGGACAGGGACTTCTTCCCTACGCTTCCATGGATCTCATGTCCTATTCCTGTCAGGCACGCCAGGTTCTCGGCGAAATTTCCGACCTTCTTGCCAATGGAGAAGGCGACAGCTGGCGTGAAAAGGCACAGCGGGTTCGGGACAAGCTTCGCAGCTACCTGTGGATTGACGAGAAGCATGCCTGCTATGACAGGGACTGCAACCATGAATTCATGGATGTCCTCCTTCACAACAACCTGCGCTGCATGTACTACGGCTCCTTCAGCCAGGAGATGGCGGACGATTTCATCCGGTACCATATGCGCAACCCGGAGGAATTCTGGACCTTTGTTCCGCTGCCATCCATTGCGGTCAACGATCCATGTTTCCGCAACATCAATTTCAATAACTGGGGCGGCCAGCCGCAGGGCCTGACCTATCAGCGGGCAATTCAGGCGCTGGATAACTATGGGCATCAGGCGGAAATCCGCATGCTGGGCAAGAAATGGCTGAACCTGCTGATGGATCAGAAAAAACTGGTTCAGCAGTATGACCCCTTCAACGGCACGCCATGTGTTACCCGATCCGAAGGGCTGGCACCGGAAGGTGAGGAAACGGAGCGCTATAAGGATGTGGTTACTCTTGGGCCAAACGGCTATGGACCGACCATTCTTGCTGCTCTGGAATATTTCTCTCTGCTTTGCGGCGTGAACATTGCTTTTGAACAGGTCACCTGGTCGGCGGCTCTTGGCTGGGCGAAAAGCTCCTATACACAGACAATGTATGGACATGACTATCGACTGGAGCAGGATGGGAAAGAGATGAAAGCGTTTATCGATGACCGGTCTGTCTTCTGCTGCTCCTGCGGTGTGCAGGTAGTGACCGATCTGGATGGACATGTGATTTCTCTGGCCGGAATTGAAGAGAGAGACGTGGCAGTGAAGCTGGTGGAGATGGAAACGGTTATCTGCTGCGGAACCATTTGCCCGAATCAGGTGGTTGTTCCGGATGGCGGCATTTTCCGGCAGGATCGGCGAGTGCAGTTTGACTACGATCCGGCTTTCTGACTGGTCTGTTTCCCGACTTACTAAAAATTGGCTTCGGAGATTCCCTGCATGCAGGTCCTCCGAAGCCAATTTATAGCATCTTCCTCCTCTTATTCAGTCACTTCCGGATTCGATCCCCACCGCATATCATAATAATCATATTCATCCATCTCATACCCAAGATATTCCAGCGTTCCATCCAGCAGAAGCGGTACGATGGAATCCGGACAATATCCTGCTGACACAATCATTGTTTTCTGGAAACACGGAGAAAATTCATAATAAAACCATCCGGCTCTTCCACCCAAAACAGTGCTGTTTTCCTGGAATATGATTACTTCGTTTGTAACAAGCGCATCCACGCGTTCCATTGAATATCTTCGTTCCGTCATGCATAAGATCTGTTCCACCGGCGACATCGCTTCCTCTATCTCCTCTGTTATCACCGTATCCATCAGACTGGTAAACGACAAGCTATCCCAATTCGCAAATAAAGCCGTCATTGAAATATTTCCAAACTTCTGAACAAGAAACTGCGCCAGATCCCGATCCACAGTGGTTCCTTGATACCGAAGATGATATACTTTCACCGGCTTTACTTCCATTGATGCGACCGCCTCAACCAGACTTTCTGCGGCATCCCCGCCGCTTCCATCCGAATCGGTGAACAGATCACTGTTTTTTAACTCCTCCAGCTTCTGCTTCTGCCCAAAGAACGTTTCAACTGCAATGTTCAGCTGTGCCTTCTGAACGTCTTCCATGAGAGGAACGATTCCAGAAATTCCAAATAGTTCCGCTGCTTTTTCACCAGGAACTGCTTCTGTAATCGGGGGTACGATAGCCGAATCCGTGACAGAAGATGCGGGATCTGCTGTCGTCTGCTCCTCCGTTGTCTTCACTTCTGCTGTCTGTTCCGGCGCTGTCTGTTCCGTTCCCATCTGATCCGCTGCTGTTTCTTCCTCTGTCGTCCGCTCCAGCTCAACCGGCTGAACAGCCGGTCCCTGATTCCCATCTCCGGACAGCCGGAAGAAAATCACCAGACAAAGAACTGCCAGTGCCGGAATTCCCGCGACTGCCGCGCGAAACCAGCCGGACTGCCTCCTGCTTTTCCTTTTTCGGTACTGCTGCATCGTATCCGACACCAGCTTCTCATACACATCATCTCTGATTTTTATCGAATCAAATAATTCCTTATATTCATCGTTTTTCATCATGAACCTCATACCTCATCTACCGTCACACGCAGCCGCTGCTTTGCCCGCCGTAAATCGGAACGCACGGTTGTCTCCCTGCGTGAAAGAATCGCTGCAATTTCACCGGTTGAATAGCCCTCATAGTGATGCAGATAAAACACCATTCTCTGCTTTGGCGGAAGGGAAAGCAGACTATCCAGCAGAGCCTGCTTCCTCATATATTCTTCCGTCAAATCCTCCTGCATCAGCGTGCATTCTTCAATGTCCAGATGCTGCCGCCACCAGTGGGAAAGGGTGCTTTTGCACTCATTCACCGCCACACGGATCAGCCATCTTCTTGCATGCTCCTCATCCTCAAAAGGAGGAACACGCTCCAGCAGCTTCAGAAGCGTATTCTGCATCGCATCCAGTGCATCCTGCTCATTTTTCATGTAAATGCAGCAGATCCGATACAGCAGATCCCGGTATCGTTCATACAGAATCAATACATATTGTTGTTCCATTGTCTGTTCCTCTTTGTCCATCGTGTCTAGTAAACCAGTCGTTCCATCGTGAACGGACGGCAATTCAATTACCGGGAATTCCCACCCAACTTCTGAAAGCAACCGTTTCATATTAATACAGACACCTGTATATCTCATATTCTCCGCATTGCGCAACAGGCTCAAATGTGATTTCCCAGCCATCCGCCAAAGCCATCTGCGCAGCACCTCTTGTCAGCACATAGTCCACCGAAAGCGTCTTCAGCGCTTCCTCATTCAATTCCATCTGTACATAATCTGTCTGCAACAGTGTGCATCTGATTTCCTCACTCAAAACAGCCCGGACGTGACAGTACCGATTATAGACCTCGACCTGCTCCTCGTCCTGTCCGAAGATTTCCCATCGTTCCAGCTCCGGACAGGTCTGAGATGCGGTCAGGCTGATCCCGCCCGCCATCGTCACCAGATTGGATACCGGATAATCGATTCCCAGCTCCAGCCAGACTCCATCCGGATCCGCTTCCGCGATTCGGTGAATTTCCTGATAAACCGCGCTCTCAGTAATTACATCCGTACCAAAACGTACCGGATTGATCCGGAAACCGGACAAAAAGACAACCATGCCCGCCAGACCAAGCGCACCATACCGCCTTCCCATCTTTCCCTTTTCATATCGGAGAAACAGATAGAAAACAACAAACAGAACAGCTGTCACTGCGATGACCATCCAGGCACTCGTCCAATATTCATACCGCTCGGCCGCGGAATCATGTTTCGTGTAGCACCAGGAAATTCCCACCGCAAACACAGCAGCCGCCCCTGCAATCCCGGCAGCCGGCAGGCGTTTGACCGCCTGCTCCTTGCAGGAAAGTGCCCGGATCAGCACAAACAGCCGAAGAAACCCGATTACCTGCGGACCTCTGTGGGCATTGGTATAATTCAGCAAAAACAGCTTTGCAATCCATGGGGTTGTTCCCATGCAGTAATACCAGGTCAAAACCGCTTCCACTCCCAACAGCAAAAGGAGCAGCCGATCCGGTTTCTTTTCTTTCCCCACAATCCACAGGGAAACAATCAGACCAATGGGCGCAAAGCAAATCACCGAACTGTTTTCAATCACAGACGGATCGTCCATCCGCACACCGGTCAGAGACAGCGGATATTTCAGAAGCCAGAATCCTGCACCGCCGCCCTGACTAATTGCCGCCTTTCCCGGATAGGACGACTGCAGCAATGCCAAAATCGTATCCCAGGACGTAATTAGCAGGTAAGCAAAGCCGCTCGCCGTCAGCAGGACAAACAAAGTCCATGGGAACCACATCGTTCCTCGTCCACTCTCTATTGTATCTCTCTTCCTCCTCCGTTTCAACGACTTTCTGCCTTCCCATATCATCCAGATGAAAACGGGCAAAAATCCATATGCAACCGGAGCCATCCATGCCGGGTAGAAGGTCAGCACATATCCGACCAGACAGACTGCCATCATGGCTGCCATCGCAATTGACTTTCCGGTTGTCTTTCCGGCTGTCTTTCCAGCGATCTTTCCAACTGTCTTTCCGGCTGTCTTTCCAGCGATCTTTCCAATTGCCTTTCCAGTTTCCTTTCCGGCTGCCTTTCCAGCGGTCTTCCCAACTGCCTTTCCAATTGTCTTCCCGGCTGCCGTTCCAGCTTTCTTTCCAACTGTCTTCCCAGCTTCCTTTCCAATGCTTTCCCAGCCGCCTTTTATTCCGGCTGTCCTTCCAACTGCTGCCCGATGACTCTTCAGACAATAGAAAGGCACGCTCCTTCTCCGGCATTTCTTATCTTCTTCCACCCATTCTTCTTCCTTAATTTCTCCGCCAACGAGCAAATACCGGAATCCCAGCAGAAATCCGCTTCCATAGATCAGCATCTCCACCAGCCCGTTCACGGCAAACCACCACTGCAAAAACGGTGCAAAGCACACGCTGACACCAAGAAACAGCGGCAGCAGCCTGTCTCCTTTTGTCAGCACCATCCCCAGCTCAAACATGGCAAAAAACAGTGCCAGAAATCGTCCGCACCAGTACCATGCCAGTCCAACTTCACTTCCAAACAGCAGATATCCCCAATAAAACGGCCGGAATAACGCCAGAAAATCCCGGGAAGGAACCGCGTACACGACTCCCTGATCCATCCCCACATCCTCACCAACCGGCAGTTCTCTTTCATAAGCTCCTGCCGGATTGTTCTCCTGCGCCAGACACATGGCAGTCAGCATCCCCCACTCATCACTTCGTGGTCCACGGGATTCACCAATCATATATGGATCCGGCTGATCCAGCAGCAGCGACCAGTAGCCGATGGAGGATCCGCTGACACGAAAGAGCAGACACAGGAGGAAAAGGATCAGGCCGATCCCGTAGCGGAAGCGGTATGTATTTTCTGCAATTCGCTTGCTCCATGTTCTCTGCACACCGTTTTTTCTGTTTTGCTTTATGCCTGCAGCGGTATTTCCGTTCTGCCGCATCTGCCTTTCACTTTCTTCGCTCGGATTTGTCCGCTCACTGATTTTTCCGCTCCGGTTCGTCTGTTTTCCTGTTTCTTTGCTCTGGCTTTTCTGCCTTTCACCTTCTCCGCTCGGATTTGTCCACTCACTGATTTTTCCGCTCCGGTGCATCTGCCTTCCAGATTCTCCGTTCTGGTTCATCCGCTTACTGCTTTTTCCGCTCCGGTGCATCTGCCTTCCAGATTCTCCGTTCCGGTTCGTCTGCTTACTGCCTTTTCCGCTCCGGTGCACCTGTCTTCCAGGTTCTCCGTTCTGGTTCATCCGCTTACTGCTGTTTTCGCTCCGGTGCATCTGTCTTCCGGATTCTCCGTTTCGGTTCATCCGATCACTGCTTTTCCCGCTCCGGTTCGTCTGCCTTCCTGCTTCTCCGCTCGGATTCGTCCGATCACTGCTTTTCCCGCTCCGGTTCGTCCGCCTTCCGGCTTCTCCTCCCTGATTCATCCCCTCACGGATTTCTTCACTCTGATTCTTCTGCTTGTCTGCTTCTCCACTCTGATTCATCCCATCACCTCATCTTCCGCTCTGCGGAGTCTGCGTTCTTCCCGCATTGCCCCATGAAGCTCCATTTCAAAATCACGGCGGTTTTTCTGCTGAATGTTTTCCAGCTGCAGCCCGGTGAAGAAGGAAATCAGAGCTGCCGTTCCCAGAAAGCAGCAGACAATCAGCGTTGGAAACTGGGGTACCAGTCCCGTTGCCAGATAGGTTTTCAGCACAGGAACCATCCCTACTCCCGCAGCAGCAAGAAGCAGAACGGCGACCGCCGTAAAACATGCGAGCGGCCGATAGCATCCAAACAGTCTGCCAATCGTACCCAGCACACGAATGCCGTCCCGATATGTATTCAGCTTCGACACGCTTCCCGCAGGCCGATCCCGATACTCCACCGGAACCGTCCGGATTGCCAGATTGTTCCGCACCGCATGAATCGTCATCTCCGTCTCAATCTCAAAGCTGCGCGACAGCACAGGAAACGTCTTCACAAACCGGTAGCTGAACGCCCGGTATCCCGTCATGATATCCTTCACATGGCTGTGAAACAGCCAGTTGATGCAGCTGCGTACCAGAAGATTCCCGCTGTTATGGAACGCACGCTTATTCTCCGTAAAATAAGTCGAAGAAAGCCGGTCGCCCACCACCATGTCCGCCTGAAGCGAAAGCACTTCCTGTACCATCCGCGATGCATGTTTCGCCGGATACGTGTCGTCGCCGTCCACCATCAGATAGCATTCTGCTTCCACCTCCTGAAACATGCGCCGCACCACATTTCCTTTCCCCTGCTGATACTCATGCCGCACAACGGCTCCCGCCCGCGCCGCAAGCTTTGCGGACCGGTCCGTGGAATTGTTATCATATACATAAATCACTGCATCCGGCAGCTCGCGCCGGAAATCCGTCACTACTTTTTCAATGGTCTGCTCCTCGTTGAAGCAGGGGATCAATACTGCAATTCTGTCCATCGGATTCCTCCTTGTCTGTTGGTCGGAAAATTCCCTTTATTATACAGACAAAATTTTCCGGGGGAATGAAGCGGGTGGATTTATCCAATTATTGGGCTGTTTTTGATCTATTTTAATCACTTTAGCAGTAAAGCGGTACCTCTTCACCGCCCCTTGATCTTATCATCTCACAAAAAATCCGGACACTTGATGATACACCAGTGTCCGGACTGTTCTTTCCTTCTGCTCTTCTAATTTCTATTAATCACGTATATGAAATCCCCGCTCATCCTCCAGCGTCATCGTCTCCACTTCCACCGAATCGATTTCAAGAAAGGGCTGCCGGTACAGATCCGCCAGAAACTGTTCTATCGCAGCTTCCGCTCCCTGCAGCTCCAGCTCCACCCGGTCATCCCAGGTATTTCGCACCCATCCTGTCAATCCCCATGTCTGAGCCAGATAACGGGCCCGATAGCGGAAACCCACTCCCTGTACCGCGCCGGAAAACACAAAATGTTTCCTTATCTTATCCATCCGTTTCCCTTCCTTTCCCGTTTTCACCTTCTTTGGAAAACCAGACCATCCTCACAAAGCTTATTCAGCAGCGCCGTACATCCTTCCATAACATCACGGTAGGTTTCATCAAAATTTCCGGTATACCACGGATCCGCAATGTCACCGGATTTCCCCGCAAACGCCAACAGCTTATTAATCTTTCCCTTCGGATCCCCACCACAGATCCGCAGCATGTTTCGGATGTTCCACGTATCCATTCCAATCAGATAGTCATATTTTTCATAGTCGCTGCGCGTCATCTGAACGGCACGCCGCGGCGAGAAAGGAATCTTCATTTGCTGAAGCTTCCGACGAGTGCCGTAGTGGATGTCATTACCGATTTCTTCGGTGCTGGTGGCGGCGGATGCGATGAAAATCTGGTCAGACAGGCCTGCCTGGGAGACCAAGTGTTTCATGACGAATTCGCACATGGGGGAGCGGCAGATGTTGCCGTGGCAGATGAAAAGTATCTTAATCATAATATTCTCCAATCTCAAAATGCCGTGATATGCCCAGTTTTGCAAGGTTTTATCGCACTTTCCGGCATTCAAATATTTCTGTTCATATGTCACACTTTATGCCCTATCATAGCATATCGTGGCACATCGTTTCCTTGTGTAGTAGTAAAAACGTAGTCAAACTAGGGGGTTCAGACTACTGCGATTTTTGCCCTCTAGGGGGTTCATTTTTACAAGAGGGGGTTCATCATTAAAAGGTTACTCTACACGATTGAGATTATACCATAGAAGGCACTTTTTTTCCATCACAAAAACAGCCGATTGGAGCGAACCAACCGACTGCTTGTATTTAATGTAAACTAAGGTGAAACCTGAAATTTTTCTAACTGTCTTATGTATTGAATTTTACTTCTTTGACTTTACTATATTGAGCATATCTTTATAAGAAATACCATTTATTGCAAGCACTCTGTTTTGCATAATAGCAAAACTTACGAACATACAAGCAATAC
>JAFUPV010000026.1 GCA_017472605.1 Lachnospiraceae bacterium
TCCGTCAGCAGCTGATTCAGCGTCTGTTCACGCTCGTCGTTGCCGGAAAAACCGCTTCCGTCACGCTTCTTGCCAATGGCATCGATCTCATCAATAAAGACAATGCAGGGAGCCTTCTCCGCTGCCTGACTAAACAGGTCACGCACCTTGGCAGCACCCATACCGACAAACATTTCTACAAACTCAGAACCGGAAATGGAGAAGAACGGAACGTCCGCCTCACCGGCTACCGCTCTTGCAAGAAGTGTTTTACCGGTTCCGGGAGGTCCCACTAACAGTGCGCCCTTTGGCATAGAAGCGCCAATTTCCTGATACTTTTTCGGATTGTGCAGAAAGTCAACGATTTCCTGCAGCAGTTCCTTTGCTTCTTCCTCTCCTGCCACATCCTTAAACTTGATTCCGTCACTGGACTTTACATAGACCTTTGCATGGCTCTTCGGACCACCCATGCCAAACATCATGGAATTTCCGCCTTCGCCGCCCATCTTGGACATCATTTTCTTTGAAAGGAACCGCCAGAGCACAGCAAAGATTACGATTGGAAGCACATAGCTCATCAGCATGTAAGTAACCAGAGACATTTCCTCTTCCGTCACTCCGGAAAACACCGCACCGTGTTCATAGAGACGGTCTACAATGTCCGGATCACTCAGACGTATTGTTTTGTAGAGCTCCGTATCATCCTTGTTGGTGAAAATGATCTGACTGGATTCAATATTGACATAGCCCACATCTCCGTTATAGGTCATTTCCATGAAGGTATCATAGCTTACCTCTGTCGCTTCCCGCTTAAACAGATTGGGAAAGACAAAAATGTTCAGCAATACAAAAACGATCAGCGCAATTGACCAGTAATACAGGGCTGATTTCCTGGGACGGTTATTCTGTTCGACGTTCATAGTCCCTCCTTTTGGCAGACAAAATGCCGATAAAATTCATGCCTGTTGAAAGGATGCCCGCCAAAATGAAACTTATTCCGGTCATCCCTCTGCATGTGCCTCTATCATAGTCGTTTTTGTTAGCACTGTCAATAAACGAGTGCTAATTTAATTCTTAACAATTTGTGAAGAGAACGGGATCGAATCCTGGTTCCGCATTCGCTCCGGGAACAGAAAAAGCGGAGCAGGTTCTTTTCCATTGAATAAGACCTTACTCCGCCACGAATTCCATTATCTTTTCAGCTGTCTTCTTTAATTAACTGAAGGGCTGCTTCGAATTCTTTCTCCGCCCGCTCAGCTTCTTCTTCTGGAATCAATTTGATCAACTTTCTAACAAGTTCCATCAGGCGAATGAATGCCTGAAACTGCCTATTTGTCATTCCCATATTGTCTTCCATCCTTTCACCCTCCTTATAATACTGCAAATATCCTCTCACTTCACATAAATCTTTGAGCACAATCTCCGCCAGTTCCTCCATCTCTTCTGTCGGCTCCAGCCGATCCGGCACCATGATCACGTTCATCCCTGCGCGGCTTGCCGACCGGACACCGTTATAGGAATCCTCAACCGCAAAACATTCCTTCGGATCTGCTCCAAGCAGCCGGCACGCATGGAGATAAATATCCGGTTCCGGCTTGCTCTTCTCCACCATGTCACCGCCTACTACCACATCAAAATAGTGATAAAAACCGGCCATCTTCAGTTCCCGTTCCACAGTTGCGGTTCTGGTGGAAGAGGCAACTGCTGTTTTTGCTCCCACACTGCGAAGCCAGGAAAAGAGCGCTTCTGCTCCCGGTTTGATGGGAAGTCCCTCTTCATCAATGATCCGGTGGTTTTTTTCGGATGAACGGCGAAAAAACGCATCCACCGGAAAATCCGAACCGTAATTGGATCGCAAAATCTCAGCGGAATGCTTCTGGTTGCATCCGATGCAGTCCTGAAATACTTCCTCAATCCGTTCCACGCCAAATTCCGGCGCGATCGCTTTCCATGCATTGACACACACTGTTTCCGTATCAAAAATTACTCCATCCATATCAAAGACAACTGCCAGCATTTTTCCATCCTGCCTTTCTTTTCCATCGGTTCTGCAGACAATTCGCAATCATTGTCAGCTTTGCGTCTGCACAGACCAATCTTATCATAAAAAAAAGGTTCCGGCAATGCCGGAGTTCAAATCTGTCCCTGGCATCCCTGCCCGGATGTCCGGACACAAAATCAGCCTGGCATCCTCTCCGATACCAGGCTGTTTTCTCATTGTCTATCATCCAGGCGAACGTGCCAGTGACACGTTCGGTCGGATTTTCATTCCAATTCCATTATCCTTTAATACCGCTGCTCGCCACACCTTCTACAAAATATCTCTGCAGAATCAGGAACACAACAAGCACCGGGATCAGTGACACAACAGAAGCGGCCATCAGCTGACCATACTGAGACGAATACTGACCAATAAAGGTATTTTTGATCGCCAGCTGGATCGTCCAGTTCTTCTTGATCGGCGTCAGGTAGATCAACGGACCAAGGTAGTCATTCCATGTGGCAACGAAGGTAAAGATCGTCAAAGTTGCCAGCGACGGTTTGGACAGTGGAAGCATGATGGTCCACCAGATTTTGTACTCGCTCATGCCGTCCATTCTCGCAGCCTCACAAAGCTCATCGGGAATTCCCATGTAGAACTGGCGCATCATGAACACACCGAATGCGGAAA
Organism: Lachnospiraceae bacterium; assembly: GCA_017472605.1. Classification (GTDB taxonomy): domain Bacteria; phylum Bacillota; class Clostridia; order Lachnospirales; family Lachnospiraceae; genus Anthropogastromicrobium. The sequence goes on from JAFUPV010000026.1 coordinate 2,651, forward strand.
ATGCCTGCAGACAGATCATCGCCATCAGTTTTCCGTTGAGATGGAAAACGTTGCTCATCATGATGAACTGGGGAACCATGTATACCTGCCACGGAAGGGCAATAGTGCCGATGTAGGCAAGGAACAGAAGATTCTTATGCTTAAAGTTGAGCTTGGCAAAGGCATAGGCGGCGAAGCTGCTTGTCAGAAGCTGAAGCAGCGTCACAACGATGGTCAGATAGGCCGTGTTGCCGATGTAGCGGGTGAAATCCATCTCCGTCCAGATCTTGATATAGTTTTTCCACTGGGGATTTTCCGGGATCCAGACAAAGGGATTCATGTCGAATACTTCACGGTCAAGCTTGATGGAAGCGGACAGCATCCACAGAAACGGGATAACCATGAATGCCGCGATCACGATCAGACAGAAGTACACGAGAATCTTTCCGCAAATTGATTTTTTCTTTGCTGATTTGAATTTCATAATAGCTCCTCCCTCCTCTGATTATGAATTGGACTTGGCTTCGCAGCGGAACTGGATGATTGTGGCAGCCAGTACAAGCAGGAACAGAACCATTGCTACCGCGCTGGAATAACCGAAATCCCAGTCTACAAAAGCTTTCTGGTAGATGTAGTGGACAAGTACCGTTGACGATACCGTCAGAACGTTGTTGTCGCCGCCTGCCAGAAGGGTCGCAATGTCAAACACCTTGAAACAGTTGATGGTCAGCATAACCGTTACAAA
>JAFUPV010000027.1 GCA_017472605.1 Lachnospiraceae bacterium
TGGGACGTAATTTATTATGCTTTGGCTATTGCAAACATATATGATATCGACATAGAACAAGTTGCTAAAGTTAAGTCTGAGATAAACGAAAGCAGATATCCTTCTAAAGTTAAGTTTGAAGAAGGTAGATAAATTCCAATTTGACGGAGGTATGCCATGAACGAGAAAATAGAAATTCTGGAAGAACGAATTTCGGCTGAAGAATACATAGACTTTCTTAAAAGAACTGACTTGGGTTCTCAATATCCAAAAGAGCGATTCGAAAGTAGAATTGCAAAACTTGTCAATACCGTTTCCATCAGCCTTGTGGCCAGAAACGAAAGTGGTACTGTAGTAGGAGTTTTGTTTGGCTTAACTGATTTTGCTTATTGGCTTTATGTAACCGATTTAGGTGTAGACAGAACCTGTACAGGACAGGGTATTGGCAGAAAGTTGATGAAAAAGGCCCATGAAATCGCAGGCGGAGAAAAGAATATTGCAGTTTATTTGATTGCCAACGAGAATGCGGTTGGATTCTATGAGAAACTGGGTATGAAGAAATCTGTGGATGTCATGCAGTATAACAAAATCGAATGGACAGATTTTGTGGTAGAGTGACAAATTGCAATTTGTGAGGTTGATTATGAATATAGAATTCGAGGAATTGACACATCAGAATTTTTCAGATGCATGCAAAATTGATAGAGATGACATACCTGAGGATTTTGTTGATACAGCTTTAACTATAATGAATATTACTGATTATGGCATTGATCATCATTATATTGGACATACCTTCGTTGTGAAGTATAATGAGAATCCGATTGGGCTCATTCTTTTGGGCGAGGCAATTCCTTGGAAAACAGACCCACCAGAAATGAGTAAAGAGCCATTTTATCGTTTGATGGGATTTGTAGTTGATAAAAAATATCGTGGTTGTGGAATTGGAGGAGAGATATTGGAAAGGGCTATAAAAATTGTTTATCGTGACTTTGGCAAGCGCCCGATTGCCTTGGGGTGCCATAAGGATAATATTCAGGCGGAACATTTTTATTTACGACATGGGTTTAAGAAAACAAATGTTATGGAAGGAAATGACTACTATTATTTACGTTCTGCTAATTGATAAACTTAAATTTGTTGAAATAAATTAAAACAGTCTCATTGCATGAAGAATTAAAATGGACTATATTTAGAGCAGGAGGTGGATGATATGGCAAATGAAGATAAAAAAGATTTTAATGCTATGTTGCATGACAATAAGGATATGCCAAAGTTTCAGATAATTACGGATTTGAAAAGCATTGAGAAATATGGCGGAGACCGAATGTATTTTGCACCGCCTATCGACTACGACAAAATAATGAAACAAATTCCGCATGGCAAAGTAATCACAGTTGGAAAGATAAGAGAATATTTTGCAAAAAAGAATGGAGCAGATTTTACAGAGCCTATTACCGCAGGAATTTTTGTATCTATCGTAGCATGGGCAAGCTATCAGCGTGAAGAAGAACACACACCCTATTGGCGAACTCTAAAGGCAAATGGTGAGTTAAATGAAAAATATCCTGGTGGCATTGAAGCCCAAAGGGAAATGCTGGAAAGAGAAGGACATACCATTATTCAAAAAGGACGAAAAAATATCAAATACTATGTAAAAGACTATGAGAGTGTTCTTTTTGATTTGAGTTAACAAAATTCAAATTTTTCAGAGGTAGCAGGATGAACATTCAATTAGTTAAATTGACAAAAGCATATAAAACGCATCTGGAAGATATGATGCAAGAATGGACTGGTACAGGTGAAAAAATAGTTCCGTATGCGATCAGAAAAAATGATTATCACAATTTTGATTACTATTTAGAGAATTTGGAGATTACGCAAGAAACGGACGGGAAAGTGCCAGATACCACGTTGTTTTGTTTGGATGCAGATCGAAATATTTTTGTGGGAGCAGTAAATATCAGGCATTATCTCACAAAAGAAATGCTGGTTCATTCAGGTCATATCGGTGACGGAATAAGACCGACAGAGAGAAGAAAAGGGTACGCAACTGCCATGATTGGTCTGGCTTTAAAAGAGGCAAAGAAGTTGGGAATCAGTAAGGTACTGATGGTTTGTGATAAGAATAATATTGGCTCAGCCAAAAGCATCATAAACAATGGTGGTATTTTGGAGAATGAGGTTGAAGTTGACGGCGTTGTAGAACAAAGATACTGGATTGATTTGGTGTAACCAATCCAATTTGGCGAAGTGAGGAAATGATTATGCTTGAACTTGCAAAAGAAACAGATTTTGATGAAGTTAATCGTCTGGCTCGGCAGGTAACGGCTCACCATGCTCAGTGGACACCTGATATGGAAATCGTAGAGCATCCCTATCCTATGGATTATTTCCAGGAGTGTATCAAGCCGGAATCAATTTGGGAAAGCGCTATATATGTAATGCGGCAAAATGGAAGCGTTGTTGGGTATATGCGTATCTATCTTTGGAACACAAATAGCACGGTATCTGCAAAACGGACTATTTTAAGTATCGATGACATCGGTGTGGATGAAGTGATGCGCAACCAGGGTATTGGTACCAAAATGATGACCCAACTGACAACCCTGGCGAAAGAGGAATGGGGTTGCAGCAGCATCTGCTTGTATGTAGACGCTCCTAATGAGAACGCAAGGGCCTACTACGAAAAGTGTGGCTTCCATGTGCGTAATATTGGTATGATATTGGACTTATAAATGAAAAGGTCAAACGACAATCGGAAGGGTAAACTTATGGCAGATAATTTATTCTGTAAAGATTTTTCTTATATTGAGGGAGAAACGATAGAACTTCGCCTGATCGATACATACGAAGGCGGAAATGGTGCGCTGCCATTCTATTGGTGGGATATTGTACAAAAAACGAATCATGCAGCTGTTGGAAAAATCAGTTTACGAATTGGGCATAACTACCATTCCTATTACAATGGCAACATTGGCTATGAGGTGGATGAGGGATATCGAGGGCATCACTATTCGCTGTTAGCCTGTCAGCTTGTGTTGAAAGTTGCACAGTATCACAACATGGAAAAAATATATTTAACATGTGATTACGATAATGTGGCATCCTGTAAAACGATTGAAAAACTTGGAGCAAAGCGAATTGAAGAAGTTTTGCCTCCCAAAGACTACATATACTACAATGATGAAATGAAAATACATAAAATATATGAACTGAACATCGTTTGACAAATCCTAATTTGTGGAGGTATTATACATGGCAATGAGAATTTTGGAGGTAAAAAAGGAAAATTGTCCTGCTGCACGCCTTATTGGCAAAAAATATAAAAATACACCTAATTGGGGTGAATGGTGGGAAAACGGGTGGTTTTCAATTTTAGAAAAAATAGAGCGCCTTCCAATGAATGGCGATGCTTATATTGGAGCAGTGCATATTGCAAATGGAATGCCTGAGCGTTGGATTGGCATGTTCTTTCCAACAGACACCCACGTTCCATATGGATTTGAATATATAGATATTGCCCCTATGGAATACGCGGTGTGTTATTTGTATGATAAAGAAAACAGCGGTGATTTTTATACAATGGATACTCATAATATGTGCTTGGATGAATTAAAAGCACTTGGTTTGAAACGCAAAGAGGATGATTGGTGTTTTGAACGATATAGTTGTCCTGGATTCACTACACCAGATGAGAAGGGTAATGTTATTTTGGATTATGCGATTTCCATAGAAGATTAAGCAAATCCTGATTTGAAGAGGACGATTCCATGAAATTAGAAACGAGCAGATTAGTCATTCGCCATCTGAAAGAATCCGATTGGCAGGCGATGAAAAGCGTATTCGTTGATTTTAATAATTCAAAATATGCTGCCTATGATATGCCTCTGCCCACAGAGGATGAAGAAGCCAAAGTATTAACAAAACGGTTTACTGCCAGCAAATTGTTTTTCACTGTTTTTCTAAAAGAATCAAATGAAATGATTGGATATATATGCTTTCATAAAGATGGAAATACATATGATTTGGGTTATTGTTTCCACTCTGCATACCATTCAAAGGGGTATGCTTACGAAAGTACAAATGCACTTGTCAAATACTTTGCCGACAAATGCGGTGTAACCAATTTCGCAGCAGGAACAGCGATTGATAACATACCCTCCTGTAAACTGCTGGAAAAGTTAGGGTTTGCTTGTGTTTCAATCGAAACAGTATCCTTTGACAATGCATTTTCTTTTCAGGGCGGAAATTTTGTGTTGAATATAAGTGAAACAAATTTGAACTTGAAGGAGAATTTTGGTATGAAGATAGAGATATACCCATTAGATAAAGTTGTGATTGATGGAGTGGAAATTTTCCTTGGGATGGAACAATCTGCTGTTGAAACCGCAATCGGAAAAGGTCAACTTATTGGAAAGAGATGTTATTACTTCAATAGCGAGATGGCGATTGATTACAGCAATAACAAAGTAGAATACATAGAGTTTCTGTGTGGGGTGGATGGTATGCTGAAACCTGCAATCTATGGAATATCTGCTTTTGAGACCCAGGCGAATGACTTGTTTGAGGTTTTGAAAGAGCGAAACAATGGTGCAATTGGCGATAACGAAAATGGATATTCGTATCAGTTTCAAAATATTAGTGTTGGTGTTTATCGTGAATCAGTTCCAGAAGAAATCAAAGAAATGATTGAGGAAGCTGTAAGTTTTGGAGAGCCTATGTCCGATCATGAAATAGAGTATGAAATGAAAAGAGCCAATCATTGGGCAACCATCGGTGTTGGTGTTGCAGGATACTATCAATGATGAATTACTATTGTATGGAGGAATATTGAAGTGTTTGCATACCATGTAGTAACAGATAGACCGATGTATGTTGGACAACGGATTATGTTCGATGAAGAACATCATAGTGGAGTTTATCAAAGAGTATATGATAAAATAGATATCGTGAACGATATTTATGCTAATCCTGCTAAATATGATGTAGAAACATTAGAACATCATACATCAGTTGCATTAAGAGAATTAGCATTAGAGGAAGTCAGACAGAAAAAATATCCGCAATATCCTTCAAGAATGGGGTGTTTATATGTATCTAAATCTTTTGAAGAAGCAGAAAATTGGGGAAAGTTCTTTGCTGAAATCGGTAGACCTACATACCATATTGTAAAATTAGATATCGAAGGTAATTGCTTTATTGGAGATGCTACAAAATGTTTTAAAGGGCGGTTGAGCAAGGAAGAAAACCTGAGGCTTGCTGAGGTTTATTGGGAAAGTAATGTAGATACAGAAAATAAGCAGGCAATTTGTGAGATGTTGGTAAACGGTCAAATTACAGTTGTTGAGATAGTAAAAGAAATAAATGCTAATATACAAAGTAATTGACAAACTGCAATTTATCTGTGAGAGTGAGGTTATACTAGTGGCGATTTTTTATCTTGTACGACACGGTGAAGCTGATTACAGCGAAATGTTAGAAAAAGGCTTTTATGGTTTTGGGCGTTCGTTTGCACCATTATCAGAAAAAGGAATAAATCAAGCAGAAAAGACAGCGATTGATGATAGATTAAAGTCGGCAGAATTGATTGTTTCATCTCCTTACACAAGGGCGTTGCAGACAGCGTCTATCATTTCAAGAGAAACTGGTTTGAAAATATGCGTTGAAGTTGATTTGCACGAATGGGAACCAGATAAAACGAATCAATATACTACTTCGGAAGAAGCATTTATGCTTACACGAGAGTTTAACTTATATAAAGGAGAATATCCAAAAGGTCAGCAGATGAGATGGGAAACATTAGATGAAGTTAGAAAAAGAATGCGCAGAGTTGCTGATAAATATGCAAACTATGACAAAGTCATCTTTGTTGGTCATGGTATGGCTTTTCGAACGCTCATGTATATAGAGCAGATGAAGCCTGCTGAAATAATTGAATGCAGCTATCATTTGGGACAGGATGATTGTATATATTCATTTCACTAAATTCCGGCTTTACGGAGAGATAGAAAGTAACAGAAGCTTTGAATCAGTGGAGGAACGAAACATCCACTGATTTTTAAAAGAAAGCAATCGGGGGAAATTTGAATTTTGTGAGAAGTAACATGTTAGTATCAAAAATAAAAGAAGAAGATTTAACGATTGAAATAGTAGATAAATTATTATTTCAGGGGTTGGAAGATACAGGAGAAACGGTTGACTGCATTCTTGTGTTGGGAAGCTTAAAGGCGGCTAAGTATCGAGTCCCTGTGGCGGTAAACGCTTATCATGCAGGCAGAGCAAAGAAAATAATGCTATGCGGTGGTGTCTTAAGAGATTTTCCGGACGGAACGTGCAGGGAAGCAGAGCATATGCGCAAAGAAGCGTTAAAATCAGGCGTGGCTGTGGAAGACGTTATTTTGGAGAATTCCTCGCAGAATACAGTGGAAAACATCCTGTTTGCGCTGGTAGAATTGCAGCGAACCTTTTGGCTGAATCGAATTCATAAAGTGCTTCTGGTTACAACTGCCTATCATATGAGACGCAGTCTGGCGATTGCAAGATATTTGTTCCCAAGGCATATAGACATCCTTCCCTGTCCCGCAAACGACAGCAATACGAAGCGGTACAATTGGATGAATTCATCGGAAGGGATTGCACGGGCAAAAGGCGAAGCAATGAATCTTGTTCGATGTGTAAGGAACGGTGTGATTCCAGATTTTGAAATATGACTCTTGCGGATGCACATTTCGAATGGATAATCCGAAACAGGAAGATATCGCGTTTCTGAAGAAAGTGGTAGAAATTCGGATGAAAGAGTTAAGCAGCAATCAATAGAAATTGATCCAACGCGATAACGGGGATTTGAAGAAGGAGAAAATCGATGGTATTTTGGGATAAATTGTTACAGAGACGAAAAGAAGAGAAGCGCTTTACGGATTCGATTAAGGACAATCCAAAAAAGAAATACCGTCCATACTTTTCGCTGCTGACAGACGATGAGCGGATTCGCGCCATAAAATATATCAGTCCGATTACAGAATTGGCACAGGTGCAGAACATTCAGCTTGCATATGGTGTAAGAATAGAAAATGAAACGCTTTTGATTATAAACAATAAAATCGTTCGAGAAAAGAACACGGATACCGGAGAAACGCTTTATCATAGACACTTTATCATTATGCGTGGGACAAGCTGTGGGAAAGCCTATTACACCAGTGATAATGAGCAGGAGGAAGGAAAACTGACTTATTTTGTTCCCGATGCGTTTGCGGAACCTGTAAAGGCAGCCATGGATTTTTATCGAAACCGGTCTGCCCACAAAGTGTTTGAAAAGGCATGCAGGGAGCAGAAGCCGGGCATTGATGTGACGATAATAATAAAGGCAACAAGGGCACTCCTGTTTGAGCAGTATAAGAATTCTGTAAATGAGCAAAAGAAACAGAACATGCAGTCCGAATCGGTTTCGCAGCCTCAGCCAACCGTAGAAAAGAAGGTACCGAAGAAAGTACATAAAGGTCCCGATCCGGTTGCAATGCTGAACCGGGAAAAAGAATATGTATTACGTTTATGTTCCCGTTTGGAAGCGAAATATGGGAAAGCGGAATTTGGAGCGCCGGCAGCGGAGGGTGAAATTTCTCAATGGGAAGAGGAAAATCAGGTTGTTCTTCCGGAGGATTTAAAAGAGTGGCTGAAGTTTTCGGGAGCAAGCAAATTGAAAGGCATTCCCCTGGAATTTTACCCGATTGCTCAGTTTCGGAAAGAACAGGATTATGTAGTCATTGGAAAACGGGAAAATGCCCAAATTGGTTTTTCAATAGAAAATGGAAGATATCTTGCAGTAGAGAATGAGAAAAGAAGAAATTTGGGACAAATGGAAACGATTCTCCGTTTCTGGGGATATGATGCCAAAGAACTGTTTGCCGAGGAAGAGTTGGAAGCGCTTCGGCCTGTGATTGAAGAACATACCATGCAAATGAATCAGGCGAAGCAGAAGGCAAACATGTCATTAAGCGTTAAGGATGCGATGGAATACTTCTTTGCAAGAAACACCATAGGGTCTTTGAAAAAATGGCGGAGCTTTCCAAAATGCCCGGTAAGGAAAGAGCTCGTAGATTGTGGACTTGTGATTTCCGAGCCGGACAGAGATGGGTATTATCAATGGAAACCGGTGGAACAGACCATACCCGTTGATTTTACAGGAATCGAATCAAAGCTTGGTTTCAACTTGCATCCGGATATCAAAGCCTTTGTTTCAAGCTATTACTATTTTATGCTTGATGCAGATATCAAAGATGCAGGAATCAATATCTATCCATTTCTGCCAACCGTGAATGTCGGAAAATATCTGATGGATCGTTTTGAAAAAGAAAGCTATGCAGGGGATTACGCGTTCATTTTAAATGGTCATTTTTTCCAGCTGGGCGGTGCGTGCATCGACGGAGATGATTCCTATATTTTAGAGGTCAATAATGAGACCGGCGAAGTTTTGGCGGTCGAGTATATGGATAAAAAACATATCAAAATTGCGGATTCTCTGTATGATTTATTTATGAATGCGAAACCAGGCTGGTATGAAGGGTAAATGGATGAAAAGAGAGAAAAGTTTGAAGGAATAAAGTCGTCGATTTCGCTGCCATTGCAGGAAATCTATGAAAAGACCGAAGCCTATCACGATGGAAAATGGCTGTGGATACCGCTTGACGAGAGGATTGTGGTTGAGGATATCCTTGCAATGATTAAAATAAAAAGAAGACCGAACCGGAAGTAAGATTGGTTATTTTTATAGGATATTTAAGCAGGATAAAGAAAAACTGGATGTTACAGGGGGAAAAGGAATGAGAAGAAAAGACAGAGAAGTTACAGACATTTCAAAAATGATGGAAATTATGAATTCCTGCGATTGCTGCCGCCTGGGGCTTGTGGATGGGAAGGAAGCATACATTGTGCCGATGAATTTTGGTTATGACAGAATCAATGACCAGATTACCCTCTATTTTCACTGTGCAGCCGAAGGCAGAAAGATAGACTTACTGCCCGGACAATCGGTAGTCTCTTTCGAAATGGATACAAAGCACAGGTTAATCGAAGGGAAACGGGGATGTGATTTTTCCTGGCTGTATCAGTGCATTATGGGGACTGGCACTTTGGAGATCGTTTCTGATGCAAATGAAAAAATCGATGGTTTGCAAAAAATCATGGAGCATTATACAAAGAAAACACAGTGGGAATTTGATGAAAGGGTTGTAGAACGGATAAACGTCCTGAAACTTTCCGTTCGAACATGGTCCTGTAAGGAACACTGAAAATCGGGAAATTCGGACTGGGTGAAAAACAGTTATAAGGTAATTGGCAGGAGTGATTGTGATGACAGAAAAAGAGCTTTGGAACGACTTTATTACGAAAAACAAAATGGAGGACTGTGAATATGAGGCATGGGCTTTTGGTGCCGAACCCGATTTGCTGGCCAGATTGGCAGCGAGCGGGGAGAAAACCGCCACCGCCTCTGCTTATCCGCTATATGAAATAGAAAACGAGCCATTACCCAAAGCTGGGGAGTATAGTGTCATTCTGGATTCGAAGGGGGAAGCAGTCTGTGTCGTTCAAACAAAGCGCGTATCGATTGTTTCCTTCCAGGAGGTACCAGCAGAACATGCATACAAAGAGGGTGAAGGGGATAAGTCGTTGGATTATTGGAGAAACGTACATGAAGAATTCTTTACTGCGTGCTTAGAGGAAGCCGGTCTGCAATTTACTGCTGATATGAAAGTTGTATGTGAGGAATTTGAGGTTGTTTATAAATGAGAATTTCATTGTAAGGCTTACTTCAAAAACGATATTATAAACAAAGCGGCGGCGAACGGATAAAAATGAACATTGACCGCCGCTTTGTTTGTGGTTATAATAGAAGTAAAAACAGCGGCGAATGGTTGAAAAGATACATTGACCGGCGATTTGTGAGGTGTAAGACATGATTGGACGAGAGCAGGAAGTAAAAGAGTTGAATCGCCTGTATTCACGAGACAGAGCGGAGTTAGTTGCTATTTACGGAAGGAGACGTGTTGGAAAAACATTTCTTGTAGATGAAACATTTGCAAATAAAATTACATTTAGACATGCTGGGCTTTCACCGGCAGATGAAGATTCAAGAGGATTGTTAAAATTGCAATTGAATCATTTTTACAATTCGTTAGAGCTTCAGGGAATGGAGAAGAGTGATAAGCCATCAAACTGGCTGGATGCATTTTTGTTATTGCAAAAGTTTTTGCAGAACAAAGATGATGGAAGTAGACAGGTCGTATTTCTGGATGAACTGCCATGGCTGGATACACCTAAGTCTGGCTTTATACGTGCGTTTGAAGCTTTTTGGAATACCTGGGGATGTCATCGCAAAAATTTGATGGTTATTGTATGTGGAAGTGCAAACTCGTGGATGCAGGATAAATTACTTAATAATCATGGAGGTCTGTACAATCGAGTTACTTATGAAATAAAGCTGTCTCCATTTAATTTAAAGGAATGTGAAGATTTTTACAGGAGCAATCAGGTAAAACTTTCCAGATATGATATAGCACAGAGCTATATGATTTTTGGTGGAATTCCGTACTATATGGGATATGTCAGTCCGGAAATGAGTTTAGCACAGAATGTAGATAAATTGTTTTTTAAGAGAAATGGTATTCTAAGAGATGAATATAACAGACTATTTGCATCTGTATTTGTGAATCCGGAAGCTGTAAAAAGCATTGTACAGTTATTATACACAAGGAATGCTGGATTTACCAGAAGAGAAATCGTCGATAAACTGAAAATAACTGATGGAGGGAGACTATCCAGCAATTTAAATGCCTTAATATCCAGTGATTTTATTATAAAGTATGTTCCATTTGGATACGGGAAAAGAGAAGAACATTATAAGCTGATTGATCCATTTTGCTTGTTTTATCTGCATTTTATTTGGAATCAAAAGAAAATAAATGAAAAATTCTGGCAACAAAATGTGACATCTGCACCGGTATCTGCATGGAGGGGATTTGCATTTGAAAATGTTTGTTTTAACCATATAGAACAAATAAAGCGTTCACTGGGAATATCCGGAGTGATAACAGAAACAAGCGCCTGGTCTAAAAAAGAAGATGATACGGACGGAACACAAATAGATTTGTTAATTTCGAGGAATGACAATGTGGTAAATATGTGTGAAATAAAATATTATGGTGGGGAGTTTAAGGTAAATAAAGATTATTATATAAAGTTGTTAAAAAGACAGTCTATTTTAGCGGAAACTGTGTCGCCTAAAATGGCAGTTCACAGTACGCTCATAACAACGTTTGGTCTGACACAGAATGAACACAGTGGTGCATTTATGAATGTTATTGTATTGGATGATCTGTTTAAGGATAAATAAGAGGAACCCTTTTACAGGTAAAAAGGGAGATTTGTATGCATGAAAATGATATCGCAGAACTGCTGATAAAGGAAGGCTGCCCTTCCATTTCCTACCGCGTAAGAAAAGAAATCAGGCAGGAGCAGATCGGCGAGGAAGAGTACAGAGAATATCAAAATCTGATCTATGCCCAGCCGAACGTCCAGAATATTCTGTCCTGGCAGAATCCGGACGGATATTTTGGCACGAGACTTCACACCGCGCCGACAGGAAGCAAAATCTGGCCCCATGAAGGCTGTGTGCGGTATCTGCTGGAAACGGGACTTGACCATGAGGCGGTAAGGAAATCGCTGGATGTCATGCGCGCTCCCGGCTGGGGGAAGGAGTGTGAAAACAGCAGGGCAGCAAGTACCATTGGATATGAGATGATCCGTGCAAGTCTGTTTGCGCAGGCAGGGGATTCAAAGGAACCGTTTGTAGCTTCGTGGGTAAATCATGCGCTGCAGGGCTTTCGCACCATTGCGGAGACGGAATGCTATGAGGATCTTGTTTATGAAGTCCGCAAACGCAGCGAGAACGGGAAAAAACCACGCAGCGGGTTGCTCCTGTTTCAGGAAGGAAAATACCTTCCGGTTGTGTATCACTTGCGTCTGCTGGCATTCACCGATTTCTGGAGAACCGAAGAAAATCGGAAAATGATGGAACTTGCCTATGAGAAATTGTATCAATGGCTGCCGCTGCCGCCAATCTATTACAAATGCAGGACGCACCCGGCTGCACCGTTAGGTACGGTATCCTGGGCTGTGAATCAGAATTTTCAAGCGGACTCCGGATTTTTCTGGCTTCACTTTTATGAAATGTCAGCCCGAATGGGAATGCTGGGAGAAAATTCGCCGTTTCGCGTGCATTTTGAAGAATTGAAGAACCATGTATTGCAGCAGGACGAATCGTTCCTCGCATATACAAAAAGCAGAAACCGTTCCTATACTGGCTGGTCCGGATATTCCGGCATTGCATTGGAAGAGGATGGAAGGGCGCAGCAGCCAAGAATGCGTGATTTCATGTTTCGGATTCTGCTGGTTAATGCGTATTGTAACATGGGATGGGAGTGAAAAAGATGGTAACAGTTGAAAAAAAGAAAAAAGCAATCCGATCCAAAATCGCTGCAGTCGTTCTGCTTCTTCTGTTTGTGTGGATACTTTGGGGCAACACGGCCCTGGAATTGAACTCATATCCGATTAAGAGTTCCGATCTGCCAAATGTTTTTCATGGGTACCGGATCGCGCATGTCTCTGACCTGCATAATGCGGAAATGGGAAAGGAGAATGAGACTTTGCTGGAAATGATCCGGACGGCCAGCCCGGATCTGATCTGCATAACCGGAGACATGGTCGATTCCAATCGCACGGACATTGCGATTGCTGTAGAGTTTGCAAAAGAGGCAGTAACCATTGCGCCCTGCTATTTTGTGACCGGAAACCATGAAGCACGAATCTCCCGGCAGACCTATGCTGCGCTGGAAGAGCAGCTGATCCGGGTCGGTGTGTCGGTTCTCCATGATGAAGAAGTGATTCTGGAAAAGGATGGAGAGCGGATCTCCCTCATCGGAATCGATGACCCGGATTTTGCAGCATATACGGTGGACGGCATTGCGGTTTCCGAGTCTCTGGAAGGGCTTGGCAGCCTGACAGCGGACGTTAGCTTCACCATTTTGCTTTCCCATCGGCCGGAATTGTTTCAAACGTATGTCAGTGCTGATGTAGATCTGGTTTTGTCCGGCCATGCCCACGGCGGTCAGTTCCGTCTGCCGCTCATCGGCGGTCTGGTGGCTCCCAATCAGGGGCTGTTTCCCAAATATGACGCAGGACTTTACCAAGAGGCGGACACAAACATGATCGTAAGCAGGGGAATTGGCAACAGCATCATTCCGATTCGCTTTAACAACCGGCCGGAAGTGATTCTTGTGGAACTGCTTGCGGAGTAAACGGAGGATTGACGAATCTGAATGGGAAAAAATACGTGTTTCATTCAGACAGGAATGAGAACAGGGGGAAAAGGGATGGTACGACTGGCAACAGAAATGGACGCAGAGCAGCTGGAGCGTCTGAATATTGAATTTAACGGAGAAGGGGAAACAACGCTGGAAGCGATCAGAGACTCGCTCTTAAACAATCAGCAGGAGCTGGTTTTTGTTGACGATGAAAACGGTCTGCTTACCGGTTTTGTCTGCGTGCAGCTGAAACGGTCCTTTTGCTATGACAAATACACGCCTGAGATCACAGAAGTGTATGTAAAAGAGGAATACAGAAAAAGAGGAATCGCAAGTGCAATGATCCGCTTTGCGGAAAACTGCTGCAGAGAGAACTTCCCGCTTCAAAAATTTGAGCTGCTGACCGGAAAAAACAACAAGGGTGCGCAGACCGTGTACGGGAAGCTGGGATATCGGGAGGATGGAGAACTTCATCTGATAAAACGTACAAAATAACGGGAGAATATGATAGAAATGGAAACAAAGAGAAAACGGATCCAACATCCAATCGCCCCAATTTATGATAAAAATTCCAGCGTTCTGATTCTGGGCAGCTTCCCCTCTGTGAAATCCAGAGAAGAGGGCTTTTTTTACGGTCATCCCCAGAACCGGTTCTGGCGTGTGCTGGCAGCGGTATTCGAAACCGATGTGCCGGCAACCATTCAGGAAAAGAAAGAATTTTTGATTACTCACCGGATCGCCGTCTGGGATGTGATTGCATCCTGTGACATCGAGGGCTCTTCGGACAGCAGCATCAGAAATGCAGTTCCCAATGATTTAGGCATCATTCTGGAAACAGCAGACATTCAGCAGATCTATGTAAATGGAAAAAAGGCAGAGCAGATGTACAGGAAGTATCAGTATCCGCAGCTGAACCGTGAGGCAATCTGCCTGCCATCTACAAGTCCTGCCAACGCGGCATGGAATCTGGAGCGGCTGAAGGTGGAGTGGGCGCAGATCCGGGCAGAAAGATAGAAGACAGGAATAAAGGAGAATTAACATGGCAACATGGGTGACACACTTAATGATTGCGGACCGGGTTCTGGAACGGATTCCGGATCTCTGCAGACATGAATTTTGTGTCGGAAACATTGCGCCGGACTGCAATGTGGAGAACGAAGACTGGACAAGCTTTACGCCGTCCCGCGAAGTGACCCATTGGATGACTGGCGAAAGAAAGACTGCAGCCGATTGTGATCGCTTTTGGTATGAGTATATGGAAAAGAAAACGATCACTTCCGTTCAGGAAGAATCGTTTCTCTGGGGATATTATGCACACTTGATAACGGATGCAGAGTTTCAGCGAATGGTACGTGATGAAAACAGAGTCAGAGCATCCTGGGAACGGATTAAATCTCATGCTGAACTAAATGAGCAGGCCGCTGGCATGCCAGAAACCTGGGATTCAGTGAAACTGCTGATCAATGGAAAAGAGCGAATGAAGGATATCTATTCCATCGAGCGAGACTATCTGGAATCGCATCCGGACTCAGGCTATCTGACTGAGATCATCGGTCTGAGATCGTTTCCGGACTACATAGACTATCTGCCCCCGAATGCGATTCCACGCAAAGTGAAGGTGATGGGGTACATGCCGCAGAAAGCAGTCAGTAAATATCCTTATATCGGCATGTCAATCGAAGAGTATCAGGGATTCCTTGACCGGGCGACTGATTTGGTTGTGGATGCGATTCGATTGCATACGAATGAAGTGGCAGATTTCAAAGAGTAGATCGAAAAAAAACGACAGGAAGGAAAAAACAATGATTCAATGTGCGGAAGGAAAGGATGCGTTGACGCTTTCCAGGCTGGCAATCCAGATGTGGGAGGACAATACACTTGAAAAGCTGGAAGAAGAATTTTCAGAACTTCTAAGCAGTGAAGAAGCCAGATGCTTCATCAAATATGTGGACGGCACAACGGCAGGCTTTGCCCAGTGTCAGCTTCGCCACGATTATGTAGAAGGCACGGATACCTCTCCGGTTGGCTATCTGGAAGGGATTTTTGTTCTGGAAAAATACCGGAACAGGGGATATGCGAAAGAACTGTTACAGGCGTGTGAGTGCTGGGCAAAGGAAAAGGGCTGTTCTGAGTTCGCAAGTGATTGCGAGCTGGACAATACAGCCAGTTTTCAGTTCCACCGGGCAATGGGATTTGAAGAGGCGAATCGGGTGATTTGTTTCAGAAAAGAAATTTGAAATCAATTTGCGGAGGTGGCAGATTATGATATTTTCGAGCCAGAACGGGGAGCTGCTTACGGAAAGACTGCTGGAAGAATCGTTTGCAAAGCGGGATTGAAAGGGGAAGGAAAACGACCAGATCGGTTCAAAAAAACAGAAAACAGAGGAAACGACAGAAATGAAGATTATTACAGTATGCGGCAGCTATCGATTTAAAAACGAGATGAATGCAATCGCAGAACGGATGACATTAAAGGGCAATTGCATGCTGACTCCAATTGAACTGACAAAGCCCAACAAAGAGGCTTACACACAAGAGGAAGCAGGCATGATCGATCAGATGCACAAAGAAAAAATAAAGCTGTCTGACGCGATTCTGGTTGTGAACGTAGACGGATACATCGGAACCAGTACCGCAAGTGAAATTGAGTATGCAAAAACATGCAAGAAAGAAATTCTGTATTACACCGATTTGATAAAAAAGGATTTTTTACTTGACTCTGCAGCTGATGCAGAGTTATAGTCAGTACAATATCCGAATACAAGGGAGAAAAGGTCAGAAATCCGATGCATAGTTACTTATGAGCGGATTATGAATGCTTTTTGGGATTACCAGAGCACATCGCGTAGAGTAACCCGGTATCACAGGGGCAAAATATCTTTGTTCCTGCATCATATCATCAAGAGAGAAAGGCTGGATGAATCCAAATGGAAAAGAATTTAACCCATGGCAGTGTGCTGAAAACGTTATTGTCCTTCTCGCTGCCCTTTTTGCTGTCTTACTTTTTGCAGACGCTTTACGGCATGGCAGACCTGTTCATTGTCGGCCAGTTTAACGGTGTGGAAAGCACCACTGCCGTATCAATCGGAAGTCAGGTCATGCACATGCTGACGGTCATGATCGTTGGGCTTGCAATGGGTTCCACAGTGACAATCGGAAAAGCGATTGGAGCAGGCAAGCGGGAAGACGCATCCGCAGCCATTGGAAATACGGTTACTCTCTTCATGGGGCTGTCCGTGGTTATTACTGTCGTGCTGCTCCTGGCGGTTCGCCCCATTGTCTCCCTCATGTCTACTCCAGAGGAAGCGGTAGACGGTACGGTCATGTATCTGACCATCTGCTTCATCGGCATTCCCTTCATCACCGCCTATAACATCATCAGCTCCATCTTCCGCGGCATGGGCGATTCCAGAAGTCCCATGTACTTTATTGCCATTGCCTGCGGTGCAAACATCGTGCTGGACTATCTGTTTATCGGCGCCATGAAGCTGGGACCGGCCGGTGCTGCTCTGGGTACCACCTTATCCCAGTCCATCAGCGTAATGGTATCCCTTTGGATCATTCTGCGGAAACAGACAGGATTGTCCCTGAAAAAAGCACACTTCCAGCCAAAGAGAAGCGTCATGAGTTCCCTGCTGAAGGTCGGACTTCCCGTTGCGTTTCAGGACGGATTCATCCAGATTTCGTTCATCGTAATCACTGTAATTGCCAATCTGCGCGGCCTCAACGATGCGGCGGCAGTTGGTATCGTGGAAAAGCTGATCAGCTTTCTGTTTCTTGTTCCGTCTTCCATGCTGTCTGCAGTTTCTGCGCTTGCCGCTCAGAACATCGGCGCCGGAAAACAGGATCGCGCAAAGCAGACGCTGCGGTATGCGATCATGCTTTCTGTTTCCTATGGTGTGCTTGCCGTCATCGTCATGCAGCTTTCTGCGGAAACCTTCGTCGGCCTGTTTTCAACGGAGACAGAAGTAATTCACCTTGGCGGACAATATATGCGCGGTTACATCTGGGACTGTGTTCTGGCAAGCATTCATTTTTGCTTCAGCGGTTATTTCTGTGCCTGCGGTCTGTCCGGATTTTCGTTTCTGCATAATTCGATTTCCATCGTATGCGCCCGAATCCCGCTGGCCTATCTGGCATCCAGACTTTTTACGGACACACTGTTCCCCATGGGACTTGCAACAACAGCAGGCTCCAGCGTCTCTGTAGTGATCTGCATCGGCGTGTTTATCTGGATGCAGCGAAAGGAAAAGAAACAGAACATGGAAAGCGGCAGGGGATGTTGATTGGATAAAAGAATTTGTGAGGATAATGACATGCTGGAAAAAATGAGCGATTTTTTTGAAAATCGACTGGATGGATATGATGAACACATGCGGACGAATATTGAATCAGCAGAGGAGTTTTATCCGTATACTGCGGACTGTCTGCCGAAGAAGGAAAACTGCAGCATCCTTGATTTGGGGTGTGGCACCGGATTGGAATTAGAAGAATACTATTTATTCAATCCGTCTGCCAGGGTAACAGGGATTGATTTATCACAGGGAATGTTGTCGGCACTGAAAAAGAAATTCCCGGATAAAAACATGACGCTTGTTATCGGTTCCTATTTCGATGTTCCCTTCGGCGAGCAGCTTTTTGATGCAGCTGTATCAGTAGAAAGTCTGCACCATTTTACAAAAGCGGAAAAAGTTCCTTTGTACGCGAAACTGCACAGGGCGCTGAAAGATCAGGGCTATTTCATCTTAACGGATTATTTTTCCTTATCCGATGAAGAAGAACGGCTGCATCGCCGGAACCTGATTTCCATAAAAGCAGAACAGGGACTTGGAGAGAATGAATGTTATCACTATGACACGCCGCTTACCGTAATGCATGAAACGGAAGCATTACTGGAAGCAGGGTTTTCATCGGTTGAAGTGTTGAAGAACTGGGGAGCTACCTATACATTGAAGGCAGTCCGATAGCCTTGCATCGATTGGGCAAAACTATGATTGAAACGATAATTGAAACTTTGATTTTAAGTATTACATCCTTTGTTGGAACAAATATTGATGACATGTTTATCAACACCCTGTTCTTTTCGGAAGCGGAAACAGGCGCAGACAGGAACTGTATTGTCTGCGGAAAGTATCTTGGCACAGGAATCCTGGTTCTGTTAAGTATTCTTGGTGCCTTTGGACTGCAATTTCTGCCGCAGCGCTTCATCGGCTGCCTTGGTCTTATTCCGATTGGTTTAGGTGTCAAAGAAATCATTGGCAGTCTCAAATCCAAAGGGATTGATGAGGCAGATGAGGATGCAGAAAAATCAACAAACAGGGTAATCAATACAGCACTTATCACAATGGCGAATGGTGCAGACAATATTGGCGTATACATTCCGCTTTTTGCCGGATTTGCAGTGTGGCAGATCCTGTTGACTGTCTGCGTGTTTTTCGTTTTCATTGCTGTCTGGTGCTTTCTTGGAAAGGCACTGGCAGACCTGCCTGTTTTGCGGAATCTTCTGTCGAAATATAAAACGGTTATCGTACCGATCGTGTATATCGCATTGGGGGGATACATCTTATTGAAAAATTATATGTAATTCATGCTTCGTTTGTAAGCATCAATTTGGAGAGATAATAATGCGGATACTAACATATGGTGCAGGGGTAATTGACTGTCTATATGGGAAGAAATATGTGGTAAAGTAAGAATTATCAAATTCGTCGTTCTTTTTAAGAAAGCTCATATTCCATATCAAATCGTGAAAGATATGCATGAATGGCAGCTGTGCCATTTGGCAATGATAGTGCCGATTGCGGATGCTCTTCCTGAGTTCAAGAAAATAGCAGGTATCGTTAATGCAAATAAATCATTATACGACAGCTTCAATGACAGAGCTAGATTTATAGAGTATAATGGAAAATAGTTTGATAAATTTGAGTGAAATACGAATAGCGGTTTAAGTCTCAACATATCATAGTATAAAAAGAACGACACAAATATTGACATCTTTGGTATAAATATGGTACTGTATATGTGGAGGTGAGAGCATGCTAAAATCTTACTTAATGGATAACTATGGATATAATGAGCCAATATTTTTAAATGATTTATCAATAGAAGGATTATCTGAAAATGCAGTGCGCCAGTCTGTAAAGAGACTTGTGGCAAATGGTTTTTTAGAGCGATATGATAATGGAATCTATTATATACCGAAACAAGGTGGATTGTTAGGTAAGAGTTATCTCGATCCGTTCCTTGTTATTATGCGTAAATATGTGCAAAACAAATCCGAAACATATGGTTATGTTACCGGATTATCTTTTGCAAATCAATTAGGATTAACCACACAAATGCCGGCAGTAATAGAGGTTGTTACAAATCGCGAAGCAACCAATGGACGCATGATTATGGTAGGCAATCTGAAGGTGAGAATTAAGAAGCCATCCGTTACGATTTCTGATTCAAATGCTGAAATTTTACAGCTTTTAGATAGTATCGGACAGGCTGAAAAGTATACAGAGCTTCCACTGGAAGAAACCATAGAAACCATGATTTCATATATAAAACAGAAGCGTTTTACGAAGGAACAGCTATCCCAGGTATCATCCATTCTAACTGGTGCGACTGCGAAAAAATTAATTGAATGGGGGATGATTTATGAATTTGCATCATGATAAAGAAGCATTGGAAGAACTGATTATTGGTGCTGCTAATGAATTGGCTATTCCAACCAATGTAATTGAGAAAGATTATTATGTGACAATTACTCTTAAGGCATTATCTAATAAACTGGAAGATTTGGTATTCAAGGGTGGTACTTCGCTTACAAAGTGTTATCAGCTGTTAGACCGTTTTTCGGAAGATATTGATTTGTCTTATACTGCAGAATCAGGTACACCGGGGGAAAGCAGAAAGAAACAGTTGAAAAAGGCTATTGTCTCAACAATGGAAGAGTTTGATTTCCCGATTAATAATCTTGAAAACACAAGAAGCCGGAGAAACTATAACTGCTACAGAGCAAACTATCCATCTATGTATGAGTAATCTGCTATCTTGAAATCGGAATTGGTGGTTGAAACATTTGTAGCAATGTTACCATTTCCTACTACAAAGCGGCTGGTAGATAATTACATTTACCGATTCTTAAATAAAATCAATCGTTTGGATCTGGCAGAAAAATATGATTTAATGCCTTTTGAAATGACAACCCAAGCGATAGAGAGAACTTTGGTAGATAAAGTATTTGCCTTGTGTGATTATTATATGGATGGAAAGATAGAGCGCCATTCCAGACACTTATATGATATTTATAAGATAGTGAATTCTATCGGAATTCCAGACGAAATCTCTTTGCTGATTCCCGAAGTAAGAGCAGTACGTGCTCAGATGCCAGTATGCCCGTCCGCAAAACCGGGTGTTTGTGTATCTGAAAAATTACATGAGATTATTGATAGTCAGGTATATAGAGATGATTATGAAGATATAACCCTTGGATTATTATTTGTTCCGGAAACTTATGATACGGTAATTAAGAGTCTGCAGCAGATAGCGGATAGTGGATTGTGGGATTAGATAAATGAATTTTGCTTTATTTTTCAGCAACCTTTGTATATAATATGAGTGAAAAGAGTAATCTTTTGGGAGGCACACCCGGACAGCACCTCTTTCCCTGGTGGGGGATAAAAAATATACCATGAACGTTCAGCAATAGGTGATATGTTGTCAGCTATCCAAGATATTGCAATGCGAGGGCTTGTTTCGGAGGAAGCAGGCCTTTATTCATATAGAAAGGAGAATCTCGTGGATCGAACAATCATTGAACAGATAGCGACACAACTGAATCTGGGTACGCTGGTGGCAGTTCCGCGCTCCCTGACCGGCGGATTCCTTCACAAAATGTATTCGCTGCATACCACAAAAGGACGGTATGCCGTGAAACTTCTGAATCCCCATATCATGAAGCGGGAAACAGCCCCGGCAAACTATCGATGCGCGGAAGAACTGGAACAAAAGCTGGAAGAGCAGGGACTTCCAATCCTCCCGGCACTGAGTTTCGGCGGTAGAAAAATGCAGGAAATCAACGGGCAATTTTTCTATTTATATGACTGGTATGATGGAAAAGCTTTGAAAAGCAGCGAAGTGACGGCAGATCATTGTACAAAAATCGGAAGAATTCTTGCAGCGATTCACGGCATCGAACGAAGACCTGCAGAAGACATGGGCATCGAACGGAGACCGGAGGAAGACATGAGCAGAGAGCAGCGACCGGAAGAAAACGTGGACACCGAACCTGGTATCGACTGGGATTTCTATATCGACCAGATGGCAGCTGCGAACCTGGAGCTTCATTCGCTTCTGTTTCAGACCCGTCCAATTCTGTATGAATGTGTGAGAAAAGGAAATCAGGCGGTGAAACGGCTTCCGGCAGTTGAAACAATCTGCCACAATGATATGGATTGCAAAAACGTCCTCTGGAACAGAAATGAATGCCGCGTCATAGATCTGGAATGTCTTTCCTGGTCCAATCCATATGTTGAATTGTATGAAACGGCCCTCTGCTGGTCCGGTTACGAAACGAATGCCATTGATTTCCATCGCCTGAAACAGTTTATGGATTCCTATTCAGAAGCGGGAGGAAAGCTTCCTGCCGATTGGGAAGTTGTTTATGACAGCAATGTGGGAAGACTGGGATGGCTGGAATATAATCTGAAACGGGTTCTTGGAATTGACTGCGGAGCAGATGAAAAGGAAATGGGAATTTCTCAGGTTCGCTCTTCCATTGCGCAGATTATGTATTATCATGATGCAAAAGAGGATATTTTGCACTGTCTGAATGAGGCGTGAGCGAGAGGAATTGCGCAGGAGGACCGTTGGTGATTATTAGAAGCGGATCATGGAAACCAGTTAATTGGGATAATGACATATACATGGGGAAATTAATGAAAGATCATTGGAGACGGTTTGATGAAACCTTTGAATCGAAATTAGAATGCATCGGAATTACTTCGTTCGGATATGTGAGAACGGCAGATCTTCATTTTTTTGAAGAAATCCGTGCGATATGTGCCGGCAACCAGTGCAGAAACTACGGAAAAACATGGGCATGCCCACCTGCAGTTGGAACCCTGGAGGAATGCCGCAGCCAGTGTCTGAAATTTTCCTCTGCCATGGTGTTTTCCGCCTCCTATCCGTTGGAGGATTCCTTTGACTACGAAGGAATGGTTCACGGGCACCGGCAGTTTAAGCAGGTCTGTGATAACCTGCATGAGATGCTGGATTTTCCGCATCTGTTACTATCAAATGAAGGCTGCGTCCGATGTCAGACATGTACCTATCCCAATGCACCGTGCCGATTTCCAGAGAAGCTGTTTCCTTCCCTGGAGGGATACGGTATTCTGGTCAGTGATTTGGCAAAAAGTGCGGAAATGCCGTACATAAAAGCGGGGCATGTAACTTATTTTGGATTGTTATGTTACGATCGATGATGCGGAATACTGGAGAGGTGAGTGTTTATGAAAATCGTTTTTGTCCGGCACGGAGAACCCATTAGCAGATCCAAACCTGTTTTTGACAAATATGTGGATCTCGGATATGAGAAGATTATGGTGGTAGCCCATGGAGGAATCATTCGAAGGTATGTGGGAATTGGATTGATTGATCACTGCGAAGTATTTGAAGTGGAGTATTCGAAAGAGTTTTCGTGCTTTGGTTGGGTGTAAATCGTCCGGGAAAATTTGAATTAAAGGAGTTCGGAGGAAACAGGATATGGCAGAGAAATAGGATTTTACAGCAATTGCTGTATGCGGAGAGTGTGGTACCGGATGCAAAAAGAAAGACACAGATGCCGGCAGGGGCTGCATTGAATATAAATTAATGGTTCTCAGTAAAATCGCAGACGGACTGAACAAAGCGGATATCACATGGTCAATCGGTGCCTCGCTGCTGCTGTATCTGAAGGGGATAACGGACCGTTTTAATGATATTGATATCATGGTTACCGAAAAGGATGTGTTCCGTTTAAAAGAAACCCTTCTGTCTCTTGGAACCATGAATCCGCCAAACCCGAATCGGCAGTACAGAACGAGACATTTCTACGAGTTTGTCGTGGATGGAATTGATATTGACGTAATGGCCGGATTTGTAATTGTGGATGATGACAGGGAATATGATTGCTCTCTGCATGAAAATCAGATCATCGAATATCAGGTGGTAAATGATGCAACAATACCGCTGCAATTGGTTGCTTTGTGGAGAGAATACTACCGGCTGATGCACAGAGAGAAAAAGGTTGCGATGATTGATCAGGCGATACTGTAGCAGAGTTGTGAATGTGTCGGATTCGGGGGATATGATCGCTCACTGCTCGCATAAAGGAAAAGGGAACAGA
This sequence comes from Lachnospiraceae bacterium, assembly GCA_017472605.1. GTDB lineage: Bacteria > Bacillota > Clostridia > Lachnospirales > Lachnospiraceae > Anthropogastromicrobium. Next base: position 23,713 of record JAFUPV010000027.1, read on the forward strand.
AGAAGTATAGCTGTTCCCTTTAAATACATTTCAGGATGATTGCGCTAAGTTCATCCTTAAAATGCAGTTCACGGATCTGAGCAATCGCAGACTCGTCGTAAGGGGATGCTCCGACGCAGAACACAAGAATTTTCTTTCCTGTCAGGAATTTGATATTCCGTTTCAGGAAAGAGAGTCCGGCAATTCCAGATGCATAGACGCCTCCGCCAAGGATGATTGTATCATATTCACATACTTGATTCAGTTTGGCAGCTTTCGTTTCCATACAGGCAAAGCCAGTCTCTTCCTGCAGCCACTGGGCATATTTTTTTGTAGCACCATATTTTGATTGATATAGAATAATTCCACTGCTCATAAAATTTACTCCTTAAAATGTTTCAGATTAGCTTCAATCTGGATAATCGTTTGAATTGTCATCTGAAGCTGCTCCTCTGTGATTCCCTGAAACATGCATTTCATGATCTGGCTGCTTCGTTCGTCGTTCTTCTGGCAAAAATCCAGACAGAAATCCGTTAATTCGACACGCTGTTTCCGTTTATCTCTGCTGTCGGTAGAAATTTTTACAAATCCCTTTTTCTCCAGTTTGAGCAGGAGCTGCTTGACATTCTGGTGCGAACTTCCCATGATGTCAGCAAGCTCGCGTATGGTGGGACTTTCTTTACACAAATTGATGCAGATGATTGCAAAGAACTGTTTCCAGCTGATTGCTTCCATCGTCCGGTCAGCCATGGCCTGAAAGCGATTATCAAAGGCACTCAGCAATCCCAGTAAGAAGTAAGAGGATTCAATTCCGGTAAAATCCACCTGCTCATTTTGGATGACTTCCGTTATATTCATTGCAACCTCCGAATAGGTAATATATTACTAAAACAAATGGTAACATGTTACCTTTATAAAGTCAAGTGAAAACATTTATTCTGTTTCTCCGCACCAGATGAATATAGTTAAAATCACTGGAAAAATCGTTCAATCATCTTCCACAGATCTATGATATTATGTTATAATCCGGTATAGTAATTCTTTCTCTTGCTTCGAACCAGACGCAAGAGCAGTTTGCTGTGTGGAGGGTCTTTTGATGGAGATTAGACGGGTTACATATGGGGATAGACGTTGGAACGATGTGAAGGATTATGCCGGTCACTGCTCCTGGCGTGCCGGAAAATCGCTGGCCAGCTTGATGGAACAGCAGATGTTTTCTGAGTGGGAAGGTGTGATTGCAGCTTTTGATCAGGAGAAAATCTGTGGATATTGTACAGTTTCAAAAACAGACTGCATCCCGGAGGTCAGTTATACGCCCTACATCGGCTATGTGTTTGTTGGGGAAGAATACAGGGGAAAACGTCTCAGTCAGAAACTGATTGAAAATGCCATGGAGTATTTGAAAACAGTTGGATTTGAGGAAGTATATCTGATCAGCGATCATGAAAATTTATACGAGAAATATGGGTTTGAAGTAATTGACCGCAGAATTGCGCCATGGGGAACCGAGGAGAAGATATATTTTCGGAGAATATAGGGGAGCAGGGATTCTGAGAATCAGTAAAAATCCCGGAGCTTCCAGAAAAAGAAGCACATGCTTTTTATCGAACAGTCGGATTTAAGGATGAGAACGAGCAGAAGTGTTTTATAAAAAAACTGGACGGAGCGGTAGGAAAGGAGATACCATGAAAACGTTAATTGTGATAAGTGCTGCATGCGGCGTAGGAAAATCCACGATTCGGGATGCATTGGAGAACAGTGGCTTGCTGCCGGATTATGCGTGTGTAGATACCGATGGAGTTGGAATTAACTGGTGGGACTACGCGGGAACAGACCACGAATCCCAATTTACCGATGACTGTTTTGCGGAAGCGGTAAGGATTGCAAAGGATAAAAATCTGCTGTTTGTCTGCTGTGTGAATCCCATTGATTTCTACATGAAGGTGAATCTTCCGCAGGAAATCAGCAATTCGTTTCTCATTGGAATGACGTGCTCCGAGGAAGAACTGACAAAACGGCTGAAAGCAAGACCCGCGGAGCGGATGTGCGGAAGCGACGAATTTATTGCCGGACAGATCACATATAATAACTGGTTCCGGAAACATGCGAATAAATTTCAGTATTTCATTGACAACACAGGATTGTCCGTGGAGGAAACGGCAAAACAGATTGCAGCATTTGTTCTTCGCCAGCAATAATAAAAGAAACAGGCACAGGCACAGAAAACTGATTTGGCAGGAAAGAGCAGGTACAGAGACGATGAAACGGACAAAAATCGAAATAACACTTGAAGAATTCCCCAGAGAACTGCATGGAATATTGAAAAATGCCAATGTATATGACAGTAGCTGTGGTTCACCGGCACAGGTACTATACAGTGATGCCGGATATTATATAAAAATCGCGAAAAAGGGGCAGCTGAAACGGGAGGCGGAAATGGCTTCTCTCTTTGAGCGCAAAGGAATTGGCGCTAAAGTGGAGGCATATCTTTCAGAAGACAGGGATTATCTTGTAACTGAGAGCGCCAGAGGTGAGGACGGAACCAACCATTTATCGGATCCCGAAAAGCTTTGCGGGGAACTTGCCAAAGCCATGAAGCTGCTGCACAGCATTCCGGTTACGGATCTTCCGATTTCCCCGTGCATGGAAACATATGCGGAACTGGTATCGGAAAAAAAGATGAAGCAGGACACGTTAATTCACGGTGATTTCTGCTTACCAAATGTAATGCTGGATGACTGGAAGTTCAGCGGATTTATTGATACCGGTCTGGCGGGAGTCGGTGACAGGCACATTGATCTGTACTGGGTGCTGTGGTCACTGCAGTACAATCTGAAAACCGATCGGTATACGGATTATTTCATCGATTTATATGGACGAGATCAGGTGGACCGGGAGATTTTGAAAAAGGTTGCGGAAAGGGAGCATGGGTAAAGGCAAAGTGCCGATAAGGAGGAACGATGGCAATTCCGGGAATTGATCAGCCTGAGACGATTCAGGTGGATGAAAGCATACGGTTACGAAAATTCGATGGAATCTATGAATTTGCATTGGAATGGTATCAGGATGAAGAACTGGTTTATCTGGTTGACGGAGACCGAACCCCATATTCACAGGAGCGGCTGAAACGGATGTATGAATATCTGGATGCCCATGGGGAACTGTATTTCATCGAAGCGCTGGAGAACGATACATACAGACCAATTGGCGATGTGACATTCTGGAAAGAGGACATGCCCATCGTGATCGGTGATGGTGCGTACCGGGGAAAGAAAATCGGACAGAAAGTGATTGCTTCCCTGGTTAAGCGCGGACGGGAACTGGGATATGACTGTCTGTATGTTTCGGAGATTTATGATTACAATATTGCGTCCAGAACATGTTTTGACCATGTTGGATTTTGTGCATATGAGAAGACAGAGAAGGGGAAGCGGTATCGGTTCGAGTTGAAAAACGAGTGAAATCGACCAATGGGAGGAGATTCTGAAGAGAGGAGCAGACAGTATGGAGTATTCGATGGAAGACAGATACCAGGCGATTGTAAACGCATGCTTACAGGAAAAAGGAAAAAATCCGATTCAGATATTCGGGAAAATTGCAGATCAGGAATATATCCGGATCCATGGGCCGGAGCACCATGTGCTGGATGGCGCATCGTTGCTTACCGCATATCATAATGCCGGAGGAAACCTTGATCTGAGACAGAGCCTGGATGAACTGGTAAAAAGAGGTGCTCAGATGCCGGGAGCAACTTGTGGATTATGGGGCGTTTGCGGTGCAGTCAGTTCTGTCGGTGCGGCATTGTCTATTATTGACCAGACAGGTCCGTTGACAGAAGATGAATCGTGGGGAAACCATATGCGATTCACGTCAAAAGCGTTGGAAGCGCTGGCGCAGGTTGGCGGTCCCAGGTGCTGCAAACGGGATGGATTTCTTGTGCTTCGCGAAGCGGTAAAATTTGTAAATGACAACTATGGAGTTTCGTTGGAGCAGAGTGATATTCATTGTCATTATAGCGATAAAAATAAACAATGTAAAAAGAACGGCTGCCCGTTTTACCGGAAAAAAATCGCTTTTATCTGCGTGCACAACTCCTGTCGAAGCCAGATCGCGGAAGCGCTGGGAAAGAAATACTTATCGGATTTCTTTGAATGCTATTCGGCTGGCACAGAACGGAAACCACAGATCAATCAGGATGCTGTCCGCATTATGAAAGAACGGTATCAGATTGACATGGAAAAAACGCAGTACTCCAAGCTGATTTCTGAAATTCCCGATCCGGACCTTGCAATCTCCATGGGATGTAATGTGGGATGTCCGTTCATCGGACGGGCGTTTGATGAGAATTGGGGGCTGGAAGATCCAACCGGAAAATCGGACGAAGAATTTATCCGGGTAATGGAAGCGATTGAGACAAGAATTCTTCAATTGAGGTCAGAGGAGGAGCTTTGCAATGGTAGATCTGAAAGATTTGCAGAGAAAGGTATATCAGAATAAAGTAGATCATAAGTTCAATGTAACCAATATTGAGTTTGAATTCTGTCTTGCTTATGGGGAAATGGCAGAGGCATATCAGGCATATTTGAAGAAAAAGGATGATCTTGGCGAGGAACTGGCCGATGTTGCGATTTATCTGCTGGGACTTGCGGAGATTCTTGGCATTGATCTGGAGCAGGAAATTCTGCAGAAAATGGAGAAAAACAGGAAGAGGATCTACAGGGAAGTGAATGGGGAAATGATAAAAGTGGAAGGGGAATGACGGGGCAAAAGCCTTAGACAGCATTTTCGGAAAGAAAACATGTTTACAGTTTTTTTTCAATGAGTTATAATATAAGAAATACGAATGATAATTACCTCCCAAAGTACAGAAGATATGAAATCAGAATGGAAAGAAAGGGTAAGTGAGATGAACAGAAAACCGTGGGAGGAATTAGTAATTACAGATGATTTTTTATTTGGAAAGGTGATGACCGATCCAATCATTTGTAAGGGGACATTGGAACGGATTCTTGGCGTGAAAATTGAATCTATTGAGTATCCGGAACGACAGAAAGTGATTGATGTAGATTATGACGCAAAAGGGGTTCGTCTGGATGTTTATGTACAGGATGGGAAGGGAACCGTTTACAACATTGAAATGCAGGCATTAAGTACTGATAATTTGCCGAAACGAAGTCGATATTATCAGGGAATGATTGATTTGAACCTGCTTGAAAAAGGTGCTCATTACTCGGAGCTGAACCAGAGTTATGTTATCTTTGTCTGTAATTTTGACTTGTTTAAATGCGGCAGACATTTGTATACATTTGAAAATATTTGTTTGCAGGATAAAGAGATTTGTCTTAAGGATGAAACAACAAAAATCTTTTTAAATGCAAAAGGCACAATGAATGATGTTAGTGACGAATTGAAAGCATTCCTTAACTATGTCAGCACCGGAGAAGTATCAGACGATAAATTTGTAAATGCGGTTGATCAGGCAGTTAAGTCAGCCCGTGAAAACAAGGAATGGAGGCGGGAATATATGACGCAGTATATGCGTGAATTAGAAATCAAGATGAAGGCTCGTGCCGATGGAAAGGTGATTAGTATCATTTCACAGATACGTAAGAAAATTGTGAAAGGGTTGTCCTGCGAAGTAATTGCAGATATGTTGGAGACTGATGTTGAGATGGTAGAGAAAATTGTAGAATTGATAAAGGAAAATCCATCATTGGATGACGAGATGATTTATGCGCAGTTTGAAGATCGTGAGTGAATGGATATCTGATCATTTCAAACATATTGTGCTGCAAGGATTGCCCGGAAATGATTCCGGGCAATCTTGTTCTTAATGAGAAGAGGCAGGAGGAAAAAAATGGAAATCAGAGATCAGAGAATTGATGCCGGAAAAGGGTTCGACTGGGGACGAACTTCAAAAGAATATGCAAAGTACAGAGACATTTATCCGGAGTTGTTTTACCGAAAAATCACGGATCGGGGGCTGTGTGTGACTGGACAGAAGTGTCTGGATCTGGGAACGGGAACCGGTGTGCTGCCGAGAAATCTGTATCGTCATGGCGCAAAATGGATCGGAACTGACATTTCCAGAGAACAGATTGAGCAGGCAGAGATTCTGACAAAGCAGAGTCACATGGAGATTGAGTACCTGGTAACTCCTGCAGAATCCATTCCGTTTCCGCCAGATACCTTTGATGTGGTAACTGCATGTCAGTGTTTCTGGTATTTTGACCATTCCAGATTAATGCCTGTTATTGCCGATCGACTGAAGGAAGACGGAAAGCTTCTGATTCTTCAGATGGCGTGGCTTCCGTTTGAGGATGCGCTTGCCGGTGCCAGTGAGGAGCTGGTGCTGAAATACAGTCCCAACTGGTCAGGTGCAGGGTGGACCAGAAGGCCGGTTGGAATCCCGGATGCGGTATATGAATTTTTTGAACTGGAAGATCATGAAGAATATGATGTGATGGTTCCGTTTACAAAGGAAACCTGGCATGGACGAATGAAGGCATGCAGAGGTGTCGGTGCGTCTTTGAATCCGCAGGAGCTGGAAAGCTGGGAGGGGGAGCATCGGAAACTTCTGGACCAGATTGCACCGGAACAGTTCGAAGTGAAGCATTTTGCCGCAATGGCTGTGCTGCGGGTGAAAAAGAAATCGAACCGGTGAGAAGAAGGAGGCGGAAATGAGCATGGCAGACATTAAAATCATGGATCGCGTGGAGCAATTGCTGGAGATGTACCGGCAGGGAAAGCTGGGCGGTGAGGTGATGCCGGAAGATGCCAATCCTCATCTGGAAAAGGGAAGTGCGGAAAACTATCTGTATTTTACCCTGCCCATGGCGCTGAACTATCAGCGGAATTCCTATACGTTATGGGAAAGCGCGAAGAAAACCTGGGAGGATGGGGAAACAGGATTTGTTTTTAATCCGAATGAATGTCTGCAGAGATCCTTTGAAGACGTTCAGCAGGCATTGACCCGATATAAAGTTGCCCTGCAGAAACAGAAGCAGACGGAGATTTGGCTGAAGCTTTGTGAAACCTTTGTAACTCGCTTTGGCGGTGATATCCGGAAATTATTCGATGAAAATAGCAATGATATCGACCGGATCCGAACCTTCATACAGGTGGAACACAAAAAGGAATTTCCCTACCTGTCCGGAACAAAAATATGTAACTACTGGCTGTACGTCATTTACCAGTATACGGACCGGACATTCACCAGTCTGGACCGGCTGACGGTTGCGCCGGATACCCATGTCTGCAAGGCAACCAGGAAACTGGGACTGATCACGGAAGACGAATACAATGCCTCAAACGTGCAGCAGCTTGTGATTGAGGCATGGAACCAACAGCTTGCAGGGACGCGGTACAAGCCCATCGATGTGCATACACCGCTTTGGCTGTGGAGCAGGAATGGATTTCGTGAGATTGAATAGGAAAGGAAATGGACAGAACAATGTGCAGAATCTTGTGCTCCACCGGAGCTTTGATTGGCAGGCCAAACGGCCGCAATTACCGTTTACTGAAGGATTTGGCCGGGCAGCTGACCTGTGACGGATTCGAGTTTATGATGTATGACAGCTGGTATGACCAGGTGGATGAGCTGACGGATTATCTGCTGGATTTGAAGCTGAATGTTCCGGTGATGCACTGCGAAAAGAAGATCGGAGAGGCAATCAGCAAGGGAACAGAGGACGAGTTGGAAACAGCCAGCCATCTGTTTGAAATCAATTGTCAGATTGCAGAAAAGCTGGGTGCGAAAAAGCTGGTGATCCATCTGTGGGATGGTATTACATCGGATCAGAACTTCGATAATAATAAACGAACATACCGTCATCTGGCTGATGCGTCCGCTGCACATGGACTGGAAAAACCTGCGAACCTTGCCGGTTGGAAGAGGGAACATCAATTTTGCCCCGTTCTTCGCACATGTCAAAAAGAGCGGATATCGGGATACATTTACGGTAGAAGCAACGGCTTTTGGCGCTGATGGCGCTGTGGACGTGGAGATGCTGAATGAGCAGTTTAAGCGGATCCGGGAAGGACTTTCGGAAGGATAACTGCAAAGAAAGGATAAGACTATGATCAGAGAAGCATGTTTTGAGGATTTGCAGGCAATACTGGAGCTTTATCTGAATCTTCACGAAACCGGGATCCCGGAGGAATCCGCGCATCTGAATCAGACTTGGAAAACAATCATGGAAGATGAAAACCACCATCTGATTGTCTGCGAGACAGACGGAAGAATCGTCTCTTCCTGTGTCTGTGTGATCATTCCGAATCTGACCAGAGGCGTGCGGCCCTATGCATTTGTGGAAAACGTGGTGACGCATCGGGAATACAGGGGAAGAGGGTACGCAACGGAATGTCTGGCATACGCGAAGAAGATTGCAAAAGAGAAAAACTGCTATAAAATGATGCTGCTGACCGGTTCAAAGAGTGAAAAGACGCTGGAATTTTACCGAAATGCGGGATATAACAGCGTGGATAAGACGGCGTTTATTCAGTGGCTGGAGTAGGGAAGAAGGATTGGTGCTGGTTTGGCAGAGAGGAGCAAAGGGATGGACAGAAATGAGAAATGGCTGCAGTGGGCAGTTGAATTGCAGAGCATTGCGCAGGCTGGTCTGACATATGGGAAGGACGTGTTTGACAGAGAACGGTATGAACAGATCCGTGAAATCGCAGCGGAAATGATTGCGTATCAGTCAGAAATTCCTCTGGAGAAGGTGAAAGATCTGTTCTGCAATGAGACCGGCTACCAGACACCGAAGCTGGATACCCGCGCGGCAATCTTTCAGGGTGACCGGATTTTGCTGGTTCAGGAGAAAAACGGAACATGGTCGCTGCCGGGAGGCTGGGTTGATGTGAATGTATCGGTGAAAGAAAATGCAATAAAGGAAGTCAAAGAAGAAGCCGGTCTGGATGTGACGGCAGATCTTGTGATCGCTGTCCAGGACAGAGAAAAACACAATTTGCCGGTCTATGCGCATAAGGTATGCAAAATTTTTGTCCTGTGCACCGTGACAGGAGGTCAGTTCGAAGCGAATCTGGAAACGGTGGACTGTCGGTATTTCGGTCTGGACGAGCTGCCGACGCTGGCGACGGAGAAAAACAATGAGGAACAGATCCGGATGTGCTTTGACGCGTATCATTCGGAAAACTGGAAGACAAGATTTGACTGAGCTGCATGAGATTTGAGCACAGATGGATCAATGAAGGTAAAGAAATTACCAGAAAGTCAAAATATTGCACTTTCAAAAATTACTTTTTTCCGTTAAAATAGTAAATAATAAAGAAACGAATAATTGGCTGCTGCAAATAGATACTGTTTCACAGCCGGCAATCAGAAGATTCTGCCAGCCGGTACTCAGAAGACACAGGTTTGCGGCAGCTTTTTCTGTATGAGGAATGAAAATGAAAACAGTGATAAATAAAATCAGACAGGCTGGACGGTCAATTACCGTACAGCTGATGGTAATGTTTCTGGCAATCTGGATTGTAGTGAGCATTCTTGTGATGGTCGCATTTACTTTCCTGAACCAGCAGCTGGCGAATAAGATTATGGAAGGGCAGAAGGATCGGGTAAGTTATTATGCAGCGATTGTTAACGCGGATTTGAGCCGAATTACAGATCTGATGCAGCGGATGTGTGTGGATGATGATGTGGCTGCTTTTCTGCGCAGAAGGGATTGTGACTTTGATTATCAGGATTATGAAGCATATCTGGATTCGCTGGAACGACTGAAAAGCTACCAGGCCAGCAGTATGTACATTGATGATGTGTTTCTGGTGATTCCACAGACCGGAGAACTTTTGCGGGCGAATCGCGGTGTAATAACCATACCGGAGGAGTATGAAAACAAGATTCAGCTTTGCATGGAAGAGGAAGACGAGGTGTTTTTTCGATTGACGATACGATGATCTATGTTTTTGTGTATCTTTCCGCTTTCGGAGATACCTCGATTGGGAACCGGAGCAGAACAGGGGAAGAAAAACAGACAGAAGAGAGGAGTAAGATATGTACAGTATATTGATTGTTGATGATGAAACAATCCTTCTGGAAGGAATTAAAGAAGTGATTGAAGAATCGGATCTTCCTTTCAAAGAAATCCGGACGGCATCCTCTGCGCAGGAAGCTTTGGCGATGCACGAACAGACACCATTTGATATTCTGCTCAGTGATATCAGCATGCCTCAGATGGATGGACTTATAATGGCAGAGCATATGAAGGAAATTTATCCATATATGGAAGTGAAGATGATGATTCTGATTTCTCATCGAAGCGGATGGGACAACTGGATTGAGCTTGCAGGGAAAATGATCAATCAGGTACAGGAGAGGGAGGAATTTGGTGCCCTCTGTACCTACGAGGAAAAAACAGAGTCCGATGAAGCCAGTTCGGAGGAAGCTGGAGGAAATATGTTGATGTATAAAGTTCGCGACTATATCCGGCAGAACCCGGGGATGGATCTTTCTCTTGGACGACTGGCATTTCAGTTTCATATCAATCCATCCTATCTGTCACGCAGCTTTCATCAGACAATCCAGTCCCCTTTATCCTCTTATATTGCTCAGGTGCGCATGGAACGGGCGAAACAGCTGCTGACAGAAACCGATGAACGGATTTACGAAATCGCACAAAAGGTTGGATTTGATACGCAGGGGTATTTCACAAAAGTGTTTAATCGGATGGTTGGAATGTCTCCGAAGGAGTACAGAATGAACAATAAAAGTGATAAATGATTAGAATAAAACAAATGAATTACCAAAAAGTAAAATCATTCTCATATCTTTCTGTGAAAAATCATGTTAGTATAAAAGTGCTGAAAGACGTGGCCGCGTTAGAAATGAACAGGAGGATTTATCTATGAAATTAAGAAGAGTTATGGCATTGGGTCTTGGATTGATTATGGCAATGCCAATGGGAATTATGGCAGAAGAACTTTCGGAAGAGGAGAAACTGAAAACATATGATCCGGCAATTACTCTTACTTTTGCAAAAGCTGAGGTAGTAACAAACTATGCAGAAGGAGAAGATGCGCAGAATAATTCCGGATATGCCATGTGGGAAGATATCATGGGTATCCATGTGGAAAATAAGATTCTGGCACCAAGCTCTTCCATGACAGAGAAGATGCAGCTTGCAATCGCAAGTAATGATATTCCGGATTTCGGAATTGTTGACGCGACCATGATGGCATCTCTGATTAAAAATGACATGGTAGAGGTCTTAACCGATGAATATGAGATGTGGGCGACAGATGCCTTGAAAGAACTGACAGAGCAGAATAATAAGGGTCTGTTTGCTCCGGTAACGAATTCAGAGGGAAGCTATATGGGCATTCCGGTGCCGAACACACTTGGAGACAGCTATCCAATTATGTGGATTCGTCAGGACTGGCTGGATAATCTGGGGCTGGATGCACCGACCACAATGGACGAAGCGCTTGATATTGCAATGAAATTTGCAACGGAAGATCCGGATGGAAACGGTGAAAAGGATACCTATGGTCTGTATCTGGATAAGGATCTGAACGGTTTGAATTATATCATGGCAGCCTATGAGGCATATACAAATGATGAGTTCTGGGTAAAGACGGAGGATGGTTCATTGATTGCCGGATGCACGGATGAAAAGACGAAAGAACCGTTGGAGAGACTGGCAGAGCTGTATGCAGCCGGTGCAATTGATCCGGAATTTGCTGTGAAGGATGCAGCAAAAGAGGAAGAGTTGATTGCTGCTGGTAAGATTGGTATTTACTGCGGACTGTTCTTCAATCCGCTTGGAGTTATGAAAGATTGCGTTGCGAATATAGATGGCGCGGACTGGACAGCTGTACCAATGCCTGCAGCAGAAGGGGTAGAGACATATACACCAGGCGTACCGCTTAACGTATATGGTTATATCTATGCGAAGAAAGGAATTGAGAATCCGGAAGCAATCATTGTTATGCTGAACTGGCTGTGTGCAGGATATGCAACCCCGAATGAGGACAATGAGTTCTATATCAAATACAATGAATTACTGGCAGATCCGGCAATCCGTGATACAAGTGGTGTGAATAACCTGATGCCGTTCCAGATGGCAGCAAACATTAACTGGGGCGAGACATTTACTGCTGCGATTGAAAATGGAGATGAGCATGTTCCAGGTAAAGATGCGGATTATCAGAATGTAATCAGCACAGAACTGGATGAAGCTACTTCCTGGGCATGGAAGAAGGTTTATCTGGAAGGATATCTGGCAATTAACTTTGATAATGTACGCTATAGTGATTATGCAGGCGCTCCGACAGCAACTGCTGTTAAGACGCAGTCTCTGTTAGACAAGCAGAAGCTGACCGATTACATTGCGATCATTATGGGAGATAAGGATATTTCCTATTTTGATACCTTTGTAGAAACCTATAATTCCATTGGCGGAAGTCAGATCGCAAAAGAAATTGCAGAGGAGTTAGGTGAGTAAGTATTAATCAGAACAGCATGTGGGCGGCTGCGGATGCGGCCGCCCATGATGTTTACGTGATCAGCGAGTTGAGCAGAGGAGGAATGTTATGCAGTTTGGGAAGGCAAAGAAAAAAGGAAAATGGTGGTAGAACTGGCAGCTTCATGCGATGATTCTTCCGGGAATCGTGTTTGTATTTATTTTCAAATATATGCCTCTTGGCGGAATTACGATTGCATTTAAGGAGTTTTTACCAGGAAAAGGAATCTGGGGCTCACCATGGGTAGGATTTGAGAATTTTGAATATATGATGCTGCTGCCGGACACAAAACAGGTGATGTGGAATACTTTATTTATTGCGGCTGCTAAAATAATTGTAAATTTTCCCATTCCTATTATTGTATCGATTTTATTAAACGAAGTAAGGAGTGCTAAATTCAAGAGGACTGTTCAGACGATTATTTATCTGCCATACTTTATTTCATGGGTTATTCTTGCGGGAATTATTCAGGATTTGTTTGCGATGGATGGAATCATTAATAATTTATTGAATCTGTTCGGTATTGAATCAATCTATTTCCTTGGAAATAAGTATGCATTCATTGGTGTGCTGATTGGAACAGATGTCTGGAAGAATTTTGGCTATAATACGGTTGTTTATCTTGCAGCAATTACTGGAATTGACGAGAGTCTGTATGAAGCAGCCAAGATTGACGGTGCAAACCGCTTCCAGCAGATTATGAACATCACGCTTCCGGGAATTGCACCAATTGTAACTTTGATGCTGATTCTGAATATGGGAAATGTATTAAACGCAGGATTTGAACAGATTTTTAATCTGTATAATCCGTTGGTATATTCGACGGCAGATATTATTGATACGTTTGTATACCGTATTTCACTGGTAGAAGCGAACTACAGCCTTGGTACGGCGGTTGGCCTGTTGAAATCGGTTGTCAGTTTTATTCTGATTATTACCAGTTACAAAATTGCAAATAAATACAGCGATTATACGGTATTCTAAGGAGGGACGACATGAACAGAACAAATTCGAAACATACATCAGGACTACATGGCGGCAGTGTCGGATCTCGCATATTTATTGTGATTAATATTACCATTCTGACAATGCTTGCTGTGATGTGTGCATTCCCTGTGGTACATATGTTTTCTGTTTCGCTGAGTAATCAGTCCGCAGTAGCGGCGAATCAGGTCAATCTGCTTCCGGTAGGCTTTAATTTAGCTTCGTATAAAATGGTTGCAAAGCGGGAAGCTTTCTGGAATTCATTTGGGGTATCGGTTCAGCGTGTTGCAATTGGTGTGACAATTAATACGGTACTCACGGTTTTGATGGCTTATCCATTGTCAAAATCGGTTCGTGAATTTCCGTCCAGAAGAGTTTACGTATGGATTCTTCTGTTTGCCATGATTTTTGATGGTGGTCTGATTCCTAATTATCTTCAGGTAAAAAATCTGGATTTATTTGATACAATCTGGGCTCTTGTTTTACCGGGAGCAGTGCCAATCTATAATGTTATTCTTGTGATGAACTTCATGAAGCAGCTGCCGGATACAATTGAGGAAGCTGCTGAAGTGGACGGTGCTTCCTATTTTCAGCGGTTTACACGAATCGTACTTCCATTGAGTAAACCATCGATTGCAACAGTTGTGCTGTTTAGCTTTCTGAATCATTGGAATGGCTGGTTTGATGGAAAAATTTATAATAACAATACCGCGAATTACCCGCTGCAAACGTATCTGCAGGCTCTGCTTGCCAACACGGATCTGACAAATTCCAGTGAAGCGATTGAGAACGCGCTGACGAACGTGAAAACCCTGCAGGCAGCGCAACTGTTTTTGACTATGCTTCCGATTCTTATTGTTTATCCGTTTTTGCAGAAATATTTCACAAAGGGGCTTACAATTGGAGCGGTTAAGGGGTAATATAGAGACAGAGATGAGAAGGAGGATTGTGTAATGGAGAAACGTCTGATTGATGCACTGAACGGAACCGGGGAGAACTATATCCTGCCGTTTTTCTGGCAGCATGGCGAAGAAGAAGCGCTGCTGTGCGAGGGCATGGAACGGATTCGTGAGAGCGGAATCCGGGCGGTTTGTGTGGAATCCAGACCGCATCCGGATTTTCTGGGAGATACCTGGTGGCGTGACATGGATATCATCATGAGAAAGGCAAAAGAACTGGGGATGAGAGTCTGGGTGCTGGATGACGCCCATTTTCCCTCCGGCTATTGCAATGGACAGGTTGGAGAGGATTCGCCCTATGGAAAAACATACCTGACCCATTACTGCGTGGATGCGGTGGGACCGCTGAAGAACTGCAGCTTCATGATCCATCTGGAACAGGGAGAAGAACTGGTGGGAGTGACTCTCGGAAAACGAGACCGGGAGAAGCCGTTTCGGATGACGGATATTCAGGACATGACAGAAAACGTGGCAGCCGGACGTGTCTTTGCAGACATCCCGGAGGGAACCTGGTGCGTGACAGTGATTAAGACAACAAGAAAGGGAACCGGACGGAAGAATTACATAAGCACCATTGACCGGGCGGCGGTCCGCTTTTTCATTGATACCGTTTACGAAGCGCACTATGCCCGTTACAGCGAGGATTTTGGAGGTACCTTTGCCGGGTTCTTCTCGGATGAGCCGGAGATTGGAAACTGCCTTGGTGAGTACCGTCATGATGCCCACATCGGTCAGCCTGACATGAGACTTCCATGGAGCAAAGAGGTGGAAGCTGCGCTGAGAGAAGCATGGGGAGCATCATTTGTGAAGAATCTGATTTCACTGTGGATGGACACAGATGAAAAGCAGAATGCAGGACAAGCGGATTCTGAGGACAGGTACCGTTTCGGGGAACAGGCGGCAGAGATTTGCCGGACGAACCGGACGGGACTGTTCCGCTGTCAGTTTATGGATTTGATCTCCCGGCTGTATGGAGAGAACTTCTGCATGCAGATCGGTGACTGGTGTCGGGAACATGGTGTGGAATATATTGGTCATGTGATTGAGGACGGCGGCAGCCATGCCCATTTGGGCCTTGGAACCGGTCACTTTTTCCGGGCGCTTGGGGGACAGGACATGTCCGGAATTGATGTGGTTCTGCAGCAGATCCGTCCGCAGCTGGATGATTGTCCATTTTACAGCATTGGCGGAACCAGTTTTTACCATGGTGAGCTGTTCCATTACGGCCTGGCGAAAATGGGCGTTTCGCTTGGTCATCTGGACGAAAAGAAAAAGGGACGCACGATGTGTGAGGTATTCGGCGCATATGGCTGGTCAGAGGGACTGAAGCTGATGAAATGGCTGATGGACCATATGCTTGTGAACGGTGTAAATTACTATGTTCCCCATGCGTTTACGATGAAAACGTTTCCGGATCCGGATTGCCCGCCTCATTTCTATGCCCGCGGCATGAATCCGCAGTTTCCATATTTCCGATATCTGATGGAATACTGCAACCGTGTCAGTCATCTGATCCAGGGCGGACGGCATGTTCCGTGTGCTGCTCTGCTGTATACGGCGGAACAGGAGTGGATGGGTTCTTATCGTCCGTTTGAGAAGGATGCGAAGATTCTGACAAGAAATCAGATTGATTTTGACGTTCTTCCTGCGGATTACCTCCTGTCTGTCGGCGTGGAGAATGGCAAACTGAGATGGGGAAATGAAGAAGTTTCCGTGTTGATTGTGCCGGGAAGCCAGTGTATTCGGGAAAATCTGGCGGACTGGATTGATGAGGCTGCAAAGCAGGGACTTGCTGTGATTTTCACCGAACAGATTCCTCAGGTACTTGGGGAGGATGGAACGCTTGCTGTTCGATGGGGGGCGGTTTCATGCGGAGACATTCCGTGCAAAGGTGTTTCATGCGGTCCTGTGATGAAAAAGCAGGAGGAACTGGCTGAATACCTGAGAACGATGGGATGCTTTGAACTGAAGACAGAAGGCGAAGAACCGTGGCTGCGCTACTATCACTATGAGCAGGAAAACGGCGGATTCTGGCTGTTCTTTACCGAATCCGTAACGGAAAGAACGGATACCGTGGTATTCTTTCAGGGAAAGAAGCCGGAGCATGCCTGCTGGTATGATCCGTGGACCAATCAATTGAAGCTGTGTCAATGGACAGCGGACGGCGGGCTGAAGCTGAACCTGAGCCCTTATGAGATGCAGATTCTTTATACGGGAGAGGTGGAAGCAGCATTTGCAGGAGAAGCGGCAGATGTATTCGCAGGGAACGCGGCAGATGTATTTGCAGGAGGAGCGGCAGACGCATTCGCAGGGAACGCGGCAGACTCATTTGGAGGAGAAGCGGCAGATGTATTCGCAGGGAGCGCGGCAGATGTATTTGCAGGAGGAGCGGCAGACGCATTCGCAGGGAACGCGGCAGACTCATTTGCAGGAGAAATGGCAAATGTATTTGCTGATGAGACTGCTGGCGTGTCTTCAGGAGAAATGGAAGTGGGCTGGACGCAGAGGAAAAACGGCAAGGAACAGAAGCAGGTGATCTGTCTGGATGCCGGAGCCTGGTCATTGAGCACGAAGGAAGCCGGAACCAGTGAGGAAATCAGCCAGACTGGATTTGCTGCTCCTGGCGATATCAGTCTTCCGGATCGGATGCCGGATTTCTCTGGAACCATGTATTACCGCACAGTGTTTGATGCAGCAGCAGACTGGAAGTGCGGTCTGAACCTGGGAGAAGTCTATGAAACAGCAGCTGTCCGGGTAAACGGAACGCTTGCCGGTGTCCGTATTGCACCGCCCTATCAGTTTGAACTGACGGGACTGCTGCGGGATGGAACAAATGAACTGGAGATTGAAGTGGTGAATACGCTGGTAAACCGTCAGCGTGATTTCATGTCCATGACAATGCCCATGGAGCCGTCCGGACTGATTGGTCCGGTGGAGCTGATCCATTCAACTGGAAATCAGTAATTCGGGTTACGCGTTCATCATCCGGTTCTTAATAAAACGATGCACGAAGACAGTGCTGCATGGACAGCAGAACGGGGAAAGGAGAATCAATATGTACTATACGTCATTGGACTATTATATTAAGCTGTTTGAATCAACAAAGCGTGAGTATGCTTTTGAAGCGGAGACAAAGGAGGAATATCAGCAGTGGAAAACGGCACTGCGCAGACGACTGGCGCAGATTTCCGGGATTGACCGCTGTCAGAAGTGCCCGGAGGAGCATCAGTACATACGAACCGATGAAGTGGAAGGATTTTCGGCGGAATATCATACGATTCAGACGGAACCGGGAATTGTGATGCCTTTCTATCTGATCTGGCCGGATAAAGTCGAAAAAAACCATCCGATTCTCATGATTCCCCATGGACATGGAGGCGGGAAAAGGGAGAGTCTCGGATATCAGGGAAAATTCATTCGCGAGTGCCTGGAGCAGGGATTTGTGGTTGCCTGTCCGGATGAGCGGGGAAGCGGTGACCGCCGTGAGTTTGTGGAGTAGGGAGAGGATGAGAAGGCGGTTCGCAGCAATTCTCACCGGGAACTTCTTCAGGTAGGGATTAATTTCGGTAGAACCGTGATCGGAACTGCGGTCTGGGATTTGATGCGTCTGGCAGACTATCTGCTGGCGCTGCCCCAGACAGGAGAGTTCCTTGCCTGCGCCGGAATGAGCGGGGGCGGTCAGCAGACCGTCTGGTTTTCCGCCATGGATGAGCGTGTATGTGCTGCCATTACAAGCGGATATTTTTACGGAGTCAAGGAATCTCTGATTGAACTGCCTCATAACTGTGCATGCAACTTTGTCCCATTCTTTTTTGAAACGGCGGATATGGGTGAGCTGGGCGCTCTGATTGCGCCGCGGCCGCTGTTTGTGGAAAGCGGAGAAAAGGATCCGCTGAACGGAAAATCCGGTCTTGATAATGTCCGCCCCCAGTTGGAAACAGCGCGCAAAGCCTATCGCCTGTTTGACGCAGAGGAATGCCTGGTTCATTCCGTTCATCCGGGCGGTCACCAGTGGGTTGGTGACGGAATGATCAGTTTCCTGAAAAAATGGTGTACGGACTGAACTGCTTCAGGGGAACATATGATACGAAGTTCCAAATGATGGCAGTTCACCGGAAACGCATACATGACAGCATGGAAAGGAGAGCAAAACGCAACATGGAAATTCGGACGATGAAAATAGATGATTACGAAAATCTGTATCGCCTGTGGATGGCCTGCAAAGGAATGGGGCTGAATGATCTGGATGATTCCAGAGAAGGGATTACCCGGTTTTTAAAGCGGAATCCGGATACATGTTTTGTGGCTGCGGAAAAGGAAACCGTGATTGGTGCCATTATGGCAGGACATGATGGAAGAAGAGGATTCATCTACCATACTGCAGTTCATCCGGACTGCAGAAAGCAGGGGATTGGAACAAAGCTGACAGAGGCGGCGCTGCAGGCACTGAAAGAGTGCGGCATTTCAAAGGTTGCGCTTGTCGTTTTTAGCCGAAATGCAGAGGGAAACCGGTTCTGGGAGAAGATGGGGTTTACCGCCCGGGAAGATCTTACCTATCGGAACAGGGCGCTGAAGGAACTGGTTCGTCTGGATACATAAGTGTAAAAATAAGACAAAAAATAAGAGGGGGAAAGAAGCGATGATGACTGGCACATCACACTGGATGGGGCTGTAACGCTTGCTAATACATATCCGGAAAGCATTCTGATCTGCATTCATTATGGCTGCATCGATGCGCCTCATATGGCTCCATTCAATGGAAATCCGGCAGATCTGGAAGGACGGGTCTGCAATCCGGAACGGATAAAAATACTGGCTCCGGGAGAAAAATATTCGATATAATTCGAAAAAAATAAATGGAAAGAAGATCACGGAAATTGGGAAATACGCTGCTGAGTGGGTGGCGGAGGAAAGAGAGGAAGCGCTATGGAGAAGAAGATACGATGCAGCTGGGTCAATCTGAAAAACGAAACCTATGTGAAATATCATGACGAAGAATGGGGACGCCCGCTGTATGATGACAGAAAGCTGTATGAACTTCTGCTCCTGGAATGCTTTCAGGCCGGACTGTCCTGGGAATGCATCCTCAACAAAAGAGAAAATTTCCGCAAGGCATTTGACTGCTTTGACATTGACAAGGTAGTTCAGTACGATGAAACGAAAATGCAGGAGCTTTTAAATAATCCTGGAATTATCCGCAACCGCCTGAAAGTGAAAGCTGCGGTGAAAAACAGCATTGTCTTTCAGGGAATTCAGAAGGAATATGGTTCTTTCTGTGACTATATCTGGTCCTTTACCGATCATCAGGTCATCCGGGAAGTGTTCACCGAGCGGACGACTTCTCCGCTGTCAGATGCGATTTCCAAAGATCTGAAAAAACGCGGAATGACTTTTGTTGGCTCCACAATTATTTATTCTTACCTGCAGTCCATGGGTGTGATCAATGGGCATGCAAAGGATTGTATGTGCTGTCAGATGATCGAGGGAAACGAAAGCGAATCGCGGCGGGGATCGGAGGCAGACCCGCGCTGAGAGAAACCGCCATGGATTTCGGTATTGTGGATAAGTTGAAGTTGTTACATCATTTCTGCACAAAATGTGTAGATGTATGAAAAAACTTGCGCAAAATATCCAGTTGTATTTCTGAATGAGTTATGGTATACTTGTTTTGCAGAAGGACATGGAATGGTTGCGTGCCTCTTCTATTCTACGTTGACAGGATAGCAACAGACGAAGTCAATTCGTCCTGTTACCTTACTTTACGATAAAACCGTTGGAACATACTCCATATGGTCAGTGAAACTTTTCGAATCAAAAAAACGATTCGGAGAAAACTACCGGAAAGGAGTGCTTCCTCCTTTTCTGATAGTTATAATCAGTTTAGGAGGGATAAGGAAATGAATACAGCGAATGTAGCAAGAAACTATAAGGATCGTCTGTTTGTCCGTTTGTTTGGAGATAAGGAAAATAAGAAAAATCTGTTATCTCTGTACAACGCGCTCAATGGTACGGAATACACTGACGAAACGGCACTGGATATTACAACGATTGAAGGTGTTGTGTACATGGGAATGAAGAATGATGTGTCGTGCATTCTGGATAATACCATGGCATTGTACGAACACCAGAGCAGTTATAACCCGAATATGCCGCTGCGTGGCTTTTTATATGCGGGGAAGCTGTACGATAAGTATGTGGTAACACAGGATATCAGCATTTACGGCGACACCCTGATTGCTTTGCCGACACCTCAGTATTATGTGTTTTATAACGGAACCGATGAAATGAAAACGGAAGACCGGATTGAACTGCGTTTATCGGATGCGTTTGGCGATCCAACGGCGAAGGAACGGTACGAATGGACGGCAATTATGCTGAACATCAACTGCGGGAGAAACCGTGAATTGATGAAGAAATGCAGCCTGCTGAGAGAATATTCCATGTGTGTGGATACTATCCGCGAATTTACAAAAATGGAAAAGGACTGGAAAAATGCAATAAGAAAAGCCGTCGATGAATGCATTCAGAGAGGAATTCTGGCAGATTTTCTGAGAAATAACAAAGCGGAGGTGGTAGATATGCTGCTGACTGAATATGACGAGCAGAAATTACTGGAACAGTACAGAAGAAGAGGTTATGAAGCAGGAACAAAGAATGGATGTGCAATTGGAATTAAGATGAGCCAGTTTGTGACGGAGAAGCTGCTGGAAGCGAAACGCTATGAAGATCTGGAGCGGGCGGTAAAAGATCCGATTGTGCTCAGAACATTTGCAGAAGAATTTGGATTCGAGACTGAAAACCAGTCTGTTGACGGTGAGTAAATAGAATGCTTGAAATCCCGGCGGTAAGCCGGGATTTCTGTATCAGTTATGGAGAAATAGAAAGGAGAATGGTACATGGAGATAGGTCTGAAGCGAAAAACAGTAGAGCTGAAACCGCATAATCCGGAATGGACGAACTGCGCAAAAGAGACGATTTCTGTCCTGCGGAAACTTCTCGGGACGGATGCGGTTAATATTCAACATGTGGGAAGTACTGCGGTTGCGGGAATTCCAGCGAAGCCGATCATTGATCTTGCTATTGCCGTGCAGGATTTTTCCCATGTGATGAAGCATAAAGAAGCGCTGGCAAAAGCAGGATTTATTTTTGCAGGTGAGGATGTGGAACGGCAGCTGCTGTTTGTTGTCGGCGATTTTGAGCAGGACACCAGGAGCCATCATATTCATGTGGTGAAATGGAATGGAAAGGAATGGACGAATTATCTGAATTTCAGAGATTACCTGAATGCAAATCCGTCTGCTGCCAGGGAATATGCGGCGCTGAAGGAACGGCTTTCAGTCATGTTTGCCAATGACCGCAGTGCATATACACAGGGGAAACAGGAATTGATTGATCGGTTGTTACAGGAGGCAGCTGACTGGAGAAGAAAGATGGAAGCTTGTGAATGATTCCATGGATGTTTGGGAAGGTGGAAATTAATTTGAAACTGAAAGAGATGTTTATTAAATACAGAGATGGCTATGTGATAAATCAGGTAGAGCTTCTGAAACTGCCGGAATTTGAAACAGACCGCATTTGCCGACAAAAGGTCACTTTTTCCGGACGTGTTCAAAACGTAGGGTTCCGTCTGGAAGTCTGTCAGCTGGCAACGCGTCTGGGATTGACCGGTTACTGTAAAAATATGGAAAATGGAGATGTTCTCGCAGAATTGCAGGGGTCAGAGAATCGGATTCAGTATCTGATCACATTTATGAAATCACTGAAGCGGATAAAAATCCGGAATATGGTAATCAAAGAGATGGAAGTGAATGAGAAAGAGTCGGTTTTTCTGCCGTATTAGCCCGGAGTGTGGATGGAGGAAGCACAGATGAAGAAGGTAAAACTGACGGTAACAGAAAGCCGATGCAGAGGAGGGTACTGTCAAAAAGGAGATGAATTCATTGTTGAAGACTTGTGCCCGCCGCTGTGTCATGAACTGTGGAATATGATGTATCCGTTTGTGTATGCATTGAAGAATGGTGCGGATTTGGATTATGGAAACGGCCGTTCCAGACAGTTTGACATGAAATGTCCGGGTGGTGGACGGTGTGTATTCATGGTGAAGTGATGGAATGAAAATGGGTTAAGAAAATGACGGATGAGTGGCGCTTTGAGGGAGGGCGGAAATGGAACGGACATACAATGGGATACGGATTCGGGAAGCAAATGTTGGGGATGCAAAGCAGCTTTGCATTTGGTGGAATGACGGCAGGGTAATGGCACACGCAGGCTTTCCCAATGGTTTGGGAACTACGGCTGAACGGATTGCGGATCAGATCAAAAATCAGAAGGTTCATCAGACCTGCAGGCATCTGATTTTGTTTCAGGAGAGACCGATTGGAGAGATGAATTATAACAGAATCGGAGCGAATGTCTGTGAAATTGGCATTAAGATCTGTGAGCCGGAAATGCAGAACCGGGGATTGGGGAAATTTGTATTAAGTCTGTTTATTGACGGACTTTTTCATGAACTGAATTTTGAGAAGATCGTTCTGGATACGAATCGGAATAACAGGCGTGCACAGCATGTGTATGAACAGCTTGGTTTTCGAAGAGTTCGGGTGAATGTGGATTCATGGAAGGATCAGTTGGGAAATCTGCAGTCGTCTGTTGACTATGAATTGACGAGAGAACAGTTTATCAGCTATGTCTGCACGCCCATATCCTTTGCCAACAGAGAGGACGGGTGAAAAATGATTCGGATCATAGATACCTATGCAGAAATTAATGCACTGTTTGACAACGGAATGTTTCAGCTGGGCAGGTGGAAATCCTATATCAATGCAATTTATTCCGGATCTGCGAATCTGTTTCTTTCTGATATGAACGAATATTTTGCAGACGGAAGCTATACCTATGAAAAGGATTTTCTTCCTGTCATTAATTCTGTTTATCAGAATCCGAAACTGGAAGAGCTGCATCAGTCCTTTCAGAAAGCCGTTGACGGGATTAACCGGAAAGTGCGTGAATGCTCTGGAAAGGAACTTGATGTAGACATTGTTTTGTATCTGGGATTGTGCAATGGAGCGGGATGGGTGACAAAAATAAATGGAAGAGATGCTGTTTTGCTCGGTGTGGAAAAAATTATTGAGCTGAACTGGTGCGGTCTGGATTCCATGTATGGACTGATCTATCATGAACTGGGACATGTATACCAGATGCAGTATGGTGTGCTGCAGAGAGAATCTTCAGACAGCAGACGGAATTTTGTCTGGCAGCTGTTCACAGAGGGGATTGCCATGTATTTTGAACAGATGCTGATTGGAAATTTCGATTATTATCATCAGGATACGGACGGATGGAAGGACTGGTGCGATGATCATTTTCAACAGATTAAGTGCGATTTCCATCAGGATTTGGAAACGATGACCCGGCAAAATCAGCGATACTTCGGTGACTGGTGCAGATACCATGGAAGAGGGGACGTAGGGTATTATCTGGGAACAGAATTTGTTCATGATCTGCTGAAAAGTCATGAATTAAGTGCCATGATCCGTTATGAAATGGATGAGGTATATGAATGGTATCTGGCATTTGTTGGCGCTGAAAAATCATTGGAATGACGGATCCGGAAGAGGAAAAGAAGCAGGAAGGGATGGGAATGGATATGGCGACAGGATTTAAGCCGGGAGCGGAATGCTCAGAATGCAGAGGAAAATGCTGTAAGGAAAAGGGGTGCTGCTTATCGCCGGAGGATATGCTGCGTGCACTGCATTGGGAGCAGGAGTTTGGTATGGAGAGCCGGTCTGGCATGGAGAGCCGGTCTGGTATGGAGAGCCGGTCTGGCATGGAGAGCCGGTCTGGTATGGAGAGCCGATCTGGTATGGAGAGCCGGTCTGGTATGGTGCTTCCGGCACCGGAATGGAAGACAGAATTCCGGAACCGGCTTGTGAAGTTGCTGACGGATCAAAACGGATTCTTTGCAATTGACTTCTTTCGGGAAAATGGAGTTCCCTGCTACTATTTGCGGATGCGCCACAAATGTTATACGTTCATCGGGATTGATGCCGTGGGAGAGTGCGTTGCTTTGACGGAGAACGGATGCAGTCTGCCAGAGGAGCAGAGACCGAAGGGCGGACGGTATCTGGAAAGCAGACCGGACGGAGCCTGCATTCAGCATTATACCCATGAGCAGATGTGTGCGGATTGGGCTCCGTATGGTGAGACGCTGAAGAGTATCTGGGATGAATTTCATGAAAAAATGGAACAGGATGGCACGTTTAGCCGATGCGATGACGCATATTTTGCATGGCTGCGGTCGCGGCATAATTCGCTTCGTGCACCGTCTGGCAGCAGCGGACCGAGCGGGAAAGAATAGAAACCACGAAAAACGGAACGATGTAAATGAAAAAAACAGCTAAAATAACAGCTAAATTAACAGAGGAAAGAAAATGATATTCTTAATTGCGGGCGCATCACACACCGGAAAAACAGTATTGGCTCAGAAACTGCTTGAAACATATTCCTATCCATATTTATCGATCGATCATCTGAAAATGGGCCTGATCCGCAGCAAAAACACAGCGCTGACGCCGATGAGCAGCGATCAGGAACTGACGGATTATCTGTGGCCGATCGTCAGAGAGATGATGAAAACGGCCATTGAAAATAATCAGAATATGATCGTTGAGGGCTGCTATATTCCGTTTGACTGGGAACAGGATTTCGATGAGGAATATCGGTCAAAGATCCGTTACTGCTGTCTGGTCATGAGTGAAACGTATATCCGGGAACACTATGAGGATATTTTAAAGCATGCCAGTGATGTGGAGACACGAATGGATGATTCGGATTGCACAGTGCAGATGCTGATTCGGGACAACGGGGAAGCACTCAGGATGTGTCAGCAGCATGGCGTGAATTATGTGCTGATTGACACGGAATATTGTGCAGAGCGGGCGGAGATTTTTTATCAATAATCATGATAAGAAGAAACAGACAGCATATGAAGTGTGGGAACTCATTTTTACAGAGGGAAAAAAGCACCAGGAAGTGCAGCAGATTGTAAGAAATGCTGCATCTGGTAAAAGGAGCTGCTTATGAAGATTCTGGTTACGGGATTTGAACCTTTCAATGGCGCGGACATCAATCCGTCGCAGGAGCTTGTAAAGCATCTGAAGGCCCCGAAGGGAACGATATTAATCAAAGAGATCTTGCCGGTGGAATTTAAGAAAACGACGGTACGGATCCATGAACTGCTGCGGGAGCATCAGCCGGATGTGGCGATTTCCATCGGGCAGGCAGGCGGAAGGAAAGAAATCTGCGTGGAACGGGTTGCGATTAACCTGGATAATGTGCGGGCATCCGGCGGTGTGCACATGCTGCCGGATAACGCGGGGGATGCTCCGGTGGATCAGCCAATTGAGGCAGATGGAGAAAATGCCTATTTTTCAACACTTCCGGTATGGGAGATGGTGAAAGCAATTCAAGACAGGAATGTTCCGGGAGCGGTTTCCTATTCTGCCGGAACCTATGTCTGCAACCATGTGATGTACCGGCTGCTGTATGAGGGGGCAAGGAATTATCCGGAGATGAAAGCCGGGTTTATCCATGTGCCGTTTTTGCCAAAGCAGCTGGAAATGATGGAAAATCCGGCGCAGAGATGTGCCATGCTGCTTTCGGATATGGTGGCAGGTGTGCAGGCGGCGTTGGATCTGTTTGCCGTGTGATTTGTTTCGTTCTTTGCGGAGCGATATACAGGAAAGGAATATACGGGAAAATCAAAAATTATACCAACAGTGTAATGACAAATCCGGGAAAGGGTGATATACTGGCAATATCATCACACTCGCAGAGAAATTGACATGCATCCAGGTGAACGTGCCAGTAACACGTTTTGCCGGATTCTGCAGAAAGGGGATACCAATGGCAGCATTTTTCGCAGCAGGCTGTTTCACAAAAGAACGCAACATGAACCTTAATAATAATCAGGCGCTGGATATGAACCGGGGTCTGTATTTTGCGTACACATTGTGGACAGAGCGAAGGAGTCAGCTGCAGGGTTGATCCGATTGTGATATCAATAGAAGGATATTCAGAACGCTTATCTCTTGTGTACAGGGATAAGCGTTTTTTCATTTACGCGAGTGGCGAATCGGGCGAGGGAGCTTGTGGACTCATCAGACGAGCGCAGCCATAGCGAGAGAAGCCTGTGCAGCGATAATGAGAGAAAGAAATTCATGAATTGGAAAAATGGAGGAGAAAGACATGAAACATGTGGATATTAAGATGCTTCTTACCGATGCGGAACGCTTCGCAGGCAGCGCGGTTACTGTCTGCGGCTGGATCAGAACGGCGCGGGATTCCAAAACCGTTTCTTTCGTGGAATTGAATGACGGAACCTGTCTGAGCAACCTCCAGCTTGTTCTTGATAAGTCGAAGGATCTGGGACTTGGCGGAGCGAATTCCCTGGCTGTTGGAACTGCGCTGATGGCTGTCGGAACACTGGTTTGGTCTGCGCGAAACGGATATGAGATGAACGTGGAGACAATAACGATTCTTGGTTCCTGTCCGTCTGATTTTCCGCTGCAGAAGAAACGGCACAGTGTGGAATTTCTTCGGACCATTCCTCATCTGCGTGTCCGCACACGCTATTTTGAAGCGGTGTTTGCGGTTCGGGATCAGCTTTCCTATGCGATTCATGATTATTTTCATAAACATGGCTATAAATATGTGCACACACCGATTATTACCGGAAGTGACTGCGAGGGGGCAGGGGAGATGTTTCGTGTAACAACGCAGCCGTGGGATGCAGGAAGAAAAGATGGGGGAGCATATCCGGATGCGGATTCCTATTTCGCGGATGATTTCTTCGGAAAGAAGGCAGGCCTGACCGTTTCCTGTCAGCTGGAAGGAGAGATGGCCGCAATGGGACTTGGAAAAATCTATACGTTTGGACCCACGTTCCGCGCGGAACACAGCAACACAACACGCCATGCGGCGGAGTTCTGGCAGGTGGAGCCGGAGGTTTGTTTTGCAGAAATCGATGACATCATTGAGATCGCAGAGAATTTTATCAAGAGTATCATTACCGGAGTTCTGACAAACTGTAAGGAGGAAATGGCGTTCTTTGATCAGTGGGTGGAAGCGGGATTACTGAATCGGCTGAACCATGTGGTGAACAGCGAATTTGGACGAGTGACCTACACGGAAGCAGTTGAACTTCTGAAAAAGTCAGAGCATGAGTTCAAATATCCGGTGGAATGGGGATGCGACATTCAGACGGAGCATGAAAAATATCTTGCGGATGAATATTTTAAGAAGCCGGTGTTTGTGGTGGATTATCCGGCTGAGATCAAAGCGTTCTATATGAAGCAGAATGCGGATGGGAAGACAGTTGCCGCGACGGATCTGCTGGTTCCCGGAATTGGTGAGATCATCGGCTGCAGCGAACGGGAAAATGATCTGGAGAAGCTGAAGCAGGCAATGAGAAAGCGGGGAATGGCATTGGAGGAATATGAAGAATATCTGGATACAAGAAAGTTTGGCAGTGCTCCTCACAGCGGGTTCGGTCTGGGACTGGACCGCATGATGATGTATGTGACAGGAATTTCAAACATCCGTGATACGCTGCTGTTCCCGCGGACGGTAGGCAGTCTGTGATGACAGAGACTTGTGGTTCGGAGCATATGATGTGAGGAAAGCGATTTGCAATTTTTAAAGCAGCGGACAGACAGGAGGGAAAGAGATGTGTCAGATACCGGCCATTGATATGGTCCGTACAGGAGAAAACATTGTCCGTTTAAGAAAAGAGTGCGGACTGTCCGTGAAGGATTTGCAGAAAATTTTTGGATTTACCACACCGCAGGCAATTTACAAGTGGCAGCAGGGAACGGCGCTGCCGTCTGTGGATAACTTATTTGTACTGGCTGCTGTTTTTCATGTGCATATGGACGAAATTATAATTTCGAACGAATGTTCTTGAAAAGGGGAGAAAGATGTGGTATGATAGTACCGGTACCTGGTATTTTCGAAGCGTTGTGCTGGAGTGCTGTTGGCATCAGAGGCCATGCGGATGTCCAGGGCGGTGACGCCGCAATCACGGGAGAAACTGGCGCAGCGTGTTTCTTCCTGTTGTCTATTCATCCAGGCGAACGTGCCAGTGACACGTTCGGTCGGATTGCAGTGCACAGAAAGGGGAGTTATATGATAATTTTTTTGACGAGCAGTCCGACAGGACCGCTGGACGGAAGCCGAAAGGTAGAGGGAATTGATGAAAAGAACGGTTTTCGTGAGCATTTACGGCAGTTCTGGAAGGAGAAGGCACGCTGCCTGATGATTGCGGCATCTCCGGACGAGGCAGCGGTTAATGATGAAATGAAAAGCTGGATGGCAGATACGTTTGAAAAGAGCGGACTTTCTATCACTACGGTTGACCTCTGGGATGGCCGCACCACGGACGTTTCCCAACAGACGCTGAATTCCTATGATGTTGTGATTCTTGGCGGCGGTCATGTGCCAACGGAGAATTTGTTTTTTGAACGGATTGGTCTGCGGGAGAAGATGAGGGCATTCCATGGTGTGGTGATTGGAATCAGTGCCGGAACGATGAATTCGGCAGATGAGGTCTATGCGCAGCCGGAGATGCCGGGGGAAGCCGTGGATCCCGGCTATCAGCGCTTTCTGACGGGACTTGGACTGACAAAAACCCGGATTCTTCCCCACTATCAGATGCTGCAGGATTCGATGCTGGATGGAATGCGGCTGTATGAGGAAATTACATTTGAAGACAGTTACGGCAGAACGTTTCTTGTACTGACAGACGGAAGCTATCTGTTCTGTCGGAATGGACAGGAAACCGTTTATGGAGAGGCATATGTGATTTCTGACGGGCGGATGGAGCCGTTTTGTGAAGATGGACAGGCGAAGTGCTGGAACGGATGATGCCTTTCGGCATTGCCGGTGAGAGAGGAGAGATGTTATATGAATAAAAAGGATTTCGAGCATTATCAGAATCAGAGCGATGAGGCTGACTTTGCGCTGCTGAAAGAGGAAATGATTCCGTTTTCTGTCCTTGCATCAATTCTGCAGAGTCCATGTACCGACATTTTTACGAATCATCAGAGCGCAATCATCTGCCATTCGAGCAGTCCGCATCCGGTATGGATCTGGTGTAAGGATGTGGAAAACAGGAGCGATGTGGATTCGATTGCCCGGTGCCTGAAAGAAGCATTCCCCTTGGAATCCGGTTATTCCTACAATATCGGCTATGAATTGCTGGATCGCTTGCAGGAAACTGACGATTATTATAAAAACATTACCGTCAGCATGGGACTGCTGTCCTATCGGCTGGATGAAATTCAGAGAATTAACTACCCCTGCGGAGGAGGAGCCGGGGAGGCCAGGGAAGAGGAGCTGGAAACGCTTTGCCGGATCTGGCATGACAGCTGCCTGGAGATGACAGGAACGGAGCATACCTTTGAGCACTGTAAAGAACGGGTGAGAGCACACCTGGAAAATCACACGTTGTTTGTATGGCGAGATGATGTGGGAGAGATTGCGGCAATCACGGCCAAAGGAAGGGTCGGAGAATACAGTAAGATTTCCGGCGTTTATACCCTGCCGGATCAGCGCAGGAAGGGATATGCCATCAATCTGGTATCTCATGTGGCGAAGACGATTCTGGATGAAGGATTAATCCCGATTTTGTATACCAACGCGGATTATCCGGCATCGAATGACTGTTATAAAAAAATTGGATTCCGGCAGGTGGGAAGCCTGTGTACGGTGCGGAGGGAGATTATGGATTTTACAGGACTGAAATGCAAACTGGAATCACTGGGGTACCGGGTAACATGTTTTGACACGGCTGCAGAAGCTGCCGGATATCTGGACCAGCAGATTGATCATAAGACGGTTGGTTTTGGCGGATCGGTAACGCTGGAACAGATGAAGCTGTATGAACGGCTGAGCAGACATAATACGGTGGACTGGCATCAGCGGATTCCGGAGGGGATGACCAGCAGGGAAGTGCGCATGAAAGCAAATGGGGCCGAAATCTATGTTTCTTCGGTCAATGGTCTGGCAGAGACTGGAGAAATTATTAATATAGACGGAAACTGTAATCGTGTTGCATCGATCTTTTATGGACATGAGAAGGTGTATCTGATTGTCGGAGAGAATAAGATTGCGAAGGATTATGACAGCGCGCTTTACCGCGCCAGAAACGTCGCTTCTCCGTTGAATGCGAAGCGGCTTGGAGTAAAAACGCCATGTGCGGTAAAAGGAGATAAATGCTATAACTGCAATAGTCCGGAGCGGCTCTGCCGAGGGCTGTCTGTGCTGTGGGGACCGCCGATGACAGGGGAATTTGAAGTGGTTCTGATCCATGAGAAACTGGGATATTGATGATTTGCCCATCGTTATGTTATAAACGATGGCTGGAGACGGACAGGAATCCGATTCAAATGGACGAATGGAATTATGAACGCCGGTAAATGTTAATATCCGTTGCTTGATTCCTCGTATGTTTACAGGTATAATGTAGGTTGGCTGTAAAGGGGGTGCAATATGCTTAGTGAAAAATTAAGATATTTGCGAAAATCAAAAGGAGTTTCGCAGGAAGAGCTGGCTGAGAAGCTTTGTGTTGTCAGACAGACGATCTCCAAGTGGGAAAAGGGATGGTCGGTTCCTGATGCGGAAATGCTTCTTAAAATTGCAGAAGCGTTGGACATACCTGTGAACGATATTTTGAATGAAACGATGGAATGTGCGGAGGAGAAAGAAACGATGAAATATGATGTAATCATTATTGGCGCCGGCCCGGGCGGAATTTTTGCCGCTTATGAGCTGATGCAGCATAAGAGCGAATTGAGAGTTGCTGTGTTTGAAGCGGGACATGAATTAAAAAAACGTCATTGTCCCATCGATGGAGATAAGATAAAAACCTGCATTGGCTGTAAAAGCTGCAGCATCATGAGCGGCTTTGGCGGTGCCGGCGCTTTTTCCGACGGCAAATACAATATCACCAATGATTTCGGCGGAACGCTGTACGAATACATCGGCAAAAAGCGGGCTCTGGATCTGATGCATTATGTCGATGAGATTAACATGAAATATGGCGGTGCCGGTACAAAACTGTATTCGACTGCCGGTACGAAGTTCAAGAAGCTGTGTATCGAAAATGATCTGCATTTGCTGGATGCTTCCGTTCGTCATCTTGGAACGGATATCAACTATGTTGTACTGGAACAGCTGTATGCGTATCTTCAGGATAAGGTGGATTTTTATTTCGATACACCGGTGGAAACGGTGTCTGTTCTGGATGATGGATATGAGATTACATGTGCCAGGGGAACGTTTGACTGCAGTCAGTGCGTGATCTCCGTAGGAAGAAGCGGAAGTAAGTGGATGGAGCATGTCTGCAGGGAACTGGACATTCCGACCAGGTCCAATCGTGTGGACATTGGTGTCCGTGTGGAGCTTCCGGCAGAGGTATTCTCCCATCTGACAGATGAGCTGTATGAAAGCAAGATTGTTTACCGTACGGAGAAGTATGGAGATAAGGTTCGTACGTTCTGCATGAACCCGAAGGGTGCTGTCGTAAATGAGAATACAAACGGCATTATTACGGTGAATGGTCACAGCTACGAGGATCCAGCTATGCAGACTGGCAACACCAACTTCGCGCTGCTGGTAGCCAAACATTTTTCAGAGCCATTTAAGGATTCCAATGGTTACGGTGAGTCCATTGCGCGTCTGAGCAACATGCTTGGAGGCGGTGTGATTGTTCAGCGGTTCGGCGATCTGATCCGCGGACGCCGGTCAACACAAAACCGCATCGAGGAATCCTTTGTAACACCGACTCTCAACGCAACGCCGGGTGATCTGAGTCTTGTTCTTCCGAAGCGTATTCTGGATGGAATTATTGAAATGATCTATGCGCTGGACAAAGTGGCTCCAGGAACTGCCAACGATGATACGCTGCTCTATGGTGTAGAAGTGAAGTTCTATAACATGGAGGTAGAGGTGAATGAGCAGCTGATGTGCCGCTATGATGGTCTGTATATCATCGGAGACGGCAGCGGCATTACCCATTCTCTGTCCCATGCTTCTGCAAGCGGCGTGCATGTGGCGAGAGATATTGTGGCGTCTGACGGAAGAGCAGAGGAATAGAAATGATTCTGTGCTTGCTATTTCGTGCTATTGAGGGTAAAATGGAAGTGATGTAGTAGTCAGGAAGGGAGGAGGATTCGAATGGGTATTTATCTAAATCCAGGACATGAAGCATTTAAGCGGGCGGTGAGCTCCGAAATATATGTGGATAAAACCGGATTACTTTCCTATACAAATAAGAGACTTGGAACGGAACAGATGTATATTTGCGTAAGCAGACCGCGCAGATTTGGAAAATCAATGGCGGCTAATATGCTTACCGCATATTACGGAAGAGGTAGTGATTCCAGTTTTCTTTTTGGGGATAAAAAAATTGCAAAGGATCCTTCCTTCCAAAGGCATATGAACCAATACCACGTAATTTTTCTGAATATGCAGGAATTTTTCAGCAGAACTCATGATGTGGAAGCCATGAAGTCCCTGATTGAAAAATGTGTACTGCGCGATCTGCTGCGTGAATATGCAGATCTGGACTATTTTGATCGGACCGATTTAATTGGTGTGTTGCAGGATATTTATGCAGAATGCAGAATACCATTTGTGTTTGTAATTGATGAGTGGGACTGTATTTTCCGTGAGAGGAAAGACGATAGCAGATCACAGAAGATTTATCTTGATTTTTTGCGTAATCTTCTGAAGGATAAAGTCTATGTTGCCCTTGCTTACATGACGGGAATTTTGCCAATAAAAAAATATGGAACGCACTCAGCCTTGAATATGTTTGATGAGTTTTCTATGACGAATCCAAAACAATTGGCAGAATTTGTTGGTTTCACGGAAGAGGAAGTAAAGTGTTTATGCAGACAATATGAGATGGACTTTGAGGAGACAAGACGCTGGTATGATGGATACCATTTTGAAAATGTTCCACATGTTTACAGTCCCAAGTCAGTAGTAAGCGCAATGCTGAGCAGAAGCTTTGACAGTTATTGGAATCAGACGGAGACATTTGAGGCATTACGTGATTACATTGTAATGAATTTTGAGGGACTAAAGGAAACGATTGTAAGTTTGCTTGCAGGGAGAAAGAAATCAATTGATATTGGATCATTTAGTAACGATATGACAAGCTTCTCAAGTTCGGATAATGTATTAACGTTATTGGTACATCTTGGATACTTGGGATATGACTTTCCAACCAGAGAAGTTTTCATTCCAAATTTCGAGATTTCATCCGAGTTTGTAAGGGCAGTTGAAAGTGCTGGATGGGAAAACGTGATTCAGGCACTGAAACAGTCCGATGATTTACTAAAGGCAATCTGGAAACGTGATGAAAAGAAAGTGGCTTCCGGTATTGATAAAGCACATTTGAGCACTTCAATATTGACGTATAATAATGAAAACTCACTTGCCTGTGTTCTATCATTGGCATTATTTCGCGCAAAGGAATATTATACAGAGGTCAGGGAACTGCCAGCTGGCAAGGGGTATGCGGATCTTGTGTATGTTCCAAGAAAGAAGTATTTGAATTATCCTGCGCTGATTGTAGAATTGAAATGGGATAAAGATGCAGAAGGGGCAATCGCCCAGATAAAGAGGAAAGAATATGTGCAAGAAACCGCGTTTTGATGCGAAAACATCGAATCGCGGTTTCGTAAATATGATATGAAAGCAGTGCGGATTGTTTACCATGCTGCACCCGGCTGATTCACACGGAGGATAAGATTCTATGAAAATAAATACAAAAAGACTGATTATCAGACCGTTGTCGGAGGAGGACAGAGAATCCATGACCGGTCTGCTGACGAACGCTGTGATTAAGAAGACCTATATGCTGCCGGATTTCGGATCGGAAGAAGAGGCGGTACAGCTGTTTGAACGTCTGCGGGCGCTGTCCTTATCCGAAGAACATTATGTAGGAGGGATTTGTCTGTCGGATCAGCTGATTGGCTTTCTGAATGATGTGGAGCAAACGAAGGATTCGATTGAACTGGGATATGTAATCAGCCCGGAGTTTCATAATTGCGGCTTTGCAACGGAAGCTTTGGGCGGCGTGATTTCCGATTTGTTTGCACGCGGATTTTTCGAGGTGACAGCAGGCGCGTTTGAAGAAAACCGGGCGAGTATCCGTGTGATGGAAAAGTGCGGAATGAACCGGGTTGAACGGGAAGAGGAGATCGCGTATCGAGGAGAAGTACATCACTGTGTATATTATTCGATAAAAAAAGATAAATATGAAGAAAAATCGAATCGGTCAGGAGGAGCACTATGAACGGAAAGGTGAATGTTCAGGGGTATCTGGATTCCGTAAATGCACCATGGGGAAAGCTGTTTTACCGGCTTGTGTGGCATAACCTTAAGGTGGAAGGAAAGAAAGTTCTGGATTTTGGCAGTGGATTTGGGATTACGGCAGATCACCTGGCGGAATTAAATGAGGTGACAGCGGTTGAACCCAACGAGGAGATGCTGAAATACCGGTTTTGTGCTCATGAATATGAGCAGCTTGTTGGAGGAATGGAACAGCTGAAAGCCATGCCGAATTCCAGCTTTGATGTGATTATCTGCCATAATGTTCTGGAGTATCTGGATCATCGGGAAGAATTACTTGGAGAATTTTTCCGGTTACTGAAGCCGGATGGGTTTGTGTCAATTCTGAAGCATAATAAAGCCGGTAAGATTATGCAGAAAGCCGTGTTTGAATATAAAATCGAGGAGGCTCTGGATTTGCTTCACGATGGAACCGGTGTTTCAGTGAATTTCGGCGTGGTCAATGAATACAGCAATCAGGAGCTGGAACAGTACTGCAGAGGACTGTTTGTGATTGATCAAATTTATGGTGTGCGTACATTTTTTGCGCTTCAAAGGAACGAACTGAAGACAGGGGAAACGTGGTTGGAGGATATGTACAGACTGGAGTGTGCTGCGGAGGAGATACCGGAGTTCCGGGCTGTGGCGTTTTTTCAGCATGTGGTGTTGAAAAAAATGATCGTGATGGAGCAGGAAGCCGGATGAGAATGGTAAAAAGGGCTGCGGAAGTGATGTGAGGAGTCATTCCGCAGCCCCGGGAAGGGTTTATAACAAAATATAGAACAGGTAATCAGGCATAGGCAGATTCATAACAGAACAGAATCTTAATCAGGTCATAAATCGGACGCTTGCAGCTGTGGGGACGAACAAATCCAAGGGTAGAGAGGAAGGAAAGGACATCTCTTGTTTCCTTCGGATTCCAGACGCGTCTGTTTGTGATGTCACTGAATTCACAGTGCTCGGAATCGGCGATGAATTGCAGATGACGGTTCATCTCACGGATGACGGCATCATTCGTTGGATTGCCTGTGTTTTCCGGTTGACAAGCCGGTGATGTGTCCGGTGCAGACGGAGTTTTCAGGGAGATGACTGCGATTCTGCAATTCTTATTCAGAGAGCGGATGTGCGCGATCAGTTCACAGTATTTCTGATCAAAGACAGCTGAATTTTCCTGAAACAGGAGACGGTCTGCATCACCGATATGCAGTAAAACAATTTCCGGGTCAAGGGGAGCAACGCAGGCATCATATGTCCGGATGGCATCCGTGATGGAAAGGCCGCTGACACTTCGGTTGTACAGTCGGGATTCAAGGGCAAATGCCTGTTTCAGCTCGCAGAGAGGAATTTCTCTGTCCTCACTTCCGCCGAAGATAACAATTCCGTTCTGCTCGGCAAATTCATTGAGTGCGGTATACTTTTTTGTGTCGAATTCAAACATTTCTCAGACCTCCAATTCTGATGTTGTGGTTTTTCCTTCCTTCCTGGTTCGTCTCTGCTTTCTTGTCCAGAGAAGCATTTCTGAAATATACAACGAGGTTCAGTCCCACAATGGCCAGATTGAGAAGGTATGCCACGAGGACGTAGTTCAGCTGATGGGTGAGGATTTTTGCGCTGATACCTGCGATGTAGCCGGTTATGATGAGAAGGATGAAGGGAAGGCTGGACCCTTTTGCTGTTTTGGCTTTGTAAGCCTTGATTAAATTCAGCGGCCAGGAAAAGCCGAAGCAGATAAGCATTGTTGTTTCAAGAATCGAACCCATGGTTAAGATCTCCTTTGTCTGTTTTTTGTTCAGGTGCTATCATAGCGCCGGTCGGAAACAAATACAATTTTATGAAAAAAAGAAAAGGAAATGGTTCTGTGAAACCATTTTTTTTACTTTCAAAAGGTATTTCCGAATGTATCAAAATTGCGTAGACCTCTTATTTATGGTAGAATGAAGCCGATTTCTTTTGGTGAAAAATGAGAAGCAGCAGGAGGAACGGTTATGGCAATGGCAGAAAAATGGAAGAAAAGAAAGGAAGCAGAGCGAACCGGATTTGTACGGAAACAGGAGGAGCAGAATGAGCAGAGACAGGGTGAGCAAAGACAGAATGAGCAGAGACAGAGCGGGCAAAGACAGAATGGGCAGAGCCAAAAGCATTATACACAGAAAAGCATCCAGCAGATGTTTTTCCGGACCCAGCTGATTCTGATCGTTTCACTTGCTCTTTTCCTGGGGATTACAGGAACGCTGATCAACATCCATTTTGAGACGGAGAAGCGTGACCGGAATCTGCAGAATGTGGCGGAGGCCATTGCCCATTCCCCGATACTGACGGAGAATGGACTGGAGTTGGAAGAAGAGCAGATGGTCCTGATGGAATATCTGGATTCGCTGAAGGAAACGCTGGATGATATTGATGTGATTTCCGTCGTTGATACGGAACAGAGACGTGTCTATCATTCCAATCATGCTCTGATTGGCACGGTGTATGACGGAACACTTCCTGTTTTTGTAGCCGAGAAAAAGGAATATGATACGGCAGATGAGACAGGTCCGTCCGGAACGCAGCGAAGGGCATATGCTGCTGTTTATGATGAGGACGGAACATACAGCGGATTTGTTATGGCAATTATGCTGATGAAGAATATTCGAAACGAGGTAGTGCAAACACTGCTGATCTATGGATTGATTACGATTGTGGCTATCCTGATGGAGCTGATGATTTCCGCCGAGCTTTCCGGCATGATCAAGAAAAGTCTGATGGGCTATGAACCGGATGTGTTTACTGCCATGTATAAGATGCGTGATAATATTCTGGAATCGCTGGATGAAGGAATTCTTGGTATTGATAAAAATGGAACGATACAGTTCGCCAACGAAGCGGCGACAGCAATGTTGAAACGTATGGAGGAGGGAACGGAAGAATGCAGCGCTGCGGAGCATGGGGAGGAGGAAAATGAGAAACCTGTCAGCAGCACGGAACGAACGATTACGGAAGTTGGAGGGCGGCTGGTCGGAACAGACATTAATCGCGTCTGTGACGGAACGATTCTTCTGCGCACGCTGGAGAGCGGAGAGAAGGAATTCAACGGAAACCTGGGAGATGCGGATATTCTGATCGACAGCATTCCGATCAAAGAGGAGGATGCTGTGGTTGGTGCCATTGGAATCCTTCATAACAGAGCAGAATACACAAGGCTGATGGAGGATCTGACAGGTACCAGATACCTTGTGGATTCCATGCGCGCCAATAATCATGATTTTACCAATAAGCTTCATGTGATTCTGGGACTGATTCAGATGGGGATGTATGAGGAGGCCACATCCTATATTCAGAATATAACAATTGTGCAGCGGGCGGCCATCAGCAGAATCATGAATGCAGTAAGTGATCCTGCAGTTGCGGCGCTGTTGATCGGAAAGACGGCAAGAGCATCGGAACTGAATGTGAAGTTTATTCTGAGAGAGGGCTGTTCTTATGTACCAACGGACATGAATCTTCCGTCGGAGGTACTTGTAACGGTGATTGGAAACCTGATTGACAATGCCTTTGAGGCTATGAATGAGAACAGTGATTATGACGCGCAGAAGGAGCTGATGTTTGGAATATATTCCCGGCCGGGCGCGGTGCTGATCACTGCAGATGATACGGGATGCGGCATTTGTGAAGGAGACATGGAGCATATTTTTAAGAATGGCTATTCCACAAAAGGCCAGGGAAGAGGAACCGGTCTTTATCAGGTGAAAACGATGGTGGAAGGATTGGGCGGAACAATTGCCGTGGAATCTCAGGTAGGAGTTGGAACATCGTTTTCCGTAAGCTTCACAGGGGGGAAGGAGTTCCGGAAAGGAGCAGCAGAGAGATGTATAAGGTATTGATCGTAGAAGATGATCCGATGGTTGCGATGATAAACCGTCAGTATATTGAACGGAATAGAAATTTTCAGGTGGTCGGATCGTGCAGGGACGGTAAAAGCGCGATTGGCTTTCTGGAGAGCAGGGAAGCAGATTTGCTGATTCTTGATGTGTTTATGCCTCATATGGATGGATTTGAGACGCTGCGGCAGATTCGCAGGAAACAGATTTCGGTGGACGCAATTATGGTAACAGCGGCCAACGACCGGGAATCGCTGGAAGAGGCGCTTCACCTGGGAATCGTGGACTATCTGGTTAAGCCGTTTACCTTTGAACGGTTTCAGCTGGCGCTGGAGAAGTTCATCGTTCAGAATCATGCACTGAAGGATCTGGATACGCTGAATCAGAAAAGTATTGACTTGATTATTGAACATTCCAGGAAAAAGAGTGAGGAAGTTTATCCCAAGGGAATTCAGGAAAAGACGCTTCATCTGATTCTGGAGCAGCTGCGAAGGGAAGGCGACCAGTGGCTGACCGGTGATGAGATCGCAAAGCGGGTGGGACTGACCGGTGTTACGGTTCGGCGGTATATGAACTATCTGGCGGAATCCGGGAAAGTGACCGGGCAGATGAACTATGAGACAGGAGGAAGGCCTTGCATGGTGTACCGGCAAAAGGACGGATGATGGTTTCGGAATGAGTCAGGTGGATTTTTTGACACGCAAAGAGTGACAGCGAAGGAGAAAGCGCAGATTTCTGTGTGAACGTGAGGAATCGCTGAAAAAGTGATGGCAAAATGCAGGGCAGTATGCTATACTCTTTTATAGCTGATTTTCAGGCAGTAACACAGGAAAGGAAGTACCAAGAGCAATGAGCGATTACAGAATTAATACAAAGTGTGTTCAGGCAGGCTATACACCAGGCAACGGCGAGCCGCGCCAGATTCCGATTATCCAGTCAACCACGTTTAAATATGCAACCAGCGAGGACATGGGAAAGCTGTTTGACCTGGAGGCGTCCGGTTATTTCTATACCCGTCTTCAGAACCCGACGAATGACTATGTGGCAGCGAAAATCTGCGAGCTGGAGGGCGGAAGTGCAGCGATGCTGACTTCCTCCGGACAGGCAGCGAATTTCTTTGCGCTGTTTAATATCTGCGAGTGCGGCAGCCATATCGTTGCGTCCTCTTCCATCTATGGAGGAACCTTTAACCTGATTTCCGTTACGATGGCGAAGATGGGAATCGAGACCACGTTTGTTTCCCCGGACTGTACGGAGGAAGAACTGAATGCGGCATTCCGCGAGAATACAAAGGCTGTGTTTGGTGAGACCATTGCAAACCCGGCTCTGACCGTTCTTGACATTGAGAAGTTTGCAAAAGCAGCTCATGCCCACGGTGTTCCGCTGATTGTTGACAACACGTTCCCGACACCGGTTAACTGCCGTCCGATTGAGTGGGGCGCTGATATCGTTACCCACTCCACCACCAAGTACATGGATGGTCATGGTGCTGCCGTAGGCGGCGCGATTGTGGATGCCGGAAAGTTTGACTGGATGGCTCACGCAGAGAAGTATCCGGGTCTCTGCACACCGGATGATTCCTATCACGGAATTACCTATGCAGAGAAGTTTGGCAAGGAAGGCGCATTCATTACCAAGTGCACGTCTCAGCTGATGCGTGACTTTGGCTGCATTCAGTCTCCGCAGCATGCGTTTATTCTGAACCTTGGCCTGGAGTCTCTTCATGTGCGCATGCCGCGTCACGTTGAGAACGGACAGGCGGTAGCTGAATTCCTGCAGAACCATCCGAAGGTATCCTACGTGAATTATTCCGGTCTGCCGGGCGATAAGTATTACGAAATTGCTCAGAAGTATCTTCCAAACGGCGGATGCGGCGTTGTGTCCTTTGAGCTGAAGGGCGGACGCGCAGCTGCGGAGACCTTCATGAAGCATCTGAAGCTGGCAGCCATTGAGACTCATGTTGCAGACGCAAGAACCTGCTGTCTGAATCCGGCGACTTCGACTCATCGTCAGATGACCGATGAGCAGCTGGCAGCAGCTGGTGTACCGGCTGGTCTGGTTCGCATGTCCTGCGGCCTGGAAGATAAGGAAGATCTGATTGCGGATCTGGCACAGGCATTGGATCAGATCTGATGTTGCATGAGCAGTGAGTTGAGGGAGAGTGCTTGCGCAGATACCGATTACTCAATCCTCTTCCACTTTCCGGTACGATACGCAGAAAAGGAAATAATCCAGTTGGCAAACCAGCCTATCGGCACTGCATACCAGATCATTGCGATACCGTAGTGGGGAGCCAGGGTGACTGCGAAGAGTACGCGGATACTCAGGTTGACCAGATTGGCAATGGTAAACATTTTAACGTCACCGGAACCGCGAAGGACACCATCGACTGCCATTTTAAAACCGATGAGACAGAAGAACCAGCCCATGAACCGGAGATAACTCTGACCGGTGGAGAGAGCAGCTGCAGTCGCTTCCGAGCCGAGAAACAGTTCAATCAGAGGCTGATTGAAGCATTCCAGGATCAGGCAGATGATGGCTGCACAGAAGATGACCATGCCGTTTCCGATGCGGTAGCCACGGACAACGCGATCTGTCTGTCCGGCGCCCATGTTCTGGGCGGTGTAGGAGGACATGGCATTGCCGATACCGGACATTGGCACGACACAGACCGCCTCGATTCGCATGGCTGCGGAGAATCCGGCCAGAGCCTGGGAGCCGAAACTGTTTACAACCGACTGCACCAGCATCATGCCGATGGTGACGGTTGACTGCTGGAGGATGGAGGGAAGAGCGACACGGGTCATGATTTTCAGTTCACCCGGACTGTACAGAGCGGTGGAACCGCAGTTCATTTCAGACAGCTGGCGAAGGAAAACGGTTCCGGAGAGCAGAACGGAGATTCCCTGCGCAATGAGCGTTGCCCAGGCGACACCGGAAACACCCATGTGGAACTGTGTGACAAAGACAACGTCGAGAATGACGTTGGTAACTGACGAAAAAATCAGGAAAATCAATGGTATGCGGGATTTTCCCAGCGCGTTGAACATGGAGGAAAAAATGTTGTACATGAACAGAAAGGGAAGACCGAGGAAATAAATCCGCAGGTATTCGGCTGCCATGTCAATGACATCATCGGGCGTCTGAAGAAGCACCATGATCTGGCGGGAAAAGAGCAGGCCAACGATACCAAGCAGAACGCTGACACCGAGGAAGGTGATGAGCGCAGTCAGGATTGCCAGCTTCATCCGATTGTATTCTTTTGCGCCAAAGTAGCGGCTGACGATGACGGAAGCGCCCATGCCTCCGCCGACTGCAACGCAGATGAAGACGTTGGTAAGGGACGTGCAGGCGCCGACTGCCGCCAGGGCAGCCTCGCTGACGTAACGACCGACGATGGCGGAGTCAACCATGGTGTAGAGCTGCTGGAACAGATTGCCTAAAATGATTGGGAGAGAAAAGAGAATTAAAGCCTGTAGGGGATTCTTGCGGATCAGATAGTCGTGATTCAATGGGATTCCTTCTTTCTTTTTTGAGGATTATGGGAGCACACAGCGCGGAATACTCCGGTATCATAGAGGTCAAACGATCGTTTGCCTTTGCATCCGATTATAATAGGAAGAAACCGATTCGTCAAGGCGGCATCTGAGGGCAGAAAAGCGGAAAAGAAAACACAATTAATCAAATTTTAAAGAATATCTCATTTCATTTAAAGATAATTTTATTTATAATATATTTGTTAATAACTGCGTTCAGAACGAACGTTGATCGGCAGATGAAAGAGCGCAGGACAGAACAGGAAGAAGATTCGCAGTATAAAATCGGATGACAGCATGCGGGAGGAAATTGGACTGATGTACAGTGTTTTAATTTGTGATGATGATAAGGATATTGTGAACGCGTTAAAAATTTATCTTGGCGATTTTAATTATCGGATTTTCGAAGCTTATAATGGGTTAGAAGCGCTGGAGGTGATTGACAGACAGGAGATTCATCTGGTACTATTGGATATCATGATGCCTGGTCTGGACGGAATCCGGACGCTGGCGCGGATCCGGGAGAAAAGTAATGTGCCGGTGATTTTTCTGACAGCGAAGAGTGAGGAGACGGACATGATCCTCGGGCTGAATGTGGGAGCAGATGACTATATTGCGAAGCCCTTTAATCCGGTGGAGGTTTCTGCAAGAGTCCGTTCCCAGCTGCGCAGGTATATGCAGCTGGGCGGCGGTAATGTGAGATCGGATGTGATCGCAGTGGGCGGAATTGAGATGGATGATAAATCGAAGACGGTGAAGGTGGACGGGGATCCGGTGGCACTGACTCCGACCGAGTATGAGATTCTCAAACTGTTTCTGGAGCATCCGGGCGAAGTGTTTTCTCCGAAAGAAATTTACCGGAAGGTGTGGAAGGATGTGCCCTATGGAAGTGAGAATACCGTGGCGGTTCATATCCGGCATCTGAGGGAAAAGCTGGAGATTAACCCGGCGTCGCCGCGCTATCTGAAGGTGGTCTGGGGTCAGGGATATAAGATTGATAAAGGAAGAGTGTGAATATGAGTGAATTGTGGTTTGACAGACCGGCGAAGGTCTGGGAGGAAGCGCTTCCCCTTGGCAATGGAAGACTGGGAGCAATGGTGTTTGGCGGAATTACCGGTGAGCATCTGGCCCTGAATGAGGAATCGGTCTGGTATGGATGTTATCGTGACCGAAACAATCCGGACGCGAAGGAACAGCTGCCGAAGATCCGTCAGCTGATTCTCGATGGAAGAATCAAAGAGGCGGAGCGGCTGATCCGTCTGTCTATGTCCGGCTGCCCGGACAGCATGCGTCCCTATCAGAGTCTCGGAGATCTGCATCTGGATATGGAAGATCCGGGTGAGGTGAAGGAGTACCGCCGCAGCCTGGATTTCGGCTGTGCGCTGGCGCAGGTCTCCTACGTGGCGGGTGAGACGAAGTACACCCGTGAATATTTTACCTCTGCGCCAGAGAATCTGCTGGTGATGCGGCTGAGAGCGGAGGGGGAAGGTAAGATTAACCTGACTGCGCTGCTGCGGCGTCAGCTGTTTTTCATGGGAACGAGAAAAGTAGGAAACAGTGCCATTGCCCTCTGGGGACAGATCGGCGATGACGGTGTCCGCTATGACATGCAGCTGTCCGGCAGGGCGAAGGGCGGAAAACTGTATACCATGGGCGAATCTCTTGTGGTTGAGGATGCGGATGAGGTTCTTCTGCTGTTCTGCGCGGCAACCAGCTTTAACCATGAGAATCCGGGACTTTATGTGCAGAAGCAGATCGCTGCCGGGCTTGAGAAGGGATTTGAGCGGCTGTTCTGGGAACATATGGTGGATTACCGGGGATATTTTGACCGG
The DNA here is from genome assembly GCA_017472605.1 of Lachnospiraceae bacterium. GTDB lineage: Bacteria > Bacillota > Clostridia > Lachnospirales > Lachnospiraceae > Anthropogastromicrobium. The sequence goes on from JAFUPV010000027.1 coordinate 67,746, forward strand.
ATGAGCCTGAAACTGGGGACAGACGGAGTAAAAAAAGAAACGCAGACCGGAGAATCAGAGAATCGGGAGTGCGATGCTTTCCAAAATGGAGACGCTGCAAATGCGTCGGAAGGGGAACTCCCGACCGACCGCCTGCTGGAATCGGTGAAATCCGGCACACTTCCAACCGCGCTGGTGGAGACTTATTTTGACTTTGGACGATATCTTCTGATCTCCTGCAGCCGCCCGGATACGTTGCCGGCGACACTGCAGGGACTCTGGAATAAGGATATGCTTCCGCCGTGGGGAGCGAAGTTTACGATTAATATTAATACGGAGATGAATTACTGGCCGGCAGAGACCTGTAATCTGTCTGAGTGTCACCTGGCTTTGTTTGATCATATCAAACGGATGGTGGAGAACGGAAGAAAAACAGCCCGGACGATGTATGGATGCCGCGGTTTTGTCGCACACCATAATACAGATATCTGGGGCGATACGGCGGTTCAGGATCTGTGGATCCCGGGTTCCTATTGGGTGATGGGGGCTGCATGGCTTTGTACGCACCAGTGGACACATTATCAATACACGCTGGATCAGGACTTTTTGAAAGAGGCGTTCCCGATCATGCGCGAGGCGGCTCTGTTTTTCCTCGATTTTATGATCGAAAAGGATGGATATCTGGTAACCTGTCCGTCTGTTTCACCGGAGAACACGTTTATTCTGCCAAATGGTGAGAGGGGAAGCAATTCTGCCGGAGTGACTATGGATAATCAGATTTTGCGTGATCTGTTTACTCAGTGCATTGAGGCGGCGAAAATCCTTGGTGTGGATGACGAGCTGAATGAGAAGATTAAGAGCGCAAGAGAACGGCTTCGTCCTACCAGAATCGCTTCCAACGGAACGCTGATGGAGTGGGAAGAGGAATATGAAGAGGCAGAACCGGGCCACCGTCACATTTCCCATCTCTATGGACTTCATCCGTCCAGCCAGATCACGGTGGAGGATACACCGGAACTGGCAGCGGCAGCAGAGAAGACGCTGGCACGCCGTCTGTCCATGGGAGGCGGCCATACCGGCTGGAGCTGCGCATGGATTATTAACATGTTTGCCAGACTGCAGAAGGGTGAGGATGCTTATCAGAATCTGAAAAAGCTGTTCACGAATTCCACACTGCCCAATCTGTTTGACAATCATCCGCCGTTCCAGATTGACGGAAACTTTGGCGCGACCGCAGCGATTGTAGAAATGCTTGTTCAGGCGAGAAACGGAAAGGTATTTTTGCTGCCGGCACTGCCAAAGGCATGGCCGGATGGAAAACTTACCGGAGTTTGTCTGCCGGGGAACGCGGAAGCTGTGCTGGAATGGAAGGACGGCAGCGTCATCCGATTTGCTGTGCTGGCGAAGCAGGACTGGAGCGCAGATGTTTATGGAAACGGAGAAGTGAAGCGGATCTGCGCTGCGGCAGGTGAGATGGCGGAGTGGAGCTGACAGAATAACAGGGATAGAGAGGAAACTGATCATGTACAAAGAGAAAATCCGGGCATACCTTGATGCTCACAGGGAAGAAATGATTGAGGATATCAAAGCACTTGTCCGCATTGACAGTGCAAGAACCGAGGCAAAGGAAGGAATGCCCTTTGGAGAAGGACCGGCTGCCGCGCTGGCAGAGGGCTGTCGGATTCTGGAGAAGCATGGATTTGCTCCGGTGAATTACGATAACTATGCGATTGATGCAAGATACAACAATAAGGAGCTTCAGCTGGATGTGCTTGCTCATCTGGATGTGGTGCCGGCCGGGGAAGGCTGGACAGTAACAGAGCCGTTTGAACCGGTTGTGATTGACGGAAAGATCTACGGACGGGGAACCTGCGACGATAAAGGACCGGCAATGGCAGCGGTTTACGCGCTGCTGGCAATCCGGGATCTCGGCATTGAACTGAAGAAGGACGTTCGTCTGATTCTGGGCGCTGATGAAGAGTGCGGAAGCTCAGACATTGACTATTATTTCAAGAAGAACAGTCACGCGCCGATGGCTATCTCACCGGATGCGGAATTTCCGCTGATCTTTATTGAAAAGGGAAGTCTTCATACGTCCTTCGAGGCAACGCTGACTCCGTCAGAAGCGCTGCCGAAGGTGGTTTCTGTGAAGAGCGGTCTGAAAGTAAACGTTGTTCCGGCGAAGGCGGAGGCTGTGGTGAAGGGAATGAGCGTGGAAAAGCTGGTTCCTTACTGTCAGAAGCTGGAGAAGGAGCTTGGCGTGACAGTTGAACTGACGGCAGGAAGTCCGGAGACAGAAAGCAGTCTGGCCGGAGCAGAAAAGCGCGGCCTTGTGTCTGTTCTTGTGAAGGGAACGTCTGCCCATGCGGCAAGCCCGATGGACGGAAACAATGCGCTGACTGCGCTTTTGCAGCTGATCGCGTCCCTGCCGCTGGCAGAGAGCAGCAGTTTTGAGATGCTGCGTAAGGTAAGCCGTCTGTTCCCGCACGGGGATTACCATGGAGCCGGTCTTGGTGTGAACCATGAAGACGAAATTTCCGGCAAGCTGACTCTGACGCTGGACATTTTCAACATGGATGAAACGAAGCTTGGCGGTTTGTTTGACTGCCGTGCCTGCATCAGCGCCAATGATGAGAATACAAGACAGGTTGTTTACCGAAGGTTTGAGGAGGCCGGTTTTACCCACGATAATCGTCCCATGGGCAAGCCGCACTATGTGCCGAAGGAGTCTGAACTGGTTCGGACGCTGTTAGAGAGCTACACGAAAATCACAGGCAGGGTGGAGGAGCCGCTGGCAATCGGCGGAGGAACCTATGTCCATGGCATTGAAAATGGAGTTGCCTGCGGCTGCGGCGATCTGAATGTGGATACCCACATGCATGGTCCGGATGAGTTTGTGATCGTTGAGCAGCTGCTGATGAGCGCGGAGATCTTTGCGGATGCGTTTATGAAGCTGTGCGGGGTAGAAGAGTAAAAGGGAATTAGTAAAGGTGAAACAGTAAGAGTGCAAGGAAAGAAGGAACCGCTTGCGATTGAGAAAATTAACAATCGTAAGCGGTTTCTTGATGGAATCTTAATTTTTCTGACGGAAATCACACAAAATCTTTCGATTTTCGTTAGGAAACGGACAAACATTGGACACAATTCACTGATATGATATAGACACAGTTGAGGAACACAAGAACTCAGCTGTGACAATCATATATCTTTTTCATTACCGGTGATGTGACCGGTATCCCTCCCCTTTTTATTCCCTTTTGGCCCCGCGATGAGCGGGGCTTTTGAAGTTTTACGGGTTGGCTGTGATTGGCGGTCTTGCATCGGGCGCTGTTCTTCTGTGCGTTTCGCCGTTCATTGTCCGTTTTACCAGTCTGTCCGGGCAGTCAACGGTTTATCTGCAGTGGATGCTTGTTATGAGCGCAGTCTATCTGGTTGGCAAATCGGTGAATATGATGACGATTGCCGGCATTTTTTGTGCGGGAGGGGACTCCAAATTTGGCTTTCTTTGTGATACAATTACTATGTGGTGCATTACGGTGCCGCTTGGGCTGATCGGAGCATTTGTGCGGAAGCTTCCGGTGCTTGCCGTGTACGCGATTGTGAATGCGGACGAATTGATCAAGCTTCCTGCCGTTTACCGGCACTATAAAAAATATATCTGGGTGAAGGATTTGACAGTGTCTTCGGAAGAAAATGGGGAGGAAAGATAACATGACGATGAAGGAAAAAATGCATAACTGCAGTTTATATCTGCCAAATGATGAGGAAATCATGAAAGAGCAGTTTGTCTGCCTGGAGAAGCTTTATGACTACAATGCGACCAGGCCGATGGAGCAGGATAAGAGAGCGCAGATGCTGAAGGAGATGTTTGCAGAGATCGGAGAGGGATGTTACATTGAGCCGCCGCTGCATGCCAACTGGGGAGGTCATCACGTTCATTTTGGAAAAGGAGTTTACGCCAATTTCAACCTGACAATGGTTGACGATACCCACATTTATGTCGGTGACTATACGCTGTTCGGACCAAATGTGACGATTGCGACGGCAGGACATCCGATTAGACCGGAGCTGAGACAGGCAGGCTATCAATATAATGCGCCGGTTCACATTGGAAAGAACTGCTGGATTGGAGCCGGTGTTCTGATCATGCCGGGAATTACAATCGGAGACAATGTGGTGGTGGGTGCAGGCAGCGTTGTGACGAAGGATCTGCCGGACAATGTGGTTGCAGTCGGTACCCCATGCAGAGTTTTGCGGGAAGTCAATGCGCGTGATGAGGAGTTTTATTTTAAGGACAGGAGAATTGCAGAGGAAGAGCTGTGAGCAGGGAGAAGACTCATGTATCGCATTTTAGTTGTAGAAGATGATGAAGATTTAGGTGAGCTTTTGCAGATGAATCTGCAGGTTGCAGGCTATGAGATCAGAACGGCTCAGGCAGGAACAGAGGCATTGCGCCTGATTGAGAAGGAACGCTTTGATCTGGCTTTGCTGGACATTATGATACCGGAGATAGATGGATTTGAGCTGCTGCCCTTTATGCAGCAGAAGAAAATTCCCGTGATTTATGTGTCGGCAAAGAATGGACCGGCAGGGCGTGGAGGAAATGCGGCGGTTGTTTTTACAGCTGAGGAATGAGGGGAAAACCATTTTGCTGGCAAGTCATTTCGCGCAGGACATGGAGGAGTTGTGTGATTGTGTGTGGCGGATGGAGAATGGGAAATTGGAGTGATGGAAATGACTGTGCTTCTACTGGACGGCTAGAGGGCATGAGAAAGTGAATAGAAAAAGAACAGGGCAGCGAAGAGAAGAATTTTTTCGCTGCCCTGTTCTGCTGAATTTGTATTTATTCCGTGCGAATCTTTACCGAAGTCATAATCGGCTGCTGGTCTGCCGCAATGGTGCCGTTCCCATCGGTTGGCTGGGCGGATTCACAGACCTGATCGACAACTTCGATCCCTTCTGTCACATAACCGAATACGGCATAATCGCCGTCCAGGTAGGTGCTGTCTTCATGGACAATGAAGAACTGGGAGCTGCCGCTGTTGTAGTCTTTTGCACGGGCCATGGAGATGGCTCCCCTTGTGTGAGACAGCTGGTTGTCGTATCCGTTGTTGGGGAACTCGCCGACGATTTTCGCCGGAGTGCCGCTGCTTCCATCGGACTTGGGAGCACCGCCCTGCATCATGAAGTTTTCGATGATGCGGTGGAAGGTGAGACCGTCATAGAAGCCGCTTTCCGCCAGCTTGACAAAGTTGGCAGTGCTGATGGGAGCAGATTCCTGATCCAGCTTCACGGTAATCGTTCCGTAGTCTTTGATTTCGATGTCCGCGTAGTAGGTCAGGGAAGAATCCAGCTCATAGGCACTTTCTCCGGTATTGCTGACATCTGAATCCGAATCTTTGTCGGAAGAACCGGCAAAAAAGACTGCCAGTGCAATGATGCAGCAGAGAATCACTGCAATTGGAATAATCACCTGGGGAGAAGCCAACACAGACTTTTTCGGAGATGTCTTCGGAGAAGTCTGCTGCTTCGGCTTTTTCTTTGCGTTTGACATGATAGATACTCCTTTTTCTGTAATCATATAAAAACAGTATACCTCAAATTTGTTACCAAAGTGTTATTTTTTTACAGACAATTTGTACTTTTCACTATTTCCCCAACTCCACCCCCCTTCCACCCAATTATATGGTAAAATGCTCGTGAAGCAGTGAGCCAAGTGGGGGCGCTTGCGCACCCATTTGGCGAACGCCACGGGTCGGAACGGAGTTCCGAAATTGTGAAGCAGTGAGCCAAGCCCAATGATTATGGAAGGAATACAGGAGGGATCAGAATGGAGAGCAGAACGAAGAATCGGCAGGATAGAGAAGTGATTCGGATGCTGACAGAAAAGTTTTTTCCGGAGGAGCAGCTGAAGGATTACCGGGAATTGACAGAAGGATATTTTAATGCCGCCTATGAGGTGAATCTGGAGAGTGGGAGAGCGGTGATTCTGAAGATTGCTCCACCGAAGGATGTGCAGCTGATGTCCTATGAGAAGAATATCATGTTCAGTGAAGTGGATGCGATGAGGAAAGCGGCAGCGGACGGGCTGGTTCCGGTGCCGGAGATTTTTGGCTTTGATGACAGCTGCACGATCTGTGATTCTCCCTGCTTCTTCATGGAGAAGCTGGAGGGATGCAGTCTGAGTTCCTGCAGAGGGAAGCTGGAATCGGAAGAAAGAAGGAATGTGATTCGCCGGACGGGAGAAATTCTGCGGAGAATTAATTCGATTGACTGCCCCTGCTTTGGCTATCCGGCTCAGCCGGACTATCAGGGGGAAGAATGGTATCCCGTGCTTCGGAAGATGTTTGAACTGGGAATCTCGGATGCGAAGGCGAAGCAGATTGATGTGAAAATATCGACCGATCTGCTGCTGGAATGGCTGGAGCGGGATCGGAAGCTGTTTGAGGAAGTCAGGACGCCGAAACTGGTTCACTGGGACAGCTGGGATGGAAACTTCTTTGTAAAGGATGGGAAGGTGACAGGAATCATTGACTGGGAGCGCTGCATCTGGGGAGATCCTCTGATGGAAGTTGGCTTTCGGACCTACGGCAGATTCCCGGAATTTCTGGAAGGATATGGGATGGAACAGCTGACAGCGGCTCAGGAGAGAAGATGCCTGTGGTATGATGTGTTTTTGCTTCTGCTGGTTGCGCTGGAACATGAATACCGGCACTATGAGACTACGGATATGTACGACTGGTCAACCGGATTGCTGCAGAAACAGTTTGCGCTGTTAACGAATGGGGGCGAAACAACTGTCGAAGCCGGAAGATAGAAAGAACGGTTGCAGGATTCAGAAAAAAAGATTATACTTAAAATATCTGTGAGTATCATGACTGATAGGTAAAGGGGGATATTATGGATAACAGACGAAAGATTCCGCTGATTTCTCTGTTTTCAGAGAATCGAAAAGAAGCGGCAACCGTTCTGCAGACTGCCTGGCCTGCGGTGCTGGAATCTTTTTTTGTATCGCTGGCCGGTATGATTGACATTATGATGGTCAGCGACATCAGTTCGTCGGCAGTAGCGGCCATCGGGCTGACAACGCAGCCGAAATTCATCGGGCTTGCGTTCTTTATTGCACTGAATGTTTCCGTTTCGTCCATTGTCGCAAGACGAAGAGGCGAAAAAAGGAGAGACAGTGCTAACAGCACGCTGATGACGGCACTGCTTGTTTCACTGACGGCGACGGTGCTGATCAGCCTGATCTGCGTGTTCGGCGCAGACCGGATCATGGAACTGTGCGGTTCCAACGAGGATACCCATGAGCTGGCAGTCGCATATTTCCGGATCATCATGGGCGGCATGGTGTTTAATACGCTGTCAATGCTGATCAATGCGGCGCAGCGCGGTGCGGGAAACACGAGGATCGCCATGACAACCAATGTAACGTCCAGCATTGTCAATGTCTGCTTTAACTATCTGCTGATCGGCGGTCATTTCGGTTTTCCGGCACTTGGCGTCCATGGTGCGGCGCTGGCAACGGTCATGGGAACTGTGGTGGCCTGTGTGATGAGCATTTTGTCTCTGCGCAAAGCAGACGGTTTCTTAAGCATTCCCCATTGTCTGAAACAGAAGATCCGTCCGTCGAAGGAGCCGGTTCGTGCCATGCTGAAAATCGGTTCCAGCATCTTTTCCGAGCAGGTGCTGATGCGTATCGGTTTTACGGCGACTGCCCTGATGGCAGCGGATATGGGAACTGATGCCATGGCAGCTCATCAGGTGGGAATGAATCTGCTTGGTCTGTCCTTCTCCTTTGGTGACGGACTGCAGTCTACGGCAGTTGCGCTGACCGGGCGAAGCCTGGGAGAGAAGAACACAGAGCGGGCCAATTTGTACGGGCGGCTGTGTCAGCGGTGCGGCAATCTGATCTCCATCGTTGTGGCGCTTGTCTTCCTGCTTGGAGGCAGAACAATCTTCGGTCTGTTCTTTGAGGAAGCGCACATTGTTGCGCTGGGTGTAACATTGTCACGGATCATTGTTGTGATTGTTCTGATGCAGATTCCGCAGGTTGTTTACATGGGCTGCCTGCGCGGTGCCGGTGATGTGGTCTTTACCATGATCGCGTCCACCATCAGTGTAACAGTGGTTCGTACTGCGGTTTCCTTCCTCATGTGCTATCCCATGGGTCTGGGACTTCCCGGCGTCTGGTGCGGTATCATTGCGGACCAGCTGTGCAGACTGGGACTGACATCGTGGCGGTACCGGACAGGAAAGTGGATGCAGTATAAGCTTTGATTTACAAAGGCGGCAGTCGGATGCCGACAAAAACGTGTGACCAGCGGATGCGGGCAGATCGTCATCGCAATGTCAGCTGCGAACCGAATGAGAAGATACCTTCGCAATCTGGAGAAAAATGGGATTGCGAAGGTGTCTTTTTTTTCGTTACCCGACGAACCGGGTATATTTACCTGTGAATTGGCTCAACAAAAGAGGACTGCCTGCTGCAAACTGACTCAATGGAAGGTGTCTGCATTTTGTAAACCGGCGCAACGGAAAGTGTCCGCTCTTTATGAACCGGGCATCAGGAGGGAAATTCTGGAAGAGGGAAAACGGTCAGGGACGCTGTTTCTTCCATATTAATGGTTGCGCAGCTGTAACGTTTATGGGGAAGAACAGATGAATAAATTTTAAATACTTTACAAATGGTCTGCGGGAAAATATACTTGAGCTATACAAAACGCACAAATGAGTTGAGCGAATGAAAGGGAAAGGATGGAGAAAGGTTATGAAAAATCGCAAAAAAGCCGCGATACCGAAGCGAAAAATCAGCAAAAGGACCTATTTTAAAAATAACTGGCAGCTGTACGTTCTGGTTCTCCCGGCAATCATTTATTTCTTTGTATTTAACTACATGCCTTTATATGGGATCCAGATTGCATTTAAGGATTATAAGGCGGTAAAAGGAATTGCGGGAAGTGTCTGGGTTGGCCTGAAGCACTTTGAGAATTTCTTTGAGGCATATTATTTCAAGCGCCTGCTGAGCAATACTTTCCTGCTGAATATCTTCTATCTGTTATGGAGCTTCCCGATTCCGATCGTTTTGGCAATTTTCCTGAACCAGATCCGAAGCAACCGGCTGAAGCGGATCATTCAGACCAGCATCTATGTACCATATTTCATTTCAACGGTTGTACTGGCAGGTATGCTGTACATTTTCCTGTCGCCAACAAGCGGTATCTTAAATTTTGCCCGTCAGGCTCTTGGCATGAAGCCCATCGATTTCATGTCGGACGCGGGGGCATTCCGTGCCATCTACATCATTTCCGGTATCTGGCAGTCAGCCGGATGGGGAACGATCCTCTACATTGCTTCCCTGGCAGGTGTGGATCAGGCGCTGTATGAAGCGGCAGAGATCGACGGTGCAAGCATCTGGCAGAAAATCCGTTACATCGATTTCCCAAGCATTGTGCCTGTTATGACGATGGTATTCATTCTGGACTGCGGTAAGCTGCTGAGCAGCAACACAGACAAGGTTCTTGTCATGCAGACCTCCGGAAACATCCCGACTTCGGATATCATCGGTGTGTATGTATATACGGTTGGTATGGGAACCGGACAGTTCTCCTATACCACAGCAATCGGACTGTTTATTAACCTGATCAACTTTGTCATGATTATCACTGTGAACACGATTTCCAAGAAGATAACGGATGTTGGTCTGTTCTGATGAGGAAAGGAGAGAATGAGCCGTGAAGAAAAGAAAATTTAAGGACATGAGCCGGTCAAACCAGATTTTTTACATATTCAATACGATCTTCTGGATTGTGGTCATGTTCTGTATTCTGTATCCGCTGTACCTGGTAGTCATTGCATCCGTCTCCGATCCGGACGCAATTGTGGCAGGAAAGGTAATCTGGCATCCGGTTGATTTTTCACTGATTGGCTATCAGTCCGTGCTGAAATACAGTGAGATGCTGCATTCCTATCTGAATTCGATCATCTATACACTGGTCAGTGTGGTGATCAGTATTGTTGTTACGCTGTCGGCAGCCTACACGCTGTCACGCCCGAAATTCATCGGTAAGGGACTGATCAGCTTTTTCTTCCTCTTTACCATGTTTTTCAACGGCGGTCTGATCCCGACGTTCCTGGTCATGAGAGATCTTGGTCTTTACAACTCACCGCTGGTGATCATTCTGATGGGCTGTGTCAGTGTGTGGAACCTGATGGTTGCCCGCACATACATTGAAACAAGTATTCCACACGAACTGTATGAGGCGGCCATGCTGGACGGAGCGACCCATTTCCAGTATTTCTTCAAAATCGTAGTGCCGCTGTCCAAGACAATCATTGCTGTTCTGGCTGTTTACTATGGAGTATCCAAGTGGAATGACTACTTTACTGGTCTTGTTTATTTAAGAGACCGCGATCTGCTTCCGCTTCAGACCGTTCTGCGTGAGATCCTGGCAACGCTGCAGGTGGATAAGTCCGGCGATTACATGCAGTCCATTGCAGACAGCGCAGCGGATATGAATGAGGCAATGCGAATTGCGAACGTTGCAAAATACTGTATCATCGTTGTTGCAACGGGACCTGTTGTGATTCTGTATGCGTTCATGCAGAAATATTTTGAAAAAGGCGTTATGATCGGCTCTCTGAAGGGCTGATGGAAACCGGCTGATTTTGTACACAGCACAGCGGGAAATCCGCGTGTTGAACATATAAGGAGGATTTATCTATGAAGAAGAGAGTACTTGCAACTGCTTTAAGCGCATCCATGCTGTTAGGCTGCTTCGGCGCAGTGCCGGCTTTTGCTGCAGAGGTTGAGGAAAGTGAAAACTTTAACGCGGAAGGTTATCCGATCGTTGATGAGCAGATTACCTTAAAGGTTATGTTTGCAATCCGCGACGTGGATTCCCTGATCGATCCGGATGAGATGCCGGGCGTTCAGGCACTGGAAGAGAAGACAAACATCGACATCGAGTGGGAAGTGATTAAGGGTTCCGACTGGGACATGAAGCTGAACCTGATGTTTGCTTCCGGTGAGTATCCGGACATCATCCTTGCTCCGAACGTAAATACCGATGACGAGGAATTTGGTGTAACGCAGGAGCTGCTGATTCCGCTGGACGGACTGACAGAAAAGTACATGCCGATCTACACATCCCGTATTGAGGCTGAGGATGACGACCCGACCTCCGGTCTTGTTGCTTCCAATGGCCTGACCTATTCCGTTGGCTATCTGGTAGGTCAGAACATCAATACCAACCAGCATTTCTTCATCAACCAGACATGGCTGGACGCTCTGGAGCTGGAGACACCAACCGATGTGGAGTCCCTGACAGAAGTTCTTCGCGCATTTAAGACAGGCGATCCAAACGGCAACGGTGAGGCTGATGAGATCCCGCTGGAAATGGGTCTGGATACCGGTTTCTATGGCATCCGCTACATGCTTCCTCTGTTTGGCGTTCCGTGTGATCCGGATAAGTGGATTTACATTGATGATGAGAAGCAGGTTCAGTTCGCAGTGAAAAACGAGGGATTCCGTGCGTGCCTGGAGTGGCTGCACACACTCTATGAGGAGGGTCTTGTTGACGCAGAGCTGATTTCTCAGGATATCAACACCATTGAGACAAAGCTGAAGGCCGGAAATGTAGGCTTCTTCACCGCATGGAGACTGATCGCAATGGGATTTGATGATGGCGTAATGAAGGATTGTGTTCTGTACACACCGGATGAGAGCGCAAGCCTGTACCGTTATCTGGAGATGGCAAAGCCGGGCGCATTCCTGACTGCAACCAACGAGCATGTTCCGGAGAGCCTTCGTCTTCTGGACGCAATGCTTGAGACGGAGACCATGTTCTCCCTGTACTACGGCGAGCAGAATACCGGCGATCAGGGAACCGGTTGGGAGTACAATGCAGAGAACGGAAAGATTGATTCCACCAATGACGGTTCCGTTGATGTAAAGAATTATCTGGACTGCAATACCATGTTCTTTGCACCTGGTAAGTATCTGTCCGAGACCTTCAACATGCCGGCTCAGCGTATCGAGAAGACCGAGTACTGCCAGATCTATGATGAGGCAGGCGTAACCCAGAAGTATTCCAACGACTATCTGGACCTTGCTCCGCTGACCTCTGAGCAGATTCAGGGAAGCGTGCTGACTGAGACCGACATCAACAATGCAGTTGTTGAGAACATTGCTAACTTTGTAATCAACGGTGTGACCGATGAGAGCTGGGAGTCCTTTGTTTCCATGTTTGATGATATGAAGGTTGACGAGTACATCAAGATGTATCAGGATGCAATTGATACCATGGACATCGAGTAAAAAATATGGTAAACTGTCTGCAGAAGAATGACTGCAGATAACATCGGGGGCAGGTGTGTTCATCTGCCCCTTTGATGTGTTCCGGCATCCGGCGGATTTACGCAGTATGTCCGGACGGAAACGAAGGAAAAGGTGCGTGGGTATGAAAGAGATAATAAAGAGGCTGAGATCACAGAGTGTTCTGAGATATGTGATTGCGTTCAGCGGGATTGTAGTTCTGATTGTTCTTGTCATGGGCGGCTACTTGTATTATGTGAATCACCGATCCATTTATCAGACCTTCCTTTCCGCCAATACGTCCTGGCTGGAATCGGTGGAGAAAAGCCATGAAAATGACATGCGGATTCTGGACGATGTAGCGACGCAGATCAGTCTTTCCGCCGATATTGCGGAGTTTGTTCTGGCTGACCAGCCCCAGAAGAGTATTAAGCTGAAAGAGCGGCTGCATCAGTACATAACGGTCAGTCAGTTTTTTACGCAGATTCTGTATCAGTATCATGAGGATGATTATCTGTACAACCACAGCACATCCATTGAGCGGGATCTGTTTCTGACCAAGGGACTTCTGCTGGAAAAAACCACAGCGGATCAGCTGTCTGAACTGCTTTTTGAAAAGCGTACCAGCATGGCGGTTCTGCCGGAACAGAAGGCGGACGGTTATGTCATTTCTTTCTATCTGGACAGCCGGCCAAGACTGGTGACCTATGTGAAACCGGTGGCGCCGCGTTACATGGGAACTCTTGCGTTTCTGGTCAAGGATACTTATTATGATGATCTGCTGAGTTCCCAGCAGGAAGAAAAGCGGTATACATGTATCCTGTATGAGAATCAGCTGATTGTCGGAAGAGGCAGTGTGTCTGTGGAGGAAACAGAACTGACCGGCGTTTTGGCGGAGGCAGAGGAACAGCAGGAAGTGAAGCTTGGCGGGGAACATTATCTGCTTACGCAGCAGAAGGGAGACAGCGGTCTTTGGTACTGTACGCTGCAGTCCATGTCTGTTTTTCATGATCAGATCATGAGCGGTCTTTGGGCGATTCTCTTTCTTCTGGTTCTCTGCAGCGTTCCGGCTGCTGTTTTCATTGCCGGCCTGTCGAGAAAAGTCTCCGGCAAGGTCCATGATATCAACGTTCTGTTAAATGAGGAAAATGATCCCTACAATGTGGATCAGATTGAGCAGGGAATTCGAAGTCTGGTTGAAATCAACCGGGAGAAGGAGCGGGCAAGCATTCCGCTTCACCGGACCCGTTTTATCCGTTTCTTTGTCCGGAATGAATTTGCGGACCGGACGGAGGCAGTTCAAGCCGCCCAAAAGGCGCAGCTTCAGGTGGACTGCAGATGGTATGTGATTGTTCTGATGGGAGACGGAGGAAACAGCAATGAGAGCAAAGCACATGACCGAATGCTGAAGGCAATTGCGGCGGATCCCCGGGTGGATGGCTATGGAATGCGTCTTCTGAGCAAGAATCAGAGTCTGTTTGCGCTGTTTTCCGATGAGAAAGAGGCGATTGAGGAACTGATGGCAGTTCTTCTCCATCTGGGCCATGAGTTCTGTGAAAATTTCATCATGTCAGTCAGCAGCTGGCACGAGGATTTTTCGGAAGCCTCCAAAGCATATCTGGAAGCGGATACCGCGTTTGACAACCGGTTTCTGATGGACAACAGCCAGATTCTTCACTTTCAGGATGTGGCAACACGCGACCGCGTGGAAGTGCTTCCTGAGATTTACCAGCAGCGGCTCAAGCATGCGATCCGTGCCGGAAATGAGGAAGCGCTGGAACTGACAATTACGGAAATCTGTGATAAGCTGAAGCGGGAGAACCAGTCTCTGCTGACATTCCGCATTCTCTGTAATGACATGCTTCACCTGCTGGTTGGCGAGGTGAACGAGGGACAGGCTGCTCTTCAGGACATTTCCAGCGTGTTTGTTCTGTCCCAGTGCCAGAACATTCATGATTTCCACGACATTCTCAGCGAGGGCTGCCGTGCGCTGATGAGCAAGAGACCGGTCAGCGAGAGCAAGAAGTCGGACATGATTGCCAGCGCAGTTGCTTATATGAAAGAAAATTTCCAGAGTCCGGATCTGAACATGACGTCTCTGGCAGAATATCTGGAGATCAGTCCGGTCACGCTGGCGGTGGAGTTCAAGAACGGCGTCGGCATGAGCCCGTCTGATTATCTGGCGGTTCTGCGTCTGGAACGGGCGAAGCAGCTGCTGCGTGAGACGACGATGCTGGTGAAAGAGGTCAGTCAGGCAGTGGGCTATGAGGATGACCATGTGTTCATGAGACGATTTAAGAAGTATGTGGGAATGACACCGGGACAGTACCGGAATCTGAACTGAGAAATGAAAGCAGGATGGAGGACGTATGGCTGGTTTTACAATGGAGAAGATGCAGGAGATTCAGAAGGAACTGCAGGAGAAGTACAGAGAGCAGTGGGGCGGTCTGGATCCGGACAAGGGAAAACAGCAGCTGCTCTGGATGATCGCGGAAGCGGGAGAAGTGGCTGATATCATGAAAAAGAAGGGCAGCCGGCAGATCATGGAGGATCCGCAGGTGCGCCATGATTTCATTGAGGAGATGTGCGATGTGCTGATGTATTTCAATGATGTCCTGCTTTGTTACGGCATTGAGCCGGAGGATGTGGAAAAAGCCTATCTGGCAAAGCATGAACGGAACATGAAGCGGTGGTAAGGAGGCGATCGGATGAGAGTAAAAGACAGAAGTAAGAAGGCAATGTGGAAGAATGTCGGTCTGATCATTGCGTTGATCGTTGGAATCAATTTGTTTGTAATTGTGGCAAGCATTATTTCCTTTAAGTACCTGAAGGCGGCGACGCCGCAGACGATGGTGGAGACAGAGATAGAGACAGAAATAATGACGGTGGAAACCGGGACGGATCAGTAAAAAAATGGCAATGCTACGGAACGTAACATCGATGGAATCTGCGTTTTCTTGTATGATACGTGCAAAAACGATATGATGAGCCTGAAAAAGGACAAGGAGGACTCAACATGAGCATAGGAGAAAAAATCAGAGAAGGCAGAAAGAATGCGGGACTTTCCCAGGAACAGCTGGCAGAGAAGCTCTGTGTATCCAGGCAGGCAGTTACCAAGTGGGAATCCGGCAGAGGAATTACACGGTCAGAATCATCGGATCCGTTTTGTAGTGTCAATGGAACAGGGAAAAAAAGCAGAGTCGCCTTTTGGTCAGAGAGGGCGACTCTGCTTTTCGTCTCATCACTCTGCTTCTTCCGTAAGATTCTTCAGCCACAGATACTTCCGGTATCTCGGATACACAAATGGCACTTTAATAATCTCGTCCATGCACATGACAATGTACACCACCATAACCGGCAGATCAAACACAAACGTACCGAGCAGTGCAAGCGGAAGTGCGATGCACCATGTAGCGATAAATACGCTGACGGCATCGTATTTGGCATCGCCGCCTGCCGGGAAGATACCGCAGACTACGACCGTGTTGATGGAGTATGCGAAAACGTAGAGCCCCGTAAAAATCAGCATGGTAATGAGATACCTTGTTGCCGTCTCGGTAAGTACAAAGAACATCGTAACGAGAGGCGCAAGCATACACAAGAGAAGCAAATGGATACCGCCGACCCAGAATGACATATGGCAGAGTTTTCGCCCGTATACTTTCGCTTTGTCAAACAGACTTTGTCCGAGCAGCTTGCCGAGAATGATACCGGCACCGGCAGAGATACCCTTGCACACGCAGGTCACAAGCTCCAGCACCACGGATGTAATCGATGCAGCGGCGGTTGCGTCTGAGCCGAGATGTCCCATGATCAGTGAGTGCATCGAAATCGACAGTCCCCATGCAAGTCCGCTTGAGAGCGATGGCAGCGCTATTTTCAGCCATTCTCTGGTTACACTTCCCGAATACCATTTCATACCAGCGAGATCGGGATGAATGCTGTCTTTCCGGTGGGATTCAATGATACACCACACGATTGCGATCAGCTCTACGGCTACGGTTGAGTATGCCGAACCGTTTGCCCCGAGCTTCGGAACACCGGCAAGACCGTAAATGAGAAAGATATCAAGCACAACATCGGTGACGAGAGTGACGATGGAAATAATCACGCTTTTGGATGCTTTGCCTTCCACCTTCATTTTCAGATAGTAGCACTGCGTAATGCCGGAAAATAAATACGAAACACCAACCGCACGCAGATAGGATGCGCCGATGTCAATCAAGTTCTGATCCGGTGTGTAGATTCGCATGAGCTGTTCGGGAATCAGCATGGCGAGAGCAAAAAACACGCAGGAAATGCCAAACGACCATTTGAGGATCATGCAGAATAGATTTTTCACCATCTGCTTATCATCTTTGCCCCAATATTGGGCAATCAGCACACCGCCGCCGACTACGGAACCGATGAACAGGTTCATGATGAAGACGATTTGATTGGCAAGTGACACCGCCGATACGGCATCCTGTGCCAGTCGTCCAAGCATCAGTGCATCGGTAGCACCGATGAGGGCGACGAGGAGATTTTGCAGACCGATGGGAATTGCAAGAGAGAGTAATTCTTTGTAAAACTCCTTCTTTTCCGTTGGATTCATTGAAATAGTTGCTTTTTTATTCGTACTTCGCAGCATATCCGTTGTTACCTTTCTGAGAAAATGTCTGATCTGTTCTTGGAATGTCAGAACTGATGTGATATAACTATATCATGGATTTTGGAAATATACCAGAACGATATGTGAAAAGCAGCTTCCAGATGTGAAGACATGTGAGCCTGACGGCTCACACGTTAACGGTCAGGTTTGGAATCCGGGAGAAAAACAGTATCATTTGCAGCAAGACAGCGTTTTCGGTATTGCTTTGGTGTCATGCCTGTTTTTCTGCGGAACTGGGCAGAAAGGTATTCTCCATGGCAGTAGCCGGTTTCACTGGCGATGTCCATGATGGATTTGTCGGTTGTGGAGAGCAGAAGCTGCACCTGGCGGATCTGGATGTTGCTCATGTAGGTACTGTAAGTCATGCCCAGCTGGGAATGAAACAGGCGGGAAAAATATCCGGTAGAAAATCCGGTCTGTTTCGCTACTTCCTCCATGGAAGGCTGCTCTTTGAAATGATTTTCCATGTAAACAATGGCATGGAGAATCTGTGGGGAAAGCGGAACCGGATTTGTGGCTGGCTGAATTGGAAGATGTTCTTCCAGAATCGCTGTAAACAGACGAAACAGCATCCCCTGCAAAATGAATTCCCGGTAATGGGTGTCTTTTCGGTATTCGGCCAGAATATCAAAGAACATCGCCCGAATTCTGCTCTGGGACTCGTCCGAAAAGTGATAGACCGGCGTTTCATACAGCTGATTAAACGAATGCTGCCCCATTTGGCGGATAAATGGCTCAGCAAATGCCGGAGAGAATTTGATCATAATACGCTCATAAGGTTCGTTGAACTGTGCCAGCGTCCGATGAAACAGATAGGGAGGCATCAATGCCACATCTCCCTGTTGATAGGAGTAGGAGAATGCAGGTGTGATCGTCGTTCGGTGTCCCTGAAGTGTAATCCCGATGTTATAGTGATCCGTTGCCATCTGCATGGAATCCATGTGGTATCCCGCTTTCATCCTGATGTGAGACACGACAATCTGCTGGCCTTTTGGTAATGGTGTAGGCATAATACATACCTCCTTTCCAGTTTAAAAAATCATATTTTCTCAGATTTACGTGAGTTGCGAGCCAGGCCAGGACGTTCGCCTGCTCATCGGGCGAGCGCCGCAATCGTAAAAAGAACGCGCGTGGCGAGCTTCTTTTACTACTATACCTGATACGCATCATAAAAGCGAATGAAAAATTACAGGACTTTGGTTATACTGTACATGATCTGAGCCTTTGCAATGCATACCTCCCTGTCTGCTTCTTCCGCTTCCATCAGGCGATGCTCAAAGGGCATCAGCAGGTGACGATTGACCGGTCCGATGCGCAGAACTGTTTTTCCATATTTTACAGTATCCACGAAATATGTGGTATTGAATAATCCTCCTGTCAGCAAATGGGAAGAAAGGATTTCTGTTTTCAGCGCCTTTGACACAAGGGATTCCAGTTCAGGACTGGACAATTCGCGATATAAGAATGATGACACAGCAGACCCTCCTCAGGTGGCATCGCAGAAGAAGAAAATATCTTTTTTGTTTTCCTGTGATGTCCCGTTATAAACAAACGTATTGATTCCGCCAATCTGGAATCCACAATTCAGATAAAACTGGCAGGCACCGAGATTATTATCCTGTCCCTGTGTGTAAAGTCCGCGATAGCCATGGGCAGCCGCTGTTTCCAGCGATTTCTCAATCAGCATTTTGCCGACCCCTCTGCCGCGGTAATCCGAATTCACCTTCAGGTCATACAGATACATATATTTAACCCAGTCCTGTTTCAGAATGGCCAGTCCAATGCACCGTTCTTCGTCGTAGGCACCGATGAAAACATGCTCGTCGGACATGGCATCATAATCATAGTTCTCATCCGGAAAGCACATCTCTGTGTGATTTTCCTTCGGAAAACGGATTTCCGTGTAGTTCCATTTGCCGTTGCTGTAGGACGGGAGCAGAAGCCCGAATAATGGAAACGGTTCGTTTTTCAGGTTAATGTCTGCTCTGTGTTCATGATCGATTCTCTTAATAGTTATCATTACAAATTCCTTTCCTGTTTTCGGTATTCGGTTGGACTGATTCCGAAGCTTTTACGGAATGTTTCTGCAAAATAGCTTGACCCGGAGAAACCGACAGCAAGGCTGATTTCAAGCATTGTCGTATCGGTGTTCTTCAGCAGCTCGACCGCTTTTCGCAGCCGGTAGTCAATGAGAAATTCCACAGGTGTCCGGTTCAGATAGTGCATAAAGATATTGCCGCAGGTTCGTTTGGATACATTACCGGCTCCGGCGACATCATTCAGAGTAATCTTCTCCGAATAATTTTGGTGGATAAAGTCAATCATTGTTTTTAGCGTTGACAGCCTGGCATCGGCTCTTTCCTCCGGCCTGCTTTTCCGGTCCGTGTGCGCAGTCAGATGACCCCATAAAGAGCAGATCGCCCCCTGTGAAAAGAGCGGTGCTTCATATGCGTCTTTACAGTTATAGATCTCTCTGATATATTTCAGAATCCGGTTCTGCCATTCTACAGCGGGAGACAGATGGATGAAAGGCGCTCCGTGGGAGAGCACGGGTTTCACAAACTTGTCTGCAAAGCTTTGGGCAGTACAAAGAAGCATTGGGTGGAACAGAATACAGAGGAAATCACATTCCGTCTGATCATCGGAAAAGCCGTAATGAAGCTGCCTTGTATTTACCAGGATTCCCTCACCGGCATTCAGCGTAATAAGCGTACCATTTACATTGTAGAGCATCTTTCCGGTCAGGATGAGTATCAGTTCAATATCATCGTGCCAGTGGCTGTCTGCCGCATAGTTTGGATAAATCGAGAGCAGTGCACGGCGCACATAGATCGGATAATCCGGATAATCATATCTCACATTTTCGCTGCGGTCATGATTGATATCTACTACCATGGTTCTCCTCCCTGCGTGATTGTTATTGATTGAATGGAAAATTTTGTTAAATAAAGATAATAAGTGAAATATAATTATAACATGTTCGTGAATCCCAGTCAATGGGCGGCTTCGTTTTGGACAGCTGTCATCTTTTTTGCATGGCGGGGACGCAGGAGAAATTCTGTGGAAAGCGGTTGACAATATCGAATATCGATACTATAATGAAAATGAAAATATCGATATTCGATAATAAGGGGACAGGAAATCATGCCAAGAATGAAATTTCAGACATTAACGGAACAAATGTATTATATTTTGCTATGCCTGAACAGCGAATGCTGCGGGATTGATATCATGGACCGGATAACTGCAATGACCAATGGCCGTGTCGTCGTGGGTGCAGGAACTCTCTACAATCTGCTGGAGCAGTTTTTGGAAGTGGAAATGATCCGCGAGACAAAACGGGAAGGACGTCGCCGCAGCTATGTTCTGACGAAAACGGGAAGAGAAGCACTGGACGCGGAACGCAGACGGCTGTGGGACCAGATTGGAGACTATGACAGGGTGTTTGGGGAAGAGGGAGCGTGTGAAATGACTTCTGAAGCGGTGCCCTCCGGATTGCAGCCGGGCTGTCAGAGGGGCTGAATTCCTGGAAAGTTTCAGATATTTCATAAATTTCCAGGAATGTTTTAGAACAGAGATTCACAGCGGTTTCGGGAGGTGATGGGATGAAGATCAGAGAGCATCGATATGAAATGTATACACTGTATTCCTACTATGATCGTGCAGGAATGGAGGAACATCTGGAAAAAATGGCTTCAAAGGGCTGGATGCTGGAACGGATGAACTCGTGGTTCTGGACTTATCGAAAATGTCCGCCAAAGAAAGTCCATGTTCAGATTATCTATGATCCGAACGCCTCCGAATACGCCCCGGAACCAACAAGGAAACAGGAGGACTTCCGAGATTTTTGTGAGTATGCAGGATGGGATTTTACTGCTTCTTACGGGCCCCTGCAGGTATTTTATCATGTCCGGGAAGCAGAAAACCGCGCAGAGGAGCCTGTGCGCCCATGCGTTGAACGCCGAAACCCGGAGCATGATTCGGAAAAATGGCATCCAATCCCGATTGAGACGGATCCGGTCATGGAGGTGGAAGTGATTCACCAGGTTATGAAAAAGCGGTTTCTCCCCATCAATGTGTTGCTTCTGGTAAATATTTTCCTGGCAGGAAGAAAGATTTTTCCGATTCTGATTGAAAAACCGTTGTGGGCAATGGCAAATCTGGGATATACCTGCATAGCATGCAGCATTTTTCTTGCAGCGGTCATGATTGCAGTGGAAATTGTCAGCTATTTTTTGTGGTTATTTGGTGCCAGACGGATGGCAGAGCGGAATCAGTCCCTTGTTCTGCGCGGGAGGACGCTGCTTCGAAGAAGTGTGTTTTATCTGATGGTGTTCAGTCTGATCTACTGGTTTGTTTCTGTAAAGGATTTCTTTTTGCGTCTGCAGGCAGCAGGCATTGTTTTTCTGGCTGCGTGTGCGCTGCTGGTGTCTGCTTCAGTGAGCAGGCATATGAAGAAAAAGAAAGTAAGTGCGGATGAGAATCGTGTCAAATCAAACGGAGCCGCAATTCTGGCAATGATTGTTTCGGCTGTTTTCCTGGCAGTTTTTCTGCGGTGGAATTGGGAAAAGGATGGATTTCGAAGGAATGCCGAAACAGAAGTCTACGAATACCAGGGAACAAAAGTTGTTTGCAGTCATGACAGGCTGCCAGTCATGTGCAGTGAACTTCTTGTTGTGGATGATTATCAGTACCGGACAGAGTGGGATGTTCGGGAATCGCCCTTGCTGGCACAGCATGAGGCAAAACAATATATAAAACCAGGTGCCCTGGGTAATGAGGGGTACCTGGATTATACGATAACGGAAGTAAAGTTATCTGTAATGAATGACTGGTGCAGGCAGATGGTGCGGTATCAGTATGAGAGAATGGATGAAGAAAATCCACTGGAGAGAAAATATCGATTTGTCGAAACGGATGCAGACCTCTGGGGCGCAGAGTATTCCTGTCAGATTTTCGTCGGAGAGGAAGCAGGTTTCCGGCATCTGGTGTTTTGGGACGGCTGCATTCTGGATCTTGCAGCCGGGTGGCAGCTGACCGGTGATCAGAAAGGAATCATTGGTGCGAAGATCCGGGAATTCATGGAATCCGAATATCAGTGGGAGCCATCATGTGTCTTACCGGTCAGTAAACAGTAGCCAGCATCGCCCACAGATGTTGATTCCTTGCCCAGAGATCCGAAAACTGATCCAGAGGCAGCGGACAGGGTACGCCGCCTGTCTCCACGGTGACAGAAGGAATTCCCCGCTCGATGACACACCAGTTGGAGAACCCGGCTTCGTTGGAGTAACCGGCAGTGGGATAGCCGGTCAGATTGGAAATGTGGGTGGCAAGATTGGAGTTGGCAGTCCAGAGTGGTTCTGCCTGACCATACTGCCAGTAGATCAGATTTCCGTAGGAATGATAGCTGACAGCCAGAAGCGGATTGCTCAGACTGTCAATTACGGACATTAAAGCAGCAGCTTCGGCCTCTGAGCCGGGGCTGCTTCCCTTATAAAGACTGGAAGAAGGAACCGGGCGGTCGTTGATCAGAGTCCAGCCGGGAGAATAGTTCCGGTTTAAATCGACGCCGACACCGTTGGCTTTCCAGCGGGTGAGCCAGGTTTCATAATCCAGAGTGGTAAAACCGCCATTGATGTCGGAGGAGTAGATGGAATGGAGATTTTCCCTCAGATCCTGCCGGTTCAGTCCGGCTTCGCCCAGCTGACTGATGGTGACACCGTCCGGATTTACCATGGGAACAAGAACAAAACAGGTATTTTCAAAAATCCGGTTGTAGGGTATACTGTTATAAGAACCGGTGTTGTAGTTGGCACAGTAGTATTCCAGCTGCTTCATGACCAGCTGAGTGGTCATGTATTCTCTGCCGTGGGTTGCGGCGCAGAGGAAGATCTGGCGGGCTGCGTTTCTGTTTCCGAAATAGACAACATGGATGAGACGCCCGTCTGCCGTTGTTTTGGCTGCTTCAAGGGACACATACTGTGGATAGGATGCCGCGAACCAGTTCAGGTCTGCAGTCATTTTTTCGTATGTGTATTGTGCAGTGGTCAGATCGATAATGCTGTTTGGATCCCGGTCCGGCAGCGGCGGGACGACGGAGGTTCCGTCACTGATGATGTCTGCGGATACCTGGTACGCAGTAGAGGCAGCGGAGGGATTGGCGGACGGAGAACCATTCTGCGCAGAATCATCTGCAGCCGGTCGATCCGGTTTGGAATGGGAGAACGCTGAAACGGATTCCGCCGGGAATTCATCGATGATTTGTCCGGTGGAGTCAGCAGTGTACCCGGCTGATTCGGCGTTTGTAACAGAAGTGGTTACTGCATCGGCAGGTGAGCCGGTTTCCGGCAGAGTCGGATTTTGCTGCCCGGTTGGGCGGCAGCCGGTAATTGCCAGGGAAAAAGCAAGAAGAAATGTACAGAATAAGGCGTGTGATCGTTTCATTAGAAATCAGGTACTCCTTTCCGAAAGAAAGATGGTTTCATGAAACTTATCATAACACAAAGTCTGGGAGAGTGACAAGCGGTATGTGCGGACGTTATTATGTAGATGATGAGACTGCGAGAGAAATCGAGCGGCTTGTGGAAGAGGTGGATGCAAAAATGCGGCTGAAACAGGGAAACGGCGATGTTCTGCCGTCGCAGGAAGCGGTAGTGATCCGGGGAAGAGAGGCGGTACCGTCAGACGGTATTCTGCGTCCGGAACAGAAGGAGCTTCTCTGCGCGGACCGGATGCGTTGGGGGTATTCCTCACCGAAGGACAATCGGCTTCTGATCAATGCCAGGGCGGAAACAGCCAAAGACCGGCTGCTGTTTGCACAGGACGTGCGCTATCACCGGATCGCCGTGCCAGCTGCCGGTTTTTATGAATGGGACAGCGATCATAACCGGGCTTCTTTTACTGCCAGACAGGGCGCGATCCTGTTTCTTGCCGGTTTTTACCGCTATGAAGTAAAAGAAAAGCGATTTATCATCCTGACAACGGCTGCCAACGAATCCATGGCTCCGGTTCATGACCGGATGCCGGTGATGATTGAGCGCAGCGAGCTTCGTCAGTGGATTTACGGCGAACAGTATCTGGACATGTTTCTGCAGCGGAAACAGGCACAGCTTTGCTGCAGACGGGAATATGAGCAGCTCAGACTGTTCTGAGGGGAGAGTTATTTTGAGGTATTATATTGCAGACTGTCATTTCTTTCATGCTGCAATGAATGACAAGATGGATAAGCGGGGCTTTACAAGCGGTGAAGCCATGAATGAATACATGATCACCCGGTGGAATGAGCGGGTGAGAACGAATGATGAGGTTGTGATCCTTGGAGATTTTTCCATTGGAAAGGGAGCTGAGACCAATGAGATTCTGAAACGGCTCAACGGACGGCTTTGTCTGATTGAGGGAAACCATGATAAATTCCTGAATCACAGGGATTTTGACCGGAACCGGTTTGTCTGGATCAAGCCCTATGACGAAATGCAGGATAATCGGCGAAAAGTGATATTGAGCCATTATCCGGTCATGTGCTATAATGGACAATATCGGATCGATGAACATGGACAGCCAAAGGTTTACATGCTGTATGGTCATGTTCATGACACGCAGGACGAGAGACTGATCAATCGTTTTCAGCAGATGACCAGAGAAACGCTGGTCACGGATTACAGGGGGGAGACACGGGCGATTCCGTGTCATATGATCAACTGCTTCTGCCGTTTTTCCGACTACACGCCGCTGACGCTGGACGAGTGGATTCTGGTGGATGAAGCACGGCGCAGGAAGATGGCTGAAGAAACGTTTCGTGAAATTGCTGTGTCTGAAGATGGGGAAGAAACAGACACCGATTCCGGTGCGGACAGGGAGGTTACGGTGTAACATGGGGAAAATAGCAACAATACTGGTAAAGAGACGCAATCAGATTCTGGCGGCGTTTGCGCTGTTTGCAGCGGTTTGTCTGATTCTGACGCCGTTTGTGAAGATCAACTACGATCTGACCAGATATCTGCCAAAGAATTCACCGATGAAGATTGGAATGGATTTGATGACGGAGGAATTCGGCGAGCAGAGCATGAGCACGCTGCGGCTGATGGTCCGCGGTGTTCCGGAGGAGGAGAAAGCAGCCATCCGGGACTGGCTTGGCGGACTGGAGCATGTGCAGAGCGTGACCTGGCAGGAGGGAAACGGGGAATATAACAAAGGGGATGACACGCTTTATGTGATTACATCCGGATACAATGCCTATTCTTCGGAAGCAAAATCCATTTATTCCGCTGTTTTGAAGCAATATGGAGACACCTATGAACTGTATGTCAGCGGCGATATCGCAGATGCCTGCATTCCGGATCTTCCGCTGTGGATCGTCGTGGTGGCGGTCGTCTGCATTGTCATCATTCTGTTCTGCATGTGCAAATCCTGGATGGAACCGGTCCTGTTCCTGATTACGATCGGAATTGCCGTTTTCATTAACATGGGAACCAATCTGATCATGGGAACCATTTCCCAGCAGACGTTTTCCATGTCGGCGATTCTTCAGCTGGTGCTGTCCATGGACTACTCGATCATTCTGCTGAACCGGTACCGGGAGGAAAAATCTCATCTGGGCGAAACACCGGATCGGGAGCTGGCAATGGAACGTGCGCTTGTCAATGCCTTCGCGGCGATTACCAGCAGTTCCATTACGACCTTTGTCGGTCTGCTGGCGCTTGTTTTCATGAGTTTTACGATTGGAGCGGATCTTGGTCTGGTCATGGCGAAAGGTGTAGTGATCAGTCTGATCTGCATTTTCACTGTTCTTCCTGCGCTTGTTCTCAAGTGTGACTGGCTCATCGAAAAAACGGCAAAGAAAACCATTCCGCTCAAGATGGACTGGCTTGGCCGGTTCAGCTATCGGCTGCGTCATGTATTTCCGGTTTTGTTTCTTGTGCTTTTTTCCGTGTTTTCTGTGATGAAGGGAAATACGGCAATCGACTATACATTAAAGGAAATCGATGTGGTCAACGATACCTTTGCACCGGATAATACCATTGTGCTGCTGTATGAAACGGCAGATGCGGAAGCAGTCAATGAGGTGCTGGCCGGACTGGAACAGGAACCGAAGGTGAAAAGCGCCATTGGCTATGGAAACAGTCTTGGCAAAGCGTTTACCAGCGAGGAACTGGCATCGGCGCTGGCATCCTACGGAATGGAGATGGATATTGATGCTTCCATGATATCCAGCGTCTACTATGCTTACTACTGTCCTGAGGAGTTTCAGAAGCTGGGTGCTGCGGAATTGATGCTGCGGATGATGACCGGCAATTTTGAAACGGATCCGGAGTGGAAGCTGACGATTTCGGAGCTGTTTCTGTTTCTGAAGGAGGAGCTGCTGACGGATGAGCGGCTGGCGGCGCTGATTCCGGAGGAAGTGAGCGGTCAGATTGATGCCATTGGGGAACAGCTGGCCATGGGTGCGGCTCAGCTGCAGGGCGAAAATTACGGCCGTCTGATGATCACCACCTCGCTGGAGGATGACAATGAGGAAACAAGGGCATTTCTTGCCGGGCTGACGAAGCAGTGTGAGGAGAAATTAAGCGGTGACTTCTATCTGATCGGCAATTCGGTGATGGCATATCAGATGTCTCAGACCTTTGATGCGGAGCTGAACCGGATCACATGGATCACGGCAGCGATGATTTTTGTCGTTGTGGCTGTCACCTTCCGTTCGCTGGTAATTCCGACTATCCTTGTTCTTCTGATTCAGTGCGGTGTGTACATGACCATGGGAATCATGCACATGCGCGGCTCCAGCATGTATTTCCTTGCTCTGATCATTGTGCAAAGCATTCTGATGGGAGCCACCATCGATTATGCGATTCTTTTGACGTCCTACTATCGGGAACTGCGTGAGACGATGCAGAAAAAGGAAGCGCTGATCGGTGCATATAACAGTTCAATTCATACCATACTGACATCAGCGATGATTCTGATCCTGGTAACCGGAATTCTTGGTGAGCTGTTTGCGAATCCGACAGTCGGCGAGATCTGCAAAACAATCTCACTGGGCTCCATCTGTGCGACGGTGTTGATTTTATTTGTTCTGCCCGGTATTCTGACAAGCATGGACCGGTTTATTTGTAAAAAAAGTCTTCGTTGTATAAATAAAACATAAACTCTATTGTCACAGAAAAATCGAAATGGTAAAATCAGGAATCAGGACGGTTTCCCAGGGCAGACCGGAAGAAGGAAGGTCTGCCCTTTCTCGTTTGCGCGAAGGAAAGAAACCGCGTTTTTGTGTGAGAGAAAGGAGTGCTGTATGGAATTTGGTAAAATGGAACATGTTACACCGGATATTTCAGAACTTTCCAATGAGATTACGTATCATAAATATCTGATGAACCGACTGAACGGAAAACGTTTTTTTCACGACATAGCAATTCCGGATTATATTGTGATGGAAATGGCGGCGAAGCAGGCAGGAGAATCCTGTGAGAAACTGTATCTGCGCGACATTGCGAGGCGGATGGACATTCCGGTCAGCCGAATTTCCCAGATTGCCAGACGGCTGAAGGACCGTGGTCTTGTTCTGTGGGCTCATGACGGAGACGGACGGGAAGGAACTTATCTGATTCTGACAGAAACGGGAAGTGAGGCATTGAAGCGTCAGGAAGACGTTCTGAAGGAGTACTATGAGAAGGTGATTGCCCGTTTTGGAAAGGAAGCGTTTATTCAGTTTCTGAAACAGATGGCAAAGCTGGAAATCATCATGAAAGAAGAAGCCGGGAAAATGAAAGGCGAAAGGAAAGAAAGAGGAGGAACTGCCAATGGAGAATAACCTGAAACGGTATGCAGAAAGACAGGAACAGCTGTGCCGGAAAAATGACAGCATCGCTCCGGGGTTGTATGAGGAATATGGTGTAAACAGAGGACTCCGAGACATCAACGGAAATGGTGTCCTGACCGGTCTGACCAACATTTCCCGCGTGACTGCTTCCAAAATTGTGGATGGAAAGAAGGTTCCCTGTGACGGGGAACTCTGGTATCGCGGTTATCAGGTGAAAAACCTGATCAATGATCTTGGTGAGCAGGAGTTTGGATTTGAGAAGATTGCCTATCTGCTTCTTTTGGGCGATCTGCCCAATCAGGAAGAGCTGGAGGAGTTCAAGGAAATCATCGGAAACAGCCGGACACTGCCGACCAATTTTACCAGAGACGTAATCATGAAGGCGCCCAGCTCCGATATCATGAATTCCATGACAAGAAGCATTCTGACACTGGCATCCTACGATGAGAACATGAAAGACAACAGCGTAAGCAACAGTCTTCGCCAGTGCATGAAGCTGATCAGCATGTTCCCTCTGCTGGCTGTCTATGGTTACCATGCATATAACCACTATGAAAACAATGACAGCATGTACATTCACCGTCCGGATCCGTCTTTGTCAACGGCGGAAAATCTTCTGATGCTTCTTCGTCCGGATAAAAAATATTCGCCGATTGAGGCAAAGGTACTGGATACGGCGCTGATTCTGCACATGGAGCACGGCGGCGGAAATAATTCGACCTTTACAACGAGAGTAGTAACTTCATCCGGTTCCGATACCTATTCAACCATTGCGGCGGCCATGTCTTCCCTGAAGGGACCAAAGCACGGCGGTGCCAACATCAAGGTAATGGAGATGATTCAGGACATCCGGGCCCATGTCAGTGATATTACAGACAGGGATGAGGTCGGCGCTTATCTGGCGAAAATCCTTGCCGGCGAAGCGTTTGACGGCAAGGGACTGATCTATGGAATGGGTCACGCGGTTTATTCCCTCTCGGATCCCCGTGAGCGGATTTTCCGCGGCTACGTGGAGCAGCTGGCTGCGGAGAAGCACCGGGAGCGCGACATGAAACTCTATACGAACATTGAAGAGCTGGCTCCGGAACTGATTTCCGCGAGACGCCGCATCTACAAGGGAGTCAGCCCCAACGTGGATTTCTACAGCGGCTTTGTCTATGAGATGCTGGGAATTCCGCAGGAGCTTTACACAGCCATCTTTGCCATTGCGCGAATTGTCGGATGGAGTGCGCACCGGATCGAGGAACTGATCTGTGTGGATAAGATCATTCGTCCGGCCTATATGAGTGTGATGGAAGAGAAAGAATAAAACGGAGGTTTTTATGAGTACAGAAAAAGCAATCCCAACATGGGCAGCGCAGCTGCGCTGCGATCTGGAAAAAATGGCAGAAGAAGTAACGGCTGCCCTGACCGGCTGGAACGTCAGCGACCGCGTGGTAACTCCGGAGGAGTTTGGATATACCGGTGAAGGAAAGGCGACAGCGGCAATTCAGGCGGCAGTTGATTACGCGGCGGCACAGGGAGGGGCAACTGTGCGGCTGGCGAAGGGAGACTACGTCAGCGGAACCATTGACATGCGCTCGAATGTCCGTCTGGAAGTGGCAAAGGGAGCCAGACTTCTGGGCAGCCTGGATCTGGCAGATTATCCGCTGCGTGTGGCAAAGCGCCGCACGGTGATGGATACGAACATGGAGATGCATCAGTCGCTGATTTTTGCGGAAGGCTGCAGCAACATTTCGCTCTGCGGCGAAGGAATCATTGACGGGCGCGGCAGCCGTGAGAACTTTCCGGGGGATGAAACGCAGGGAAGCACACCGGGCAGACCGTTTCTGATCCGTGTGATTGACTGTGCCGACGTACATATCTGTGACATTACGTTGAAGGATTCTCCCTGTTGGATGCAGAACTATCTGAACTGCGACCGTGTGCTGATCGAGGGAATCAGGGTGGAGAATCAGGCAAACTTTAACAATGATGGAATTGACGTGGACAGCTGCCGGACCGTTTTGATCCGCAACTGCTCCATCAATTCCGGCGACGATGCCATCTGCTTTAAGGGAGCCGGAGAGCGGATGTGTGAGAATGTGCTGGTGGAGAACAATACCTGCTACAGCTCCTGCAACGCCATTAAAATCGGTACCGATACGCAGGGAAGCTTCCGCAATTTCCTTGTGCGCAACTGTAAGATTGGCGGAATTTCCGAGGAGATGCGCCATGTGAAGCCGGTCGGCTGTGACTCCGGCATTACCTGGGTCATGGTAGACGGCGGCACGGTGGAAAACCTGCTGGTGACCAACGTGGATATTGTCCGCGCAAGAAGTCCGTTTTATCTGCGCATGGATGATCGGGGCCGTGTGAAGCCGGAGGATCCCAAACCACCGGTTGGAACGCTGAGAAACATTGTCTTTGAGCACATTACCGGTTCCGACAATGGACCGCGTGGTTCCTATTTCCTTGGAATCCCGGCAAAGAGCATCGAGCGTGTTGTGCTTCATGATGTGCATCTGACGCAGAGAGCGTCGCAGAAGCCGGTTTCCACCGAGGAAATGTTCGGGGAAATGTATCTTGTGTATCCGGACGCGCACATGCTTGGTGATCTCTGCGAGCTGAGAGAAAAGAAGGGCGGTGAGGTGCCTGTCTCTGACGAGGCTCCTGCCTATGGTCTCTGGGCGAAATATGTGAAGGAACTGACCATGATCGATTATCAGGTAACTCCGATTGGCGAGGAGAAGCGTCCGGAATATCTGATGAAGACAGAAGTGGAACTGAACTGACGGCTGAGCTGTCTGATACGATTCGATGAAAGTCGGATAAAAATTGAACGAAAACGGTTGAGTTTCCGGTGCGCTGGTGGTATACTGAAGTGTGTACATCAGAAACAACAGCGGGTGGGCATGTACATGTCCGCCCGTTTTCTGTGCGTTTCCGGCGCGCAGGGAGAACGCGGAAATGGCTGTGTTTAAGCGGAAATGGCTGTGTTTAAGCAGAAATAGCAGCGTTTAAGTGGAAATGGCAGCGTTTAAGCAGAAATAGCAGCGTTTAACCGGGTATGACCGCGTCTCAAACGAGAATGACTGCGCATAAAAAACGGACGGATTTCTGAAACTAAAAGAGAATGCAGAAAGGAGAAAAACCATGGACGGCTGTGACAGTTGCGGGCGAAGTAGCAGGACGGATTATCCGGATCAGATGAGCGTGGATCCTGACGGGACATGCAGGAACAGGAAGCAAACAGCCGTGGAGCAGAATTGATGGTCCGGCATGGTTTGCGTAACGGAAAGGCAGATGTGAGAATGACACATGTGCCTGAATGGTCTGCATGTTTTTCTGCATGTGTTTTGCTGCAGGCAGGAAGATTCATCTGCATGAAGAATAGTCCATCAGCGCCCGGTCTTGGGTAGTGAAGAAGATGATGGATGAGAAAAATACTCTGTTGGAAGAGGAGAAAGAGAGGATCCCAGAAAGGCCCGACTACGAGCAGGAGCTTGTGGAAATTATCCGCAGCTCGGCATCGGATGAGGAAATCCGGGAGGAGCTGGAAGGATATCATGACAATGATATCGCCGGCGTGCTGGAAGAACTGACTCCCGAAGAGCGTGAACGGCTCTATCGGATTCTTGGCGTGGAAGCGGTTTCGGAGGTCTTTGCCTATCTGGAAGAGGACGTTGAAAAATTCATCAACGAAGTCGATGAGGAGCAGGCAGCAGACATTCTGGAATCCATGGACGCGGATGACGCGGTTGCTGTTCTTGATGAGCTGGAGGAAGATAAGAGTACCGCCATTAAGGAACTCATGGATGAGGAAGCGCTGGAGGATATTGACCTGATCGAATCCTATGAGGATGATGAGATCGGAAGCCGAATGACGACCAACTTCATCGTGATTAAGAAGGATTTTACGGTTCGTCAGGCGATGAAAGCGCTGATTGAACAGGCGGCGGAAAATGACAACATTCTGACGATTTATGTTGTAAATGACGATGAAACGTTTTATGGAGCAATTGATTTAAAGGAACTGATCATCGCAAGGGACTATGTGGAACTGGAGACATTGATTGTGACCTCCTATCCCTATGTCTATGCGAAAGAATCCATTTCCGAATGCATCGAGGAATTGAAGGACTATTCGGAGGACTCCATACCTGTTCTTGATAACGACAATCACATTCTTGGTGTCATCACCTCGTGGGACATCGTTGAGGCGGTGGACGATGAGATGAGCGAGGACTATGCGATGTTAGCAGGTCTGACCGAAGAGGAAGAGATGCAGGAACCGCTAAAGGACAGCGTCCGCAAGCGTCTTCCCTGGCTGATCGTTCTTCTGTTTCTGGGACTTGGCGTATCGACAGTCATCGGTCTGTTTGAACCGGTCGTTGCCCAGCTGACCATTGTTGTCAGCTTTCAGTCGACCATTCTCGGTATGGCTGGTAACGTTGGAACGCAGTCACTGGCTGTGACCATCCGCGTGCTGATGGATGAGGGGCTGACCTGGAAGCAGGAGCTGAAGCTGGTCTGGAAGGAAATAAAGGTCGGCTTTACCAACGGACTGATCCTTGGTCTGATGTCGTTCGTGCTGATCGGTCTGTTTATCTATTTCTTTAAAGGAAAATCGTTCATGTTCTCCTATGCGATTTCCGGCTGTATCGGCGCGTCGCTGCTGCTGGCAATGGTCATCTCCAGCTTCATGGGAACCATGATTCCGATTACGCTGAAGAAGATGAAAATTGACCCTGCCGTTGCGTCCGGCCCGCTGATTTCCACGATCAACGATCTGGTGGCAGTTGTTTCTTACTATGGACTGACCTGGCTGCTGTTGATTCAGGTGCTGCAGCTGGTGGAATAACGGTAAAAGGAACTGCCCGTATATGCGGAACGGTGTATCGCCGGCAGTTTCTTTGAATTTCCGAAAAGAAGTCTGAATGCAGATATTGTTTGTGAAACGGTAATCTGTTTTCGGACTTCTTTTTTTGATTGCTTATATATCCGGGAGAATGTGCCAGTGGTACATTTACTTTGGTTGCTTTTCCATCGTTTTAAAGCTGCATGCGTAGCTTTAATAATGAATTGATTTTTATGAACGACAGATAAAGAGTGGAAAAACGACAGAATTGTTATAACAGTCAGCAGGATTCTGATAGCTTTTTGTGGGTGAATATATTATAATGGGAGAGTTGCGTCTGATGAGGTGAGATGACAGGTGGAAAAGAATTTCCGGAATGACGGAAACTTCTGCCTTTGATTTGCGTGAGCATCGTTTTTTTCCATTGTCGCGGCGCAGAGAACTACAGATAAGGATGGATGTGGATATGTTTTCATTGTTATTAGCGATTATTTACATGGCTTTTATCAGCCTCGGGCTTCCGGATTCGCTGCTTGGTTCCGCGTGGCCGGTAATGCAGGGGGAACTTGATGTGCCTCTTTCCTATGCAGGAATTGTCTCCATGATCATTGCAGGAGGAACCATCATTTCCAGCCTGATGTCGGACCGACTGACCAGAAAGCTTGGCGCCGGACTGGTTACAGCCTGCAGTGTTGGACTGACCGCCATTGCACTGTTCGGATTTTCCGTATCCGGTTCGTTCTGGATGCTTTGTCTCTGGGGAATTCCTTACGGACTTGGCGCCGGAGCCATCGATGCGGCACTGAATAACTATGTTGCGCTGCACTACTCCTCCAGACACATGAGCTGGCTCCACGCCTGCTGGGGTGTTGGTGTTTCCATCAGTCCCAATATCATGAGCTATTGTCTTGCAAATCAGCATGGATGGCAGATGGGCTACCGCAGCGTTTCACTGATACAGATCACGCTGACTGTTCTGCTGTTTCTGACGCTTGGACTCTGGAAAAAGCGCGATTCTTCCAGCGAAGAGGAAGTATCCGCTAATCCGGTCACCCTCAAAACCGCGCTGAAAATTCCGGGTGTTCCCTGCGTTCTGCTTGCGTTTTTCGGTTTTTGCGCGCTGGAGACAACTGCCGGATTGTGGGCCAGCAGTTATCTGGTAGAATTCCGGAAGGTGGGAGTGGAGACGGCAGCGCAGTTTGCGGCTCTGTTCTATCTGGGAGAAACAGCAGGACGTTTCCTGAATGGTTTTATAGCCGATCGGTTTGGGGATAAACAGATGATCCGCGTGGGGATTCTTGTCATGCTGCTTGGAACTGTTCTTGTGATGCTGCCGATTAAGGCGGATGGCGCTGCGCTGGCCGGTCTGCTGATCATCGGACTGGGAGCAGCTCCCGTTTACCCCTGCATCATTCATTCCACACCGGTCAATTTCGGAAAGGAAAACTCCCAGGCACTGGTTGGTATCCAGATGGCCAGCGCCTATTGCGGCAGCACATTCATGCCGCCGCTGTTTGGCCTGATCGCCCAGCATGTGCACATCGGACTGTATCCGGTTTACCTGGCATTTTTTGCAGTGCTGATGCTGGTAATGTCGGAGCGGCTGAATCGGGTGACGGCGGGGAGACGTTAATCATCATGCTGTCGCTTCAAATAATTACAGAAAGTAGTTGACAGGTTATTTATCTCGTGCTAAATTATAATCACTGAAAAGCATAAGTGCTTTTGCGGTGATAGAGAGGAGCTAACCGTCCCGACTTTGCGGGCAATAGAAATACAAAGGTCGTCTCTGCCTATGGAATTATCATAGGACTGCTCCCGAAATTGCAATTCACGAAAGAAAAAGCCGAGCCTGAGCCTAACAGCTCAGGCATTTTTCTTTTTTCGGCAGAATATTTTTGCGAACAGGGAAAGGACGATAAATATGGAATCACTTGTTGAAATTTTTCAAAAGGCAAAAGAAGTGCTGTGTAAGTATGATTATTATATTTATACATCAAAACGTGTTTTGCGAGTAACAAATTCAGAATTAAAAATCCCCCATTTGATGGGATTACAATATATTGGCAGACCGAATCAATATTCAGGAGATTATGGAGTATATGCAATTAAAAAGAAGAGGATTACACATGATTCGATTGCAAAATTGGTGAAAAAGTATTATCGAGGTGAGGAAAAGCAACGGATAATGTTTGAAATGATTTACCGTAAACTGAATAATCTGCATTTGTTGGAAGAAATGTTTCGCTCCCATTCGATACTTTATTTATATAAAAAGACAGAGAAATCCGCGTTTTTTTGCGATTACTTACTTGTGTGTACGAGCGGTAAAGCTATTTTACATTTGGGCTTATTGGAAGCGGTTGATAAAAAAGATGTTTATCACTGCAATTCTTTCATGGCAACATATCAGACAGATCGGGAGCGGGATATGTATTTCTGTAATCTGACTCAAAGCTATGATATTAATAAGATTGTACGGGAAGATAAAGATACAAAGAGAAGAGAGACTGTTTATCAAAGTGCCGAGAGCAGGGAGAGAGAAAAAAATGGAATCAGAAAAATGTTGTTGCTGAATGGAATAGAACCGCAGGAAAAGCTACTAAGTGAGATCATTAAGATAAATATGAAGTTTGGAAAATACCATTTGCTTCAGGAACTGACAGATTTACCGACAATGCTTGCAAAATGTGGGGATGACGGTGAAAAAGTATTAGTAAATAGTTTGATGATGAGATTAGAAGAATCAACTAAAACAGGCAGTTAAATCAAATGTGGCATGAAAGACAGAAGAATTACATAGAAAATATCACCTGCAGAACATCATAGGGAAATCATGCAGGAAAGATTTCAGCAGTGATGTTATGCAGGTGATAATCAAACCTCACCAGGTAATGATTGACAAATGAATGGAAAATCAGTTCGGATATTCGTTCTTCACAAAAGCCTCCAGTGCCGCCAGCGACCGTTCTACCTTTTCTGTGTCAATGCAGTACGCCATGCGGAAATATCCGGGGACGCCGAAGCTGTCACTGGGAACGAGAATCAGGTCATAGTTCAGCGCTTTCTGGCAGAATGCAACGGCGTCTTCTTCCAGTGCCCTGGGGAAGATGTAGAAGGTTCCGCCGGGACGGACGCAGGTGAAGCCCAGCTCTGTCAGCTTGTCGTAGAGGAGATTCATGTTTCTCTCATAGACAGACATGTCACAGGTCATGTCCAGGATTTCGGAGACTGCCAGCTGGATGGTGGAGGAGGGACAGTTGTGACCGATTCCGCGGGAAATCTGTCCCATCATCGGAACCAGATACGCTGCGTCCACGCACTCCGGATTGACTGCTACATAGCCGATACGCTCACCGGGAAGGGAGAGAGACTTGGAATAGGAGTAGCAGGAGAGGGTGTTTTTGTAATATTTTGATACATAGGGGCAGGCTGCCTGATCGAACATGATCTCGCGGTATGGCTCGTCGGAAATCAGGAAGATGTCGCGTCCATATTCGGTGGATTTGCGGGTCAGGACATCGGCGAGACGGGTGATGGTCTCTTCTGAATAAACGATGCCGGACGGATTGTTTGGCGTGTTGATCAGAATCGCACCGGTTTTTTCCGAAATCATTGCTTCCAGAGCTTCGAAATTGATCTGGAAGGTTGCTGTGTCAGCGGGAACCACCTTCAGAATGGCGCCGGTCTGATTGACATACTGGTTGTATTCCGGAAAGTAGGGAGCGAAGGTGATGACTTCTTCACCGGGAACGGTAACGGCGCGAAGCGCATGGGCAATGGCACCGGCAGCACCGCTGGTGGGGAAAATCAACTCCGGTGTATAGGCAACGCCGAACCGTCTGCTTAAGGAAGCGGCAACGGCAGCTTTGAAGGTCGGGTGACCAAGGCTTGGGCTGTAGCCGTGGAGAGCGGAGGAAGAGAGCTCGTCGTGGAGCCTTTTAACTGCCTGCGCATATGCATCCGGAACCGGTACGGACGGGTTTCCGAGACTGTAGTCAAACACGTTTTCATAACCAATCTCTTTGCCGCGCTTTGTTGCATATTCAGACAGGTTGCGGATAACAGATTTTGCCTGAAGCATGTCTTTGTATTTCTGTGAAATCATGGTGGCCTCCTTGAAAGATAAATTCGTTTGTGCCGCAGAATGGCTGAAATGCGCCGGTTCGATGAAACCGGCCGGTTCGGTCATTCCGCGGTTTTTTTGCACAGTTTCTTTTATCATAGCTCAAATATAGGAAAATGTCCATGAAAAGTTTGCAAAAGAGAGGAGGATGTGGTAAACTGGCACTATTGGAAAAATAGTCGCAGGAAATGAGGAATTGCTATGGAAATGAAACAGGCGCAGCGTCTGTCTCACTTTAAAACCGGAATCTTTGCGGATTTGAATGAGAAACAGCTGGAACTGGCGAGAGCCGGAAAAAAAGTATATAACCTGTCGGTTGGAACGCCGGATTTTGAGCCGGCACCGCACATTGTGGAAGCGGTAAGCAGAGAGGCTGCCGATCCGAAAAAGTATGTCTATTCGCTGCGTGATCTTCCGGAAATGCTGGAAGCAGTGCAGGCATATTACAAGAAACGGTTTGGCGTGGATGTGGAACTGGATGAGATCACTTCCGTCAATGGAACGCAGGAAGGAATGGGTCACTTGGGGCTGGCGCTGACCTCGCCCGGCGATGTGGCGATTCTGCCAAACCCGGGATATCCGATTTTTGAAGCGGGAGCATATCTGGGAGGAGCGGAGCTGTATTTTTATCCGCTGGTGAGGGATAATAACTTCCAGCCGGATTTTGATGCGATACCGGAAGAGGTGGCGAAGAGAGCAAAGTTTATGGTGCTTTCCTATCCCTATAATCCGGTCTGCGCGGTGGCAGAGCCGGGGCTCTATGAAAAGGCCATTGCTTTCGCGAAGAAACATGATGTAATTATCATTCATGACAACGCATATTCGGATATTATTTATGATGGCGCCTATGGCGGATCCTTCCTCGAGCATGAGGGGGCAAAGGAAGTGGGAGCCGAGTTTTTTTCTCTGTCTAAGAGCTTTAATGTGACGGGGGCAAGAATTTCCTTCCTGGTTGGCAACCGGAAGATTATTGATGCACTGAAGCTTCTTCGTACCCAGTACGATTTCGGCATGTTCCTGCCGGCTCAGTACGGCGCCATTGCCGCGCTGACCGGTCCGCTGGACATGGTAAAGGAGCAGTGCATGGAATATCAGAAACGCCGTGACGCGCTGTGCGGCGGACTGAGAAAGATTGGCTGGAATGTGCCGGATGCGAAGGGAACCATGTTTACATGGGCTCCGATCCCGCCCCGTTTTTCCAGTTCCCGGGAATTCTGTATGGCGCTGATGGAGCAGACCGGAGTTGTCTGCACGCCTGGTGATGCCTTTGGCAGTCTTGGTGAAGGCTATGTGCGGTTTGCGCTGACGAAGACGGTTGAGGAAATTCAGGAAGTGATTGATGTGATCGATCAAAGCGGGATTCTGAAGGAATAATTCGGAAGGAGGAACGTATGGATCTGTTTCATGGAAATACATCCATACTAGACAAAAGATGCTGATTTCAACAAAAGGAAGATATGCGCTGCGTGTTATGCTTGACCTGGCGCAGCATGAAACGGATGGGTTTATTTCGCTGCGGGATGTGGCAGAGCGCCAGCATATTTCGATGAAGTACCTGGAAATGATAACCGGATGTCTGAACCGGGCGGGACTGGTCCGCAGTCTCCGCGGAAAGAACGGCGGCTATTGTCTGGCTGTTCCTGCCGATCAGTGTACTGTGTCAGCAGTGGTGCGGGCGACGGAAGGAAGTCTGACACCGGTGAAATGTCCGGCATGTGAGGGAAGTACCTGTGAGCAGTCAGATGGATGCTACACGCTTCCTGTCTGGCAGAAGCTGGATCAGATTGTGGAAGAATACCTGTCCAGCGTGACACTGGCAGATCTTCTGAAAAACGGAGAAAAGCCGCCGATCACGGGTGCAGGCGCATGTCAGAATGAGAGAGAAAATGAATAACTGACAGACGGCAATCCCGGGTGCGGGTGCATGCCAGAGCGAGAGGGAAAAAGAATGACTGACAGACGGCAATCCCGGGTGCGGCGCGTGTCAGAATGAGAGCAAAATGAAAGAACGGACGGCAGCCGGATGGCGCTTTTTTGTGCCGATATGCCGGAATGGGCACATGCCGGAATTCATGAATCATAAAAACGATATCAGGGGGACAGAATATGGCAGGAATGCAGAATGATACAAAGAAATCAAATGGTTTTCGAAGTGATTTTGCCTGGGGTGCAGCGACAGCGGCTTATCAGGTCGAAGGCGCTGCTTATGAGGGCGGAAAAGGACTGCACATCTGGGATGTGTACTGTAAGGCACCGGGAAAGATCTACGAGGGACATACCGGCGATGTGGCATGCGATCATTACCATCGTTATAAGGAAGATGTGGCTTTGATGAAGGAGATCGGTCTCAATGCGTACCGTTTTTCCCTCAGCTGGACAAGACTGCTGCCGGACGGAACCGGACGTGTGAATCCGGAAGGTGTTGCGTTTTATAACAATCTGATCAATGAGCTGATTGCAAACGGAATTGAACCTTATATCTCTCTGTTTCACTGGGATTATCCCTATGAGCTTTACAAGAGGGGCGGCTGGCTGAATCCGGACAGCGTCAACTGGTTTGCCGAGTATGCGGCTCTTGTTGTCAGCCTGTTTTCGGACCGCGTGACTCACTTTATTACGTTCAATGAGCCGCAGTGCTTTGTCGGTCTGGGCTACACGGCTGCGGAGCATGCACCGGGACTGGTCTGTGTGCCTCATGATGCGTTTCTTGCCGGTCATCATGTGATGATGGCCCATGGTAAGGCGGTGCAGGCGATGCGCGCGGCGGCGAAGCAGCCAATTGAGATCGGATATGCGCCGACGGGAACCATGTGCTACCCGGTCAGCGACAAACCGGAGGACATTGAGGCGGCAAGAACCGAGCTGTTCCGTATGAATCCGGAGCTGCCCCGCTGGTTCTGGAATGTCAGCTGGTGGAGTGATCCGGTGATGCTTGGCAGATTCCCGGAGGACGGAATCGCGATGTACGAGCAGTATCTGCCGAAGGGCTGGGAGAAGGATCTGGAGCTGATGCACCAGCCGGTGGACTTCTACGGTCAGAACATTTATAACGGCTGGGGAATTCAGGCAGGCGCCGATGGCAGCCCGGCTTATTTTGACCGGTATCAGGGCTTCCCGCGGACTGCGGTGAAGTGGCCGGTTACTCCGGAGTGCCTGTACTGGGGACCGAAGTTCCTCCAGGAGCGTTACGGCAAGCCGATTTATATTACGGAGAATGGTATCTCCTGTCACGATGTGATTTCTGTGGACGGCAAGGTTCATGACCCCAATCGAATTGATTTCCTGTATCGCTATCTGCGTGAGCTGAGACGTGCTGCAGCAGACGGCGTGGATATCCGCGGCTATTTCCAGTGGACGCTGCTGGATAACTTTGAATGGGAGAAGGGTTATACCGAGCGGTTTGGCATGGTTTATGTGGATTTCAGGGATCAGAGAAGAATTCTGAAGGATTCGGCGCACTGGTACCGGACCGTGATTGAGAGCAACGGCGGTGTGCTGAAGTAATTTCCGAAGGGATGCCGGAATCTGTGGGATGAAAATTCAGGGGGAATTTGGAAATCCTATTGACATAGTATGGATAATGGGGTATAATTCATATCGTAAAGATAGGAATTAAGAATACTGGTTGACCGCAAAGATTCCGGAGATTCCGGAGATTCTGGTGATTTCAGCGGTCGGCCCGGGATTGGAGATGAGGTACCAAATGAGATATGTATATGCGGATAATGCGGCTACGACAAAGATGAGCGAGTCTGCGTTAAAGGTAATGATAGAAAATCTGGAGGAAGAGTACGGAAATCCGTCCAGTCTTCATACGGTTGGTCAGAAAGCGGCAGTGAAGCTTCAGAATGCAAGAAATCAGGTGGCAGCCTGCCTTGGAGCAAAGCCAAATGAGATCTATTTTACATCCGGCGGCAGCGAGGCGGATAACCAGGCGATTTTGACAGCGGCAGCCATCGGCGCAAAGAAAGGCAAGAAGCATCTGATCTCCCTGGCAATCGAGCACCATGCCGTGCTGCACACCCTGGAGCGGATGAAGAAGCAGGGGTTTGAGGTAACTCTGCTGGATGTGGGAGAAAAAGGTATCGTTTCTGTGGATGCGGTGAGAGCGGCAATCCGTCCGGATACCGCGCTGGTAACGATCATGTTTGCGAACAATGAGATCGGTACGATTCAGCCGATCGCTGAGATCGGTGAGCTGTGCCGTGAGAAAGGCGTCATCTTCCATACGGATGCGGTACAGGCTGTCGGCCATCTGGCCATTGATGTGGAAGCAATGAAAATTGATATGCTGTCTCTGTCCGGCCA
Organism: Lachnospiraceae bacterium; assembly: GCA_017472605.1. Classification (GTDB taxonomy): domain Bacteria; phylum Bacillota; class Clostridia; order Lachnospirales; family Lachnospiraceae; genus Anthropogastromicrobium. The sequence continues at coordinate 108,779 of JAFUPV010000027.1, forward strand.
TAAGTTCCATGGACCGAAGGGCGTCGGTGCTCTCTATGTGAGAAAGGGAATTCCGGTGACGAACCTGATTGAAGGCGGAGCTCAGGAGCGCGGCAAGCGCGCCGGTACGGAGAATATTCCGGCAATCGTGGCAATGGCGGCCGCAATGGAAGAAGCCTGCGCAAAGATTGATGAGAACAGTGCCTATGTTTCGGCACTGAGAGACCGTCTGATTGAAGGCCTTTCCAAAATCCCTCATTCCCGTCTCAATGGCGATGCAAAAAAGCGTCTGCCGGGCAATGTGAACTTTGTGTTTGAAGGCATTGAGGGAGAATCCCTGCTTCTGCTTCTGGATGACAAAGGAATTGCAGCGTCTTCCGGTTCCGCCTGCACCTCCGGATCCCTGGATCCCAGCCATGTGCTGCTGGCAATCGGCCTGCCCCATGAGGTTGCCCACGGTTCCCTGCGTCTGACTTTGTGTGAATATAATACCGAAGAAGAGGTTGACTATATTGTGAAGACCGTACCGGAGATTGTTGCATATCTGCGTGACATGTCACCGGTGTGGGAAGGATTAGTAAAAGGAGAAAGTGATTATGTTATACAGTGAGAAAGTAATGGACCATTTCCGAAATCCCCGGAATGTAGGAAAGATTGAGGATGCCGACGGTGTTGGTGAAGTTGGAAATGCCAAGTGCGGCGATATTATGAAAATTTATATTAAGGTAGAGGACGGAATCATCTCTGATGTGAAATTCAATACCTTCGGCTGCGGATCTGCCATTGCCAGCAGCTCCATGGCGACGGAGATGATCAAGGGCAAGCCCATCGAAGATGCGCTGGCGCTGTCCAATAAGGCAGTTGTTGAGGCGCTGGATGGTCTGCCGCCGGTGAAGCTGCACTGCTCTGTTCTTGCGGAGGAGGCAGTCCGCGCAGCGGTAAAGGATTACTATGACCGCAACGGAATCGAGTATGACAAAGAGCTGTTCAAAGAAGGAGAGACTCCTCACTGCGAAGGCTGATCGGAAGAAAATGAAATGTGACAGGAAGGCTCTGCTGACGTTCGGATGGAGGTCGGCGGAGCTTTTTTTATGGAGCGCCTGACGGGGGAAGAAATATGGAAGGAGGCAGTTTTGTAAAGGTTTTCCTATTTACAAACATTTCATGGAAATGGTATAATCCTTCTGTTATGCAGACAATGAAAAAACGGCTGCTGTCAGCCAAAGAAAGAAGGAAATCGCAGTGAATCGGAAAGAGATATCTGAGATCCGCGGACAGTTCAAAAAAGATGGAAATGCCATTGACTGTATCTGCGGCTGTTATGTAGACAATGAAAAGAATATCCGCATGAAAGAGCGCAGAACGTTCCTGACCCTTTCAGAGGATGAGATCTTTAAATATTACGAAATTTTCAAAAAAGCAATGTCCGGACCCATCGGAAAAAATCTGCACAATCTGGATTATACCATTGACCAGGAACTGACCGGAGAGGGACATAAGCTGCTTCTTGCTCTGCGCGACTGCAAGCTGAAGGACGATGAATTGCTGGACAGGTTCTATCAGAAAGTCGTGGACAACTATGAATATGGGGAGAACTATTACATTGTCCTGATCCATGCCAACTATGATGTGCCGGGCAGAGGTACGGACGAGATCGAGATGGATGACGCGTCGGAGATCGTTTATGAATACATTCTCTGCTGTGTTTGTCCTGTGGTTCTTTCGGAACCGGGCCTTTGCTATAACGCGGTCAGCAACTCTATTGAGGAGCGGGAGCGGGACTGGTGGGTGGAGTTGCCCATGAATGGCTTCCTGTTCCCTGCTTTTAATGACCGGAATGCGGACGTGCATAGTCTGCTGTATTATTCGAAAAAGCCGGAAGAGCTTCATTCCGAATGGATTGACGGCTGCATCGGCGGACCGACGCCCATGTCGTTTAAGTGCCAGAAGGAAACTTTTCAGGATATTCTGTCGGAAACGCTTGGAGATGACAGCGAATACATGGTAGTTCGTCAGGTGCATGAAGAGCTGGCGGAAATGATCGCGGAACATAAGGAAGAACCGGAGCCGTTCCAGCTGAACAAGACGCAGGTGCGAGGAATTCTGGAGCGCAGCGGTGTAGAGCCGGAGCGGATGGAGCAGTTTGATCATGTATATGAGCAGATTGCCGGAGAGCAGACAACGTTCCTAGCCTCCAACGTGGTCAGCGGGAAGAAGATTGACATCAAGACGGCGGACATTAAGATACAGGTGGATCCCATGTGCATTGACATGATTACCACCCAGATGATTGACGGGCGGAAATGTCTGGTGATTCCTGTGGAGGAGAATGTGGAAGTTAACGGATTAAAGGCAACGGTTGGGTTTGCCGGGACGCTGGATCAATAAGCGGCTGTTGGAAAAGTGATGGTTGGAAGTTTTACGGATCCCGGAGATTCGGTGAAGTGATAGTATTTTCGATCTTGTAAAATTGACGGAGACCTGCTGCATGTGAAGTGCAGCAGGTCTTTTGTGGTGCGCCGGAATATATTCAGGCGTCAGGCTTATGCGGCAGAAAGCATGCGCTCGATGGCAAGGTCACAATCCGCAAGGAAGAAAAAGTCGTTTCCCTGATTGCTTTCATAGATGAAATCCTTCAGAGGCTTGCTGGTGTAGCCGGAAAAATCGCCCCAGACTGCCAGCTTGATACCGTAATTCATGAATTTCTGCAGGATTTCTCCGGCAAGTCCGGTGCTCAGGATGAAGAATTCGTCGGTGACTGCTTCTTTGTTCAGAACAATTCTGGTGCAGCCGGTTTCATATTTCACGGTCATAAACAGATCCAGTGCGGACTGGACATCGGTGATCAGAAGCTGGCTGCTCCGGATGACTGCTGTCTGACTGGTTCCGTTGGTTTTTACTTCGATGTTCATGTCGAAACGCTCCTTTGGTATGATTTGATGGTTAAGAGGATTGAATCACAGAATGAAAAAATAGTCAAGAATTAATTTGTATAAAATCTTGACAGGGATAAATTAAAGTGATATGATTTTGATATCAAATACATATGGAGGTACCGTTATGAAAGAAATTGTTCTCAAAGGCCGTAAAAATGGCATGGTGATGCTGCTTGTAATCCTTGCTCTCTATATCCTTGCCATCGTTGGCTGTGTGTTCGGCGGAATGGATGTGTATCAGGAAAAAAGTCCGGTTCTGCTGATTCTTTCCTGCATCTGGCTTGGAATCGGCTGGATCCCGTTCTGTGGACTGAAGGTGTTAAAGCCTCAGGAAGCCCTTGTTCTGACCCTGTTTGGTAAGTATGTTGGCACGCTGAAGGAGGATGGCTTTTATTTTGTAAATCCCTTCTGTACCGCAGTGAATCCGGCAGCAAAGACAAAGCTGAATCAGAGCGGTGATGTGGACAGCGGAGCGAGAGCTGTGTTTGCAATGGCGCAGAATCCGGCGGCAGCAGCCACTGCGGAATCCGTAAACAAGAAAATCTCTCTGAAGATCATGACACTCAACAACAACCGTCAGAAGATCAATGACTGTCTTGGAAATCCGGTGGAGATCGGCATTGCGGTAATGTGGCGCGTTGTGGATACGGCGAAGGCAGTCTTCACGGTAGACAACTATAAGGAATATCTTTCTCTCCAGTGCGACAGCGCACTTCGGAACATTGTCCGCATTTACCCTTACGATGTGGCTCCAAACGTAGACACAACCGGTGACGGCATTGCCGATGAGGGAAGTCTGCGCGGCTCCAGTGAGATTGTTGCGTCCAGAATCCGCGATGAGATCCAGCAGAAAGTTGCTGCGGCAGGCCTTGAGATCATCGAAGCGAGAATCACCTATCTTGCCTACGCACCGGAGATCGCAGCCGTGATGCTGCAGCGTCAGCAGGCTTCCGCAATCATTGATGCCCGCAAGATGATCGTGGACGGCGCAGTCGGAATGGTGGAGCTGGCGCTGGAACGTCTCAATGAAAATCAGGTGGTTGAGCTGGATGAAGAGCGGAAGGCGGCAATGGTTTCCAATCTGCTGGTTGTGCTTTGCGGCAACCATGATGCGCAGCCAATCGTTAATTCAGGAAGTCTGTACTGATGGCTGACACTGGAAAGAAACAGGTTCCGCTTCGTCTGTCACCGAAGCTCTATGATGCGATTGCGGCCTGGGCGGAGGATGATTTCCGTTCCGTCAACGGCCAGATCGAATATCTGCTGACCGAGTGTGTCAGACAGCGGAAGAAAAACGGAAAATATGTTTCAGACCAGCTGGATGTGCCGCCTGAGCTTGATCTGAAATAGAAGTCCGGGGAGAGAATGGGTATGAATGCAATTGAGACAAAGAATCTGACAAAGAATTACGGAAAAGTAAGGGGAATCACCGACCTGAATCTGACTGTGGAGGAAGGCGAGTTTTTCGGATTTATCGGACCCAACGGAGCCGGAAAGTCAACGACCATCCGAACGCTGCTTGGTCTGATTCAGCCAACCAGCGGCAGTGCCAGTGTGCTGGGGCAGCCGCTGCAGAAAAAGGCTTCCTATCTTGCCGACATCGGCTACATGCCTTCGGAAGCCATGTTTTACAATGAGATGAAGGTTGGTGAGCTGATCGCGTTTTCAGCGAAGATGAGAAAACAGGACTGTTCCAAAGAGGCAGCCATGCTTTGTGACCGGCTGAAGCTGGATACCGGAAAGCGGGTGGAGGAGCTGTCGCTTGGAAACCGGAAAAAAGCGGCAATCGTATGCGCGATGCAGCACAATCCACGGCTGTACATTCTGGATGAGCCGACCAGCGGCCTGGATCCGCTGATGCAGAAAGAGTTTTTTGAACTTCTGAAAGAGCGGAACAGGAAGGGGGCAACCATCTTTTTCTCGTCCCATGTTCTCTCCGAGGTTCAGCACAACTGCACACGGGCCGCCATTGTCCGGGATGGCAGACTTGCCGCCATGGACCGGGTGGAAAACCTGTCGCGGACCAATACAAAAAAGGTAACGCTTCACGGAGTCAGTCAGCTTCCGGTTTCCCTGGAGGCCAGGTCAGTAACCGCTGCGGGAGATATGGTCAGCTTTCTCTATCAGGGAGAAATCCGAACGCTTCTGGATGAAGTGGGCAGACTTCCCATCCGCGACATGACCATCACGGAACCGGAGCTGGAAGAAATTTTCCTGCATTACTATGAGGAAGCGGGCAGTGGACCGGTGGACCAAAAGGCTGGCGGACGCTGCAGCCGGAAACAGGAGGTGCGGTAATGGCTTTATTTGTGAAAGAATGGAAGCAGGGAACCAGAACACTGGCTGTCTGGACACTGGGAATTGCCGCAATGCTGATGGTATGCATTTTCCTGTTTCCGGAGATGAAGCACGAGATGGACAGCATGACAAAGCTGTTTGCCAACATGGGCACGTTTACGAAAGCGTTTGGCATGGATTTGCTGAACTTTGGTGAGCTGAGCGGTTTCTATGGCGTGGAATGCGGCAATGTGATTGGAATCGGCGGTGCTCTGTTTGCCGCTTATCTGGGAGCGGGAATGCTTTCCAAAGAGGAAAAGGAGCATACGGCAGAGTTTCTGATGACTCATCCGGTCAGCCGGTTTTGTGTAGTCCTGCAGAAATTTCTCAGTGTGATGATTCAGCTGGTTGTTTTGAATCTGGTTGTCTCTCTGCTGAGCTGGATTTCAATCCGGGTAATCGGTGAGCAGTTTCCGGCAAAGGAATTTGTTCTGCTTCACGGCTCCTATCTGCTTCTCCAGCTGGAGATTGGAGCCATCTGTTTCGGAATTTCCGCATGGATCCGCAGAGGAAGTCTGGGAATCGGCCTTGGTCTGGCAGCGGTTCTCTATTTTCTGGATCTGATCAGCAACATCAGTACCGACGCGGCTTTATTACAGTATATCACACCGTTTGCCTACGCAAAGCCGGCCCATATCCTGACAGCCGGATCGCTTGACTGGGGACTGGCAGCTCTCGGGATTGTGTATGGTGCTGTGGCTGCTGCGGCAGGATTCTGGTGGTACTGCAGAAAAGATCTGACTGCTTAACGGCTGGTTTCGTGTGCATTTGCATGGAATGTCAGCAGAATATTTTAACAGAAAAGGTATGCAGGGAGATATACATGTCTTCCTGCATTTTTTTGATTGACATGCGTCTACGGCATCGGGTATAGTAGCAGGAAAGGGAATTACATGGAGCCGCAGGAGCAGTGAGCCGGAGAAGGGAAAATGCATACTCACCGGATGCACTACGGGGAGGAGAGAATCAGGAGGAACAGGTATGTATAAAATCGTACATCTGCCAAAAGAACAGTGGAAGGATCAGATCATTCCAATCCGATATACGACAGAAGAATATTATGATGTGGCTATGGAGCGGCAGGAGGCCGGTTTTACGGTCCGCATTGAAAAAAAGCGGTTTGAAACACCGGTTACCCATGGACCGGAGGAATATGACTTCCCGGATAAGCTTTATGCGGAATATTGGACAGGTGCCTGCGCATGGGGCGTTGTGGAGGAAGGCCGTCTTGTGGCCGCCATTGAGACAGCGCCGGAGACCTGGTCCAATCGTCTGCGTGTCACGGAGCTTTGGGTGGACCCGGCTTATCAGAAGCGGGGAATCGGCCATGGGCTGATGGAAACCGCAAAGGAGCAGGCAAGACTGGAGCGAAGAAGAGCAATCATTCTGGAGACGCAGTCCTGTAATGTCAATGCCATTGGTTTCTATCTTCACGAGGGATTTACTCTGATCGGCATGGATACCTGCTGCTATGCCAACAATGATCTGCAGCGGAAGGAAGTGCGTCTGGAGCTGGGATGGTTTCCGAAGCGGAAGGCCCGTCTGAAGCCGGATGAGGTGGAGATCCGCAAAGAGGAACCGGATGATTACCGGAAAACGGAGCGGATGACCCAGCTGGCATTCTGGAACAAATATAATCAGGGCTGCGATGAGCATCTGCTGGTGCGTAAACTGCGCCAAATTGAGGAGTATCTGCCCGAGATCAGCCGGATCGCAGTAAAAGACGGCGAAGTGATTGGTGCGATCATGTACTCGAAGGCATGGGTACAGGACGGAGAAACCAGGCACGAGGTTGCTGCCTTTGGCCCTCTTTGCGTTGATCCCAAATGGCAGGGCTGCGGTGTCGGTGAAATGCTGCTGAAGGAAACCATGAAGCTGGCGGCAGAAGCCGGATACCCGGGAATTGTGATTTTTGGCGAACCGGACTATTATCCGAGAGTCGGATTCAAAACCTGCGATCAGTTTGGTATCACAACAGCGGAGGGAAAGAACTTCGATGCATTTATGGGAATTGCGCTGGATGAACAGCGCTTTTCGCAGATTCATGGAAAATTCTATGAGTCGGATGCCTTTGAGAATCTGCCAAAAGAAGAGGTGGAAGCGCTGAATGAGGAATTGGAACCGCTGAGGAAGCAGTATTTTCCGGCACAGTGGAACTGAGCAGAGGATTGCGTGTCTGTGCAATTGAAAAAACAGGAGGAAGACAGACAGCAGATCCTGGGATCAGGATGGCTGGAAAGCAGTGCAGCTGCAGCAGTAAGAGGAGAATGAAAAATGGAATTTGAGATCAGAAAGAACTATAGAAATGAGGAAGCGCTTCGAAAAAGCTTTAACGAGCTGGCGGGGAAGGTATTCGGTCTTGATTTTGAAGCCTGGTATCAGAATGGCTTCTGGGGAGAGGATTATGTTCCGTATTCCATGGTAAAGAATGGAAAGGTAATTGCCAATGTTTCCGTCAATCCGCTGACGTTTCAGACAGTGAATGGGGAAAAGCGGCTGGTTCAGCTGGGAACGGTTATGACAGATCCGGAATACCGCGGACTGGGACTGAGCCGCAGATTGATAGAGGAAATCCACCGCGACTATGCAGAGACGGCAGATGGATTCTATCTGTTTGCCAATGAGTCCGTTCTGGATTTTTATCCGAAGTTCGGATATCGGAAGGCAGTGGAGTATCAGGCGGTAAAAGTGTTTTCTGCAGAAACAGACGCTGCCGGAACGGTTTCTGCCGGTAAGGCAGCTGCTGAGGCATGTGCGGATGAGACCGCAGCTGCCCAAACGGCTTCTGCGAAGAAAGTACCGATGGAAACAAAAGAAGACTGGGATGCGTTTGTCCGGATGCTGAGCACATGTACCGTCAACAGCAGCCTGGAAATGAAGGGAAATTCGGGTCTGATCATGTTTTATCTGTCGTCTTTCTTAAAAGACAATGTCTATTATATCGAAGAAAACGATTGTTATGCGGTGGCAGAGATCGACGGCGACACGCTGGAGCTGAGTGCTGTTTTTGCGGATCATGAGGTGGATCCGGAGACAGTCGCTGCTGCCTTTGGCAGTGAGATCCGTCAGGTTCGTCTTGGCTTCTCGCCCATCCGGAAAGCGGGATGGGAGCTGCAGCAGCTGATGGATGACGATACCACCCTGTTTGTGCAGGGCGAAGCCTTCGCAGACGACCGGCTGCCGGATGGCATGTTTCCGGTTCTGACCCATGCCTGAGCAACAGGGATGAGAAGAATGGAAACGGGGATGAAGGCAAACGAAAAACGAGAAGGGATGCGTGAAGAAACGGAATGCGCGAAGAAAAACGGGAACGAGACGGAAATGGAGACAGGAAGATGAAATACGAACTTGCAATTTTTGATCTGGACGGAACAATTCTTGATACGCTGGCGGATCTGGCGGAAAGCACCAACTATGCGCTGACTCAGGCAGGATTTCCGAAGCGAACCATGGATGAGGTAAGACAATTTGTAGGAAATGGAATTCGAAAACTGATTGAGCGGGCGGTTCCGGCTCAGACACCGGTTGAAGTGATTGATCAGGTGCAGCAGACATTCAATGCTCACTATAAAGTTCACTGCGCGGATCAGACCAGGCCATATGACGGAATCATGGAGCTGCTGCAGGCGCTTCGCGCTGCAGGCTGCAAAACGGCAGTCGTTTCCAACAAAGCGGATTACGGTGTGCAGGAGCTGTGCGCCCGGTATTTTCCGAAAATGTTTGATTTTGCCGTGGGGGAGCGAACCGGGATTGCGAAAAAGCCGGCGCCGGATTCCGTGAATGAGGTGCTGCGGTGCCTGCAGGTGGAAAGGGAACATGCCGTTTATATCGGAGATTCGGATGTGGATGTTCTGACGGCTGCCAATGCGGGGATGGACTGCATTGCTGTCAGCTGGGGATTTCGCGATGTGGAGTTTCTGGCTGCGCATGGGGCAGAGGTGATTGTGAACAGGCCGGAGGAGATTATGCCTATTTGTCAGCTTCAATTCGCGTAATAAAGTCTCCCGGTGAGAGAACAGAAACAGGTGAACGCTGGTAGTCTTTCAGGTTTCTTGTTACGATGCAATCGATATCAGAATGAAGAGCCGATTCGACCATTACTGCGTCTTCGTAATCTGAGATTGAGGAGGAAATTGCACTTTTGCAGTCCTGCCCGGTTGTTTCAAGAAGATCAAAAAGGGTAAATAATGTATTCAGAATACGTCGGGTTTCTTTGTCGCTATGAGTTGATTTGTGGACAAGATAATAAATATCGGTCGCTGATTTGGCAGTGATATAGCCCGTAAAATGATGATTGGCAGCTGCCAGAAACAGAGTTTGTGCATCCTGACAAAAGGGTTCACGCTGTTGAAGTGCATCAATAATGATACAGGTATCGATCAGGGCTCTCATAGCTTCGTAAGCCGTTCTTCGCGGGCTTCCTCAAGTGTGATATCTGCGGGAATGACTCCAAACAGAGATTTTGCCATATCAACACGGTTCTGGTAGGGATTTGTCAATTTTGCAATAATCTTACCGTTACGGGTGATAAATACATCTTCTTTTTCAGCAAGCAGAAGATACTTACTGAGATTTGTTTTCAGTTCAGTAGCAGTGATGGACATATGGTTGCCTCCTTTCGAAGTTAATAATCTATATATAGTATATACCAATCGTACGAAAATATCAATGAAATCGTACGAAAAAAGATGAGAGAAAAGTGTTGCAATAGCGGTAAAACCCACGCAGCGTGTTTCTGATCGCTCATGAATAAAGCAGGAGAGGGGAATGATATTACAATTCCTCTCTCCTGTTTGAATATCTGAATATCCGGACGAATGAACTGCCTGCCGTACCATTCGTTCCAATCAACAGTCAGCTTCCTCACACGCCTGAACATTCCCGTCCAGAAACGCCAGAAGATCGTTGAAATCTCCGTGAGGGTATGCGCTGATGTCTTTTTCTTCTTTATTAATTAGACAGTCTGTCAGTAAAAAGACCTTCATGCCGATGGTCTTGGCAATCATATCTTCTTTCACATCGTTGCCGACCATCAGACATTCTTCCGGCGCCACGCCAAGCTCATTGACGATGCAGTGGTAGTAATCCGGATTGGGCTTGCAGCAGACGGAATTTTCGTAGGTAGTGTACAACTCAAAATCGTCCGGGGAAAGGCCGGCCCAGCGGATGCGGCTTTCCGTCGCAATGGATGGGAACAGAGGATTCGTTGCCAGGGCAACCCGTCCGCCTTTTCCCTTTACCTTTGCAATGACGGCAGCAGCCAGAGGAGTGAAGCCGCAGGAAGCTTTCACTTCCTGAAATTCATTGTGGTAAAACTCTTCAAAGACAGGCAGGTGTTCCAGCGCCTGCTCACCGAAGATGGCTGTGAACGCATTCCAGAAGGCTTTTTCATTGGGCTGACCGCTCTGATTTTTTACCATGGCGGCAGTTCCGGCCCAGATGGCGTCAACCAGGAGCTTTGGATCATAGCCGTAGGGCGCCAGTTTTTTTGCCAGAAGACCAAAGTAGTGTTTTGTAAATACGTCCTGATCCATGGGAAGCAGCGTTCCGTCCAGATCAAAGAGAACTGTTGTTATGCTCATGCAGTGAGTCCTTTCTGGAATTACCTGCAGACAGCTACGATTTCAACTTCGCAGACTGCACCCTTCGGAAGCGCGGAAACCTCAACGCAGGAACGTGCCGGTTTGTTGTTGACAAAATACTTGCCATAGATTCCGTTGAAGGTTGCGAATTCCTTCATGTCAGTGATGAAACAGGTAGTCTTTACCACGTCATCATAGGTCAGACCGGCTGCTTCCAGAACAGCGCCGATGTTCTTCATAACCTGCTCTGCCTGAGCCTCAATGGTATCGCCAACCAGAAGTCCGGTTGCCGGGTCAAATCCAACCTGACCGGATGCGTAGAGCATACCGTTAGCTTTGATTGCCTGAGAATAGGGGCCTACTGCTGCAGGCGCTTTGTCTGTATGAATGATTTCCATAATCGTGTCCTCCTGAAAAAAATGATAGCTTTCATGCGCGGTACCGGAAAAAAGGTTTGCGCATGGCTGCGGATGTATTTCAGTATATACAAAAAAAACGGATTTGTAAAGGCAGGAAATGGGAAGCAAATCATGAAAAAAACAGAAAAGAAAGGATTTATGTTCAAAGTAATTTCAAAGAGCCGGAAAGAGGGTCCTCAGAATCGCGGAAAGAAAAACAGACGGCCGGGCTTGACTTTAGGGATGAGAACTGGTAATCTCAGGGTATGGGCAGCCGGGAAGACATCGGCAGTCCGGGAAGGTGAAGAAAGTGATGAACAGAGAGCAGTTAAGCGGCGAACGTCAGATGGACTTTGTCCGCAGATTCATGTATGTAAGAGAAGCAGGTACGGACGGGGAACGTCAGGCGGCAGATACGATCATGGAATACCTGCAGAGCTTTGGAGTAACAGGAAGAAGAGAAGCATTTTCCTTTGAGACAATTCGAACCGTCTGTGCGCGTCTGGTGGTAACAGAGCCCTATGAAAAGGAATATCCGGTGACCATCTGCCGCGGCGCGAAAAACACGGCAGGCGAGGGAATTGAGGCAGAATTTTACTATGCGGAAAACGGAGATGCCATCAGTCTTGCGGATGCAGCGGGAAAGATTGTAATGATCAACAAAACAGATGACAAAGATACCTGGAAGCGTCTGGAGGAAGCAGGAGCTCTGGCTGTTGTTCTTGTTACTGGCGATCTGATTGACGATGCGCAGGATCGAAACGGCGCAATCATGCGGATTCCGGCAGCGCCGGGCACTGTGTACGCGGCAACCGTTCACCATTACCATGCGGTGGAAATGGTAGAGAAACGCGCTTCCAAAGCCCGTCTTGTTCTGACGGAGGAGAAATATACCTGTGAGTCCGAAAACATCATTGCCCGGATCGAGGGTACCGATAAGGCAGATGAAGTGCTGACGCTGACTGCCCACTACGATTCCGTACCGGCAGGACCGGGCGCTTATGATAACATGGCCGGAGCTGCCATTATCATGGAGCTGTGCCGTTATTTCGCGGCAAACAGACCGCGCCGCAGTGTGGAATGCATCTGGTTTGGCGCGGAGGAAAAGGGACTGCGCGGAAGCATTGCCTATGTGACTGCCCATGAAGCAGAACTGGCCGGACACCGGTTTAACATGAACGTGGACCTTGCTGGACAGCTGATTGGCGGAAACATCTTCGGAGTGACCTCGGAGAAGGATGCCTGTGAGGTGCTGGAGAAGCTTGCTGCGGAAAGTAAAGTCGGTGCCAGAGTGGCCCACTGCATCTGGGCAAGTGATTCCAATTCGTTTGCATGGAAGGGCGTTCCGGCAATGACGCTGAACCGCAACGGCTACGGTATGCATACCCGCTTTGATACCGTTGACCTGCTTTCCGCATGGTCGCTGGAGCGCAGCGCATGGCAGCTGGGATACATCACCGAGGCCCTTGGAATGGCGGACGAGATGCCGTTTGCGAGAAGTGTTGCGCCGAATCTGGCGGAAGAGCTGGAAACCTTTTATGCCGGAAGAAAGTAAGAAATAGAGAAAAAGAAAGAGCAAAAATCCGACCGAACGTGTCACTGGCACGTTCGCCTGGATATAGTAATAATCCGAATCCCGCAGCCTTAAAAAGCTGTGGGATTTGCTTTACACGGGAAGCGAGTGTGTTTTTGAACGGATCCGATGAGTGCCGCACAGCCGGTTTCTCCTGTCCGCTCTTTTCAAATTTGGTACTGTACTCTGGCGAAATATTGTAGTATACTAATACTTTAAGAAGTGAAACGGGAATTCCCGGTGATGCAGTTGCCGGGGCATACCCGTAAGGAAACAGGGATGGGGAAACGAATGAACTATTTGGAAGCAGTGAGCTATCGGAAGGAACTGGCAAAACAGAAGGGAATGGTTCTTGGACTTGGAACCATGAGAACTCTGATGGAGGAACTGGGAAATCCGCAGGATCGGCTGAAATTTATCCACCTGGCGGGAACCAATGGAAAGGGATCAACGTCCTCCTATCTGGAGCAGGCGCTGATCGCCGCCGGGTATCGTACCGGAAAATATACCTCTCCTGCTGTCTTTGATTTTCGTGAGCAATATCAGGTCAACGGAGTCTGGATGGAAGAAGAGGAGGCTGCCGCCTGTCTGACAAAAGTGGCAGAGGCTGCAGCCCGGATGGTGGAAACGGGACAGCCGCAGCCCACGTCCTTTGAGCAGGAAACGGCCCTGGCGTTTGTCTGGTTTGCTGAGAAGAAGTGCGACCTTGTGGTGCTGGAGACAGGACTTGGCGGTGATGAGGATGCGACCAACGTGGTGAAAACGACGGTCTGCAGTGTACTGACCTCAATCAGCCTGGATCACAGAAGAATTCTTGGCGGTACGCTGGCGGAAATTGCCTCGCATAAAGCGGGGATCATCAAGCCAGGTATTCCGGTGGTTTCCCACCCGCAGAGCAGGGACGCAATGGAAGTAATCAGACGCCGCGCAGAGGAACTGCATGCGCCGCTTTTTGTATCCAGACCGGATGCCATGGTTCTGGAAGCGGAAGACGCGAATGGAATGACCGTTTCCTATGGTTCGTGGAACCATTTGCATACGACCCAGACGGCGCTGTGGCAGATAGAAAACATGGCAGTTGCTCTGGAAGTGCTGGAGGAACTGAAACGTCAGGGATATGTGTTTGAGGAGTCAGCGGTGCGGACCGGATGGGAGCAGATGACCTGGCATGGAAGATTTGAAATCATCAGTAAAAATCCCCTGATTCTTCTGGACGGAGCCCACAATCCGGCAGGAGCCGCGGCCTTGTCTGCAAGTCTGGATCACCGGTTCCATGACCGGCGAAAGACGTTTGTGATGGGAGTGCTGGCGGATAAAGATTATTCGAAAATGATTGATATTCTTTTTTCGGATCGGCAGGTGCAGACGGTCTATACCGTTGCGTCTGATTCGGCGCGGGCATTACCTGCGCGGGAGCTGGCGGCAGCCATCCAGAGGCAGCAGCCGGGGTGTTGTGTTCAGGCGGCAGAGTCGGTAAAACAGGCATTAACGCTGGCAGCGCGGGAGGCAGGCGAGGACGGAATGATCGTTGTCTGCGGTTCGCTGTCGTTTATGAAAGAGATAAAAAACTGGCAGGATGAGTGAAACGACGGTAACATGGACTGAGTCAGCCCGCAGATTCTCAGGAATGGTGAGAATTGAAACGGGGAGATGGTCCGGAAGGAGCAGTACCGTACATGAAATCAGGAAAGAGCAGGTGGCAGAATGGATCTGGAGAAGATAAAAGAAGCAGTCAGACTTTATCTGGAGGGGATCGGTGAGGATCCGGACAGAGAAGGACTAAAAGATACCCCGGACCGGGTAGCGAGAATGTGTACCGAAATCTATGGAGGACTGACCCAGGATGCGAAGACCCATCTGGAGCGAACCTTCCGGTCAGACAGCAATGATCTGGTGCTGGTGAAGGACATTGAACTGTTTTCCACCTGTGAACACCATCTGCTTCCGTTTTTTGGAAAAGCACATATTGCCTACATTCCAGACGGACAGGTAGTTGGTCTTTCCAAGCTTGCACGGACCGTGGAGGTCTACGCCAGACGCCCCCAGATTCAGGAGCAGCTGACTGCTCAGATCGCAGAAGCAGTCATGGAACATCTGAAACCGGCCGGTGTCATGGTTGTGATTGAGGCGGAGCATACCTGCATGACCATGCGCGGCGTGAAAAAGGCAGGAACGAAAACCATGACCTATACAGCGAGGGGCTGCATGCAGGATTCGGATGCCATGATCAACCGGGTGCTGATGATGATAAAGGAATGATGAGAGGAACCGGCGTCTGGAAGAAGACAGCGCAGGGAATCCGCTATAGAAGAAAACGGGACTGACAGCAGAGGTAAGAAGACAGAAGATGAGAATTGGACAAAGAGAGTTTGCGGACAAAGGAAAAACGTATGTAATGGGAATCCTCAACGTGACGCCGGATTCCTTTTCCGACGGAGGCCGCTGGAATGGCATGGATCAGGCATTGTTTCATGGGGAGGAGATGATCCGGCAGGGAGCCGATCTTCTGGATATCGGCGGCGAATCCACCAGACCGGGCTATGCGCGGATCAGTGATCAGGAAGAAATTGAGCGGGTTGCCCCGGTGATCGAAGCGATAAAAACGCGGTTTGACATCCCTGTTTCCGTGGACACATACAAAGCATCCGTTGCAAGGGGGGCGCTGGAAGCAGGGGCCGATCTGATCAATGACATCTGGGGGCTGAAAGGTGACGCGGAAATGGCGAAGGTTATCGCCAAAGCGGCGGTTCCATGCTGCCTGATGCATAACAGGAAGGAGGCCGTTTACCGGGATCTGATTCCGGATGTGCTGGATGATCTGAGAGAGACGCTGGAACTGGCCGGGGAGGCCGGGATCCAAAGAGAACAGATCATTCTGGATCCGGGGATCGGATTTGCAAAGAGCCGTGAGCAGAATCTGTGTCTGACCAACCGTCTGGAAGCTCTTCATGTACTGGGCTGCCCGATTCTTCTTGGAACCAGCCGGAAATCCATGATCGGACTGACATTGAATCTGCCGGTGGATCAGAGAGAAGAGGGAACGCTGGTAACGACGGTTATGGCAGTGCAGAAGGGCTGTATGTTCGTCCGTGTGCATAATGTGCAGGCAAATGTGCGGGCAATCCGGATGACGGAGGCACTGCTGTTGGAAGGAAGGAATCGTGACAGGAAATGTACAGGGAACGGGAAACGGAAGATGGAAACAGTTCCCGGGGAAGGACAGAAGAACGAAAATGGATAAAATATATATAGATAATCTGGAAATATTCGCCCACCATGGCGTTTATGAAGAAGAGCAGCGGCTTGGACAGAAATTTGTTGTGTCGCTGGTTCTGTATACTGATACAAGAAAAGCAGGTCTGACGGATGATCTGAAACAGACCATTAATTACGGTGAGATTGCAAGACAGGTGACGAAGCTGGTTCAGGCGAAGAACCACCAGCTGCTGGAGTGCGTGGCGGAAGAAATCGCGCGCATGCTGCTGCGGGTGCATCCGCTGCTAAAGCAGGTGACGGTGAAGCTGTCCAAGCCGTGGGCACCGGTGGGACTGCCTCTGGAAACGGTCGGAGTAGAGATTACAAGAGGCTGGCATGAGGCTTATCTGAGCCTTGGCTCAAATCTGGGAGATAAAGCGGCATTCTTAAACGGTGCGGTAACGCTTCTGCAGGCTCAGGACGATATCGTTGTAGAAAAGCGTTCCGACTGGATTATTACAGAGCCCTACGGCGTGACCAATCAGCCGGTCTTTTTAAATGGATGCATAAAAATCCGCACCCTGCTGACGCCGGAAGAGCTTTTGAATGTAACGCAGGCAATTGAATCCCAGGCGGGAAGAGAGCGCCTGGTACACTGGGGACCGCGAACCCTGGACATTGATATCCTGTTCTATGAGAACGAAATCATTGGAACCGAGCGGCTGGTTGTTCCCCATCCGGAGATTGAAAAACGGATCTTTGTTCTGCAGCCAATGGCTCAGATCGCACCGTGGCTGAGACACCCGATCAGCCGGAAGACCATTAGTCAGCTGCTGGCGGAACTGGTAAAAACAGATGAAAAGGGACGCCTGTAAGAAAAATGTAAGCTGTTTTTTGAAGACGAGATGGGGAAAATCGTGTATAATAGGATAGGAGAAAACAATGCTTGACTTAAACGAGGTAAGAGGAAGAATTGATCAGATCGACAACAGCCTGGTAGAGCTGTTCAGAAAGCGAATGGAAGTCTGCCGTGAGGTGGCGGAATTTAAGATTGGAACAGGAAAAAAGGTTCTGGACAGACAGCGCGAGATCCAGAAGCTGGAAACGCTGGGCGGTCTTGCGCAGAATGATTTCGAAAAACACGGAATTACGGAAATGTTTACCCAGATCATGGCAATGAGCCGCAAGCTTCAGTATCAGATGATGGCGGAGCACGGCATTGTGGAAAAGCTTCCGTTTGGTGCAGTGGACGATGTGAAAAAGGAACAGGTAAAGGTGGTATTTCAGGGCGTGGAAGGCGCATACAGCCATGCCGCCATGCTCCAGTACTTCGGTGACTGCACAGAAAGCTTCCATGTACCGAACTTCGAAGCAGCCATGAAGGCGGTGGCTGACGGCGAGGCAGATTATGCGGTTCTTCCCATTGAAAACTCCAGCGCCGGTCAGGTGGGAGACGTCTATGATCTTCTGATCAAATATGACAATACGATCATCGGCGAGACCTATCTTTCCGTAAATCACTGCCTCCTTGGTCTTCCGGGAGCGGATATCAGTCAGATCAAAACCGTATATTCCCATCCCCAGGGGCTGATGCAGTGCGTCGGCTATCTGAACAGTCATGCGGACTGGCAGCAGATCAGCCAGCCAAACACAGCTATGTCGGCTCAGAAGGTAGTGGAAGAGAAGGACCGGACAAAGGCAGCCATTGCAAGCCGCCTTGCTGCAAAATTGTATGGCCTGGAAATTCTGGCGGAAGATGTCAACGACAATCAAAGCAACACAACCCGTTTCATCATCGTTACCAGAGAAAAGCAGTATCCCCGCGATGCACGAAAAGTCAGCATCTGCTTCGAAATCGCTCATGAGAGCGGCAGCCTTTACAATACACTGTCCCACATCATCTACAACAACCTCAACATGACCAAGATCGAGTCGCGCCCCATTGCCGACCGCCCGTTTGAGTATCGCTTCTTCGTTGATTTTGAAGGAAACCTTGGTGATGCTGCCGTAGAGAATGCTCTGTTCGGCATTCAGGAAGAAGTGAAGAATCTGAAAATTCTTGGAAATTATTAATTGATACTGAGGCGGAGCGTTGTAAAGAAACGGAATGCCGAAAAGAGACGAAGTGCCGAAAAAAACGGAATGCCGAAAAAAACGGAACGCCGAAAAGAGACGAAGCGCCGAAAAAAATGGAATGCCGGAATGAACAGAAAACCGCAGTCGGGCAGACAGAAAGATCGGGAAATTACAGAAAGAAACCGCAGACAAGGAGAAGAAAAACAATGGAACAATTACTGGTATACCGTAACATGGACAACGGTCATCTGGTTTATGATATGATGGAACTCATGGAAGTCAGCAGTGAGGCATCCCCTGAGCATGCCTTTGGAGAGCTGTTTCTGGGCGAAGAAGAAAAAGAAATGTATCTGGGCTGTGTTCACCGCATGATCGAGCTGGCAGAGCAGTATGGTCTCCAGGGAAATCTCTGGCACTGCTGCCTTGCCCTGCTGCTGGCGAATTCGGAAAATGCCTTTTCCAGAGCATGTGAGAAGGTTGGAAAACCGGACGGAAGCATCTGCTTCCTTGCCATGAACGACTTCGAACGTCTTCAGAAGCTTTTCACCTTCGACTGGAGTGTTCTGGACGATTTCTTTGATCTGAACCTGGCGCCTGTTCTTGAAAACTATGACAATGCAAACAAAAACGGCCATGTGTTCAATACAAGAGTGCGCGACCGCATCTGCCTTCTGGCAAAAGAGCTGGAACAGGCGCAGAATCCCCAGGAATTCTTTGACTGCGTCACCTGCTTTTACCGCGAATTCGGTGTCGGCAAGCTGGGCCTGCACAAAGCGTTCCGAATCGTAAGGGACGAAAAAGACGAGCCCTTCATTCAGCCAATCACCTGTACGGAGCATGTCTATCTGGACCAGCTGGTCGGCTATGAGCGTCAGAAAAAAAAGCTCATTGACAATACAAAGAACTTCGTGGATGGAAAAGAGGCAAACAATGTTCTCCTTTTCGGTGATGCGGGAACAGGAAAATCCTCCTGCATCAAGGGCATCATGAATGAGTTCTATGCCCAGGGCCTCCGTCTCATCGAGGTTTACAAGCATCAGTTCTCCGATCTGCCCAAGATCATTGCTCAGATCAAGAACCGCAATTACAAATTCATCATCTACATGGATGATCTGTCCTTTGAAGAATTTGAGATCGAATATAAATACCTGAAGGCTGTCATCGAAGGCGGACTGGAAAATAAGCCGGATAATGTGCTGATCTACGCAACCAGCAACCGCAGACACCTGATCAAAGAGAGCTTCAATGACACAAAGGATTACAATCAGGAGCTGCACAGCTCCGACACCGTTCAGGAGAAGCTGTCTCTTGTTGCCCGCTTTGGTGTCACCATTTACTTCAGCGCGCCGGATAAGATGGAATATGACGAAATCGTCCGGACGCTGGCAAAGAGAGCCGGTATCGAAATGGACGAAGATAAGCTTCTTCTGGAAGCAAACAAGTGGGAGCTGAATCACGGCGGCCGTTCCGGACGCTGCGCGCAGCAGTTCATTGTGTGGCTGAAGGGGCAGCAATAAGGGGAAGAACAGCGAAAACAGAAATACGCGAAGGTTCAATGCAGAAGAACACGCGCAAACGCTTTGTTGACAGAAAAAAAGGGGGAATGACAGATGGCAGCAGCCCGTTATGCGGTAGTTGAGATTGCCGCGCAGGAAATCTTGCTGAAACTATATGAGATATCCGCAAAATCAGGAATACAGACCGTCGATACGATCCGCAGGAGCATACCGATCGGACGGGAGACTTATGTACTGGGAAAAATCAGCGCAGATGTGCTGGAAAAAATCTGTGATGTGCTGAACAGCTTTTCCGGAATCATCCGGGAATACCGTGTCGAGCAGGTTCGCTGCGTGGCAACCAGTGCGGTGCGTGACGCGAAAAACTGCTCCATGATCCTGGATCAGATCCGGGTTCGTACCGGTTTTGAGGTTGCGGCGCTGAGCAATTCGGAACAGCGTTTCCTCCGTCTCAAGGGAGCAGCATCCCAAAGCAGCGTGTATCAGCTTCTGGAAAAAGGAACGCTGTTTGTTGACATCGGCTCCGGAAGCCTTCAGGTTTCTGTTTTTGATAAAATGACGCTGATGTCCACCCAGAACATTTCCCTGGGAACGGGCCGTCTGGATGAGATGTATTCCGCGCCCAATGAGAGCATCGGCACCATGGAGGGAATCGTCAAGGAACTGATTGACAACGATATCCATAAATTTGAGAAAATGTTCCTGAAAGATCGTGAGATCAAAAATGTTATTATAGTAGGTGACGGACTTGTTTCCTATCTGCGCCGCTGCCTGGAGCGCGAAGCAAAAGGAACGCCGACCGTTGAGGACTTTGGCCGTTTCTATCAGAAAATCAGTGGAAAAAGCGCAGCGGAGCTGAGCCGGATCCTTGAGATTCCGGTGGAATACGCGTCCATGATCACAACAAGCGTTCTTCTGTACCAGGCGCTGCTGGAAGCCTCCAAGGCAGACACGGTATGCATGCCAAAATCAGACCTGTGCGACGGTGTGGTTCTTGATGTGGCAGAACGGAAAAAAATGATCCGGGCGCAGCATGATTTTAACGAGGACATCCTTGCGGCTTCCCAGAACATCTGCCGCCGCTACATGGGAAACAAGAAACATGCACTGGCAACGGAAAAAGTTGTCTGCCAGATCTTTGATGCAATCCGCAAATACCATGGTCTGGGAAGCAGAGAGCGCCTTCTTCTTCAGATTGCCGCGCTTCTTCATGACTGCGGAAAATTCATCAGCATGAGCACGCCGGGAGACTGCTCCTACCACATCATCATGTCCACGGAAATCCTTGGTCTGTCCGATGTGGAGCGGGAGATCGTGGCAAACATTGTACGCTACAATACACTGGAATTCCCGTCCTACGAGGAAATTGACGGAAAGCTGTCCATGGAGGACTATCTGGTGGTCATGAAGCTGGCGGCAATTCTGCGTGTCGGAAATGCCATTGACCGCAGCCATAAACAGAAATTTGATCCGATGAAGCTGACGCTCAAGGGGTCAACGCTGGTGATCACAACGGGTTATGAAGGCGATATCATGCTGGAGAAATCCATTCTGGATTCCAAATCCCGTTTCTTCGAGGAAGTATATGGAATCCGTCTGCAGGTAAAGCAGAAGAGAAATTGAGGGGTTGAATATGGATAAAAAATTTGAAGCATGTGAACATTATACAAACCGGGAACTGAGCTGGATCATGTTCAACAGCCGCGTACTGGAAGAAGCGAGAGACAAAAGCCTGCCGCTGTTTGAACGGATGAAATTCCTGAGCATCACTTCGTCCAACCTGGATGAATTTTTCATGGTCCGTGTGGCTTCGCTAAAGGACATGGTTCATGCCGGTTACAGCAAAAAAGACATCGCCGGCATGACGGCACAGGAGCAGCTGACCGCCATCAGCGAAGAGCTGCACCGGTTTACCGCACTCCAGTATTCCACCTACAACCGCGGTATTCTTCCGCAGCTGGAGCAGGAGGGCGTCTATCTGATCACATCCCATGAGATGCTGGGTGAGGCAGACGCAGCCTTTGTCGATAAATACTTCATGGAGACCATCTATCCGGTTCTGACACCGATGGCGGTGGATTCGTCCCGGCCGTTCCCGCTGATCCGCAACAAAACACTGAACATTGCGGCGCTGATCCGAAAGAAGGACAAAAAGAGTGACGCAGAGGGAAAAAAGGGCGATCAGGAGAATAAGAAAGGCGATTCCGAGCTGGAGTTTGCCACTGTTCAGGTGCCGGGCGTGATCCCGCGTCTTGTACGGATCCCGGATCCGGACTGTGTGAAGCTGATCCTTCTGGAAGAAATCATCGAGCGCAACATCAGCCGTCTGTTTCTGAACTATGATGTGATCTGTGCCCATCCGTACCGGATTGAGAGAAATGCCGATCTGACAATCGACGAGGAAGACGCGGAGGACCTGCTGAAAGAAATCCAGAAGCAGCTGAAGAAGCGTCAGTGGGGCGAGGTCATCAAGCTGGAAATTGATGACCGGGCAGATAAGCGTCTTCTGAAATACTTAAAGAAAGCAATGGATGTTTCCGATGAGGATGTTTACGGAATCAACGGACCGCTGGATCTGACCTTCCTGATGAAACTGTATGGTCTGGAAGGCTTTGACCATCTGAAGGTGAAAAAATATGTGCCGAAAAAAGCGCCGCAGATTGATCCGGAGCTTTCCATTTTCGACAACATCAAAAAAGGCGATATTTTCCTCCACCATCCCTATGAGAGCTTTGATCCGGTGGTTGACTTCATCCGCCAGGCATCGGTGGATCCTCAGGTTCTGGCGATTAAGCAGACACTTTACCGTGTCAGCGGCAATTCTCCCATCATCGCTGCGCTTGCAAAGGCTGCAGAAAACGGAAAACAGGTTACGGTACTGGTCGAACTGAAAGCACGTTTTGATGAAGAACATAACATTATCTGGGCAAAAATGCTGGAAAAAGCCGGCTGCCACGTAATCTACGGTCTGCTTGGTTTAAAAACCCACAGCAAGATCACGCTGGTTGTCCGTGATGAGGAAGAAGGAATCTGCCGCTATGTCCATCTGGGAACCGGAAACTACAATGACGCGACGGCAAAGCTGTACACGGACTGCGGTCTGATGACCTGCCGCCGGCCGATCGGAGAAGACGCAACGGCTGTGTTTAACATGCTGTCCGGATATTCCGAACCGGAATCCTGGAACCGTCTTGCTGTGGCACCGCTGTGGTTAAGAAGCCGCTTCATCGACCTGATCGACCGGGAGACAAACCTGGCGCTGGCCGGTAATGAGGCATATATTACCGCTAAAATGAATTCGCTCTGCGATCCGGAGATCATTGCCCATCTGTATCAGGCATCGGCAGCCGGTGTGAAAATCCGCCTGATTGTCCGCGGAATCTGCTGTCTGAAGGCGGGGATTCCGGGAATCAGCGAAAACATTCATGTCCGCTCCATCGTAGGAAACTTCCTGGAGCACAGCCGCATCTTCCTTTTTGCAAACGGAGGCAATGAGGAAATCTACATGGCCAGCGCAGACTGGATGCAGCGGAACCTGGACCGCCGTGTGGAGATCATGTTCCCGATTGAGGACATGGAAATCAAAGAAAAAGTACGCCATATCCTGGATGTGGAGCTGGCGGATACCGTGAAAGCGCGGGTAATGAAGACGGACGGAAGCGGAACGTACGAGAGAGTGGACAAGAGAGGAAAAGAGCTGATCGACTCTCAGGAACAGTTCTGCAGAGAAGCGAAGGAACAGGAAATCAGAGAACCTGACGTCAGGGAATCCCGCGTGTTTATCCCAATGGAAAGCACAGAAGGGGACAGCCGGCAGGAATCTGTCTGAATGAGGATATAAAACTCCAGAGAATAGACTGCGCAGCAGAAAAAAGGAGGAAAGGATGACAAATCCGATTAACATATTAGTAACCGATGATGAAAAAGAGATTGCTGATCTGCTTGAAATCTATCTGGTCAGCGACGGATATCATGTGTTGAAAGCCAATAACGGATTCGACGCGCTGAAAATCATGGATGAAGAGGAAATCAGTCTTGCCATTCTTGATATCATGATGCCCGGAATGGACGGAATTGAGCTGTGCCGTGAGATCCGCAAAACAAGTCACATTCCGATCATCTTCCTCAGCGCCAAATCCACCGATCTGGACAAGATCCTGGGACTTGGCTGCGGAGCGGACGATTATGTGACAAAACCGTTTAATCCGCTGGAACTGACTGCCCGTGTCAAATCCCAGCTTCGCCGCTACACCGAGTTTAACGACGGAGCGGTCAAGGTGCAGCAGAACCAGCAGAAAATCAGTCTTCGCGGACTGGAGATCGATAAGAACACCCATGTGGTGACGGTGGACGGGGACGAGATCCGTCTGACGCCGCTTGAGTTTGACATTCTCTGGCTTCTGGCAGAAACGCCGGGCAAGGTGTTCAGCACCGATGAAATCTTCCGCAGAGTCTGGAATGAAACAGTATACGAAGCAAATAATACGGTCATGGTACATATCCGCCGTCTGCGCACAAAAATAAAAGACGATCAGAGGACGGATAAGATTATCACCACCGTCTGGGGAGTTGGTTACAAGATTGAGCAGTAAAAAAACAGCAAGGCATCGCGGAAGCATATTCAGCAATACCATCATCAGCGGTCTGGCAGCCTGTCTGGCAGAGGTGATTCTGGTCGTGAACACCTCCGCCATCGATGGCCTGCTTCTTGAGGCAGGGTACAGCAGTTCCCTGGTTCAGCTGACGGGAAACCACATGATCGCTCTTCTCGGCATCTACCTTCTGCTGGGAATCGGCGTTTACGCGGTTGTGTTTGGCGTGCTTCAGTACCGGGACATCCGCTATCTGCGGCAGATATCCGCTGCCCTGCAGGATGTGTCGGAAGGAAACATGGAGCGCAGTGTGCCGGTAATCGGTGATGATGAGCTGTCGGACATTGCTCTGCAGGTGAACCATATGATGGATGAGATCCGCATGCTGATGGAGAAGGAAAAAGAGGCGGAGCAGACGAAAAACGATCTGATCACCAACGTGGCGCACGACCTGCGTACCCCGCTGACGTCCATCATCGGCTATCTGGATCTGATCCAGAAGCAGCCGGGGCTGGATGAAGAAAAACGGCAGAGCTACCTGAAGATTGCCTATGATAAATCAAGACATCTTCAGACCATGATCGAGGAACTGTTTGGCTTTACCAAGCTGAATTACGGAAAACAGACGGCGACGATGCAGAAGCTGGACATCATTGAACTGCTGGGACAGCTGCTGGAGGAATCCTATGCGGTTCTGGAGCAGAACGGGATGGAGTATTCCTACCGGCCGCTTGTCAGCTCGCAGATGGTGCTGGGAGACGGAGTTCTTCTTGCCCGTCTGTTTGACAATCTGATCAGCAATGCGGTCAAATATGGAAAAGAGGGAAAGCGGCTGCTGGTGGAGGCTGATGTGAAAAACGGAAGAGTCACCGTGTCCGTTGTGAACTATGGAAAAGTAATCCCGCGCAGGGATCTGGAGCACATTTTTGACAAGTTCTACCGGGCGGAACAGTCACGTTCCACGCAGACCGGAGGAACCGGATTGGGACTTGCCATTGCAAAGAACATCGTTGAGCTGCATAACGGTTTGATCCGGGCCCAGAGCAGTCTGAGCGGAACTGTATTTGAAGTAGAACTGCCGGTATGGGACGGCAGAGAAAAGGAGGCAGGGGAATGAAGCGAAATCGTTTGTTAACCTGCCTGTTTTTGTGCGGGTTTCTTGCACTGGTCCTGACCGGCTGCACGACGGGACGGATCATGTCCTACAGCTACAGCGGTTCTGTGATCGTAACTGTGGGGATGGGGACACGTGCTCCCTACACACCGGGAAAACTGGTTCCTGTCAGCATTCAGGTCAGCGGCGACTATGCCGATTCCGGGCATCAGGTGACCGTAACGGTTCCCACCAGTGAACGTGATTTTTACTGTTACCAGAAACAGCTGACGGATGAACCGTCCCAGAAGATTGAAATGGCGGTTCCTGTTTCCCCGGACAGTCGGCAGATGGTGGTGGAAGTGGTAAACGCCCGCGGCAATGTGGTCTACAGTCGGACCTGCTCCTACCAGTTCGCGGATCTGGACACAAAGGCAGGAGAGATTCTGGTCGGTCTTGTCGGTGTAACCTCCGAAACAGACATCTGGAACTTTCCCTATTCTTATAATGATACGCATTTTCAGGTCCGCGCCGTCTCCATTGAGCCGCGGAATCTGCTTGGAATCCAGGAAGCCTATGACAGTTACAGCCTGCTGGTTCTCTCGGTAAATGCGGTCAATTCCATGACAAGAGAACAGAAAGAAGGAATCAGCAGCTGGGTCGAGCAGGGAGGCTGCGTGCTGCTGCTTGGAAGCCGCAGCACGGCGCAGGAGCTGGGACTTGATACCGGCAACCGGATCGAAAGCGTCAGCTTTGCGGAAGATGCCCATGTGAATGGCTATGCGGTGGAACGCGGATTCCTGTGGCTGATGATTCCACGTGTATTTGAAATGCAGTTTACGGAGTCCGAGCAGATAACGCTTCTTGAAATCCTTCTGAACGAACGGCTGCTCCAGTCTGTCAATCAGGTGCAGAATACCAGAAAGCTGGAATCGGTTGTGACAGACGCGCTGGACAGTCAGGAAAACGTAACGGAAGTAGCGGACCTCGGAATCTATTTTACGATTTTTGCCGTCTATCTGCTTGTGGTCCTGCCCGGTGTCTGGCTGTTTCTCAGGAGAAAAGACAGGCTGTCTCTGTTTCGGATGTTCGTCTGCACGGCAGCTGTCGCCGTCTGTGCGCTGATCTGGTTCGTTGGAAGCAAGACGAGATTTTCCGAACCGTTTCTCCACAGCATCACAATCCGCGATTACTCCGGAACGACGGTTCGCCGCACCACTTTTTTCAGTGTGCAGGCGCCAAGCAATTACGGCTATGAGATCAGTCTTCTGCCCGGCTATGAGATCAAACCGCTGCAGAGAGAAGAGAGCTGGTCAGAGGATTATTACGACCAGTACAGCCGCCATACAGCAGAAATTCTCCATTCTCCGGACGAGATCAGACTTCGCATGGACAACCTGATTGCGTTTGCCTCCCGCTATTTCATGATGACAAATGAGGAACCCTGTGAGGAAAAGCTGACAGGTCAGGTTGTCTGGGGGACGGAAACGGTGACCGGCATGTTCACAAACCAGCTGAGCTGCGATCTTTCCCAGGTGCTGATCCAGGCGGGAAATTCCGTTTTTCTTCTGGATGAGTGGAAGGCGGGCGAATCGTTTGATCTGGAGGAAGCCTGCGACGCGGAAACCTGTCAGAAAGTTTCTCTGGAACTGTTTCTGGAGGGAAGCTATCGGCATCCGTCAGGCTGGGACATGACTTACAGCCGGCTTTACGAGATCATGACCAGACAGAAAGCCGGGTTTGGTAAGGACGGGATTTTTGTGATGGGACTGGCACCGCAGGATGGTTCCATCCAGATGAAAACTGCCTATGAACAGGATGCAGTCAGCTTCATCATGGCTCAGGTGATTACCGAATAAATGATTACAAAGACAGGACAGGAGGTGTGTGCGGCAGTGCTTATCATGAGAGAAGTTGTAAAGAAGGTTCGCCGCCATTACCTGGCAGACGGATTGAATCTCCATGCGCCGGGAGGCAGTCTCTATGCTCTGGTTGGGAGAAGCGGCAGCGGAAAAACAGCGGCACTGAAGCTTTGTGCGGGAATGATGGATCCGGACAGCGGTACGGTATTGATCAATGGTCTTTCCATGCACGACAGAGAAAACCGGAAAAAGAGAAGCCGTCTGATCGGCTACATGGACGAGATCAACAGCAGCTATCCAAATCTCCACGTAATTGAGTATCTGGAATTTTACTCCCATGTATACGGATTTTATGGCCTGTCGGCAAGAGAACGCTGTCTGGAGCTTCTGTGGATGGCAGGGCTGGAACGAAAGGCGGATACGCTGCTTGTCAATCTGTCGGAAAGCGCGCAGCGTCAGCTGGAATTTCTTCGAACGCTGATTCACCATCCGCCGCTGCTGCTTCTGGACAATCCGTTTGACAAAATGGCGACACAGGAACGCCAGCTGACCCAGGAGATCATGTCACGGCTGGCCGCAGAGGGGACAACCATTGTTCTCACCTCGTCCTCCATTCCCCATGTGCTGGATTTCTGTCATAACATCGGTCTGATTGAAGAGGGACGGATGCTGGCAGAGGGAACCAGGGACGAGGTCATGAGAAAAATCAGGGAAAGCGCGCCGCTGTACATGGAGATCCGCAGCGGTCAGGAAAAGGCGGTTCAGATGCTTTATCAGAACCCGAAAGTCAAATCGCTGACCTATGACAGGAACTATTTCATGGTTCACTATTCCGGGGATCAGGAGGAAGAGGTGCAGCTGCTGAAAGAACTGATCGATGCCGGGATCGGAGTCAGCTCCTTTCACCGCGGACAGGGTAGCCTGGAGGATCTGGCAAGCCATTTAAGCTGACCTGGACAGCCGGCATCGATGGCGAATGGAAGCCAGAAGGATCCGGCAGGCCATTGAATCCGGCCGGCCAGGGAAAATCGTGGAAGATGGTTCCGGTCTGTTTCGGGAATGGAGCAGAGAGAAACGGAAAGAAGAAAACAGGAAGAACAGGGAGGGGTATGGATGATCCATCTGCCAAAGAAAAATCCGGTCTATGAGAAAGAACTCTGGTCGGCAAACCGATCCGCTTTTTTTGCGCTTGCAATCATGGCATATCATGCAATCATGGCAGTCATTGCGCTGGCAGTGTTTTCCAACATGCTGAGCGTGATCCGGGAACAGGGACAGGGAAACTATTCGCTGATGCTGCAGATGTATCTGATCCTGGCAATGGTCGAGTGTATGCTGGTGATCTGCATCATTCCCGGCATCGCGGGAAGTGGAATCGCCAAAGAACGGGAGCGTCATGCGCTGGAGCTGATGCAGATTTCAGGGATCAGCGCATGGAAAATCGTGCTTGGCAAGCTGAAATCCTACATGAACACAGCAATCGTACTGATCCTGTCCGGAAGTCCGGCACTTGCGCTGGTTTATGTGTATGGAGGAATCCAGATCAGTGATTTCATAGCGGGAGCCACGATTCTGGCGCTGATCGCCGGGTATCTGTGCAACATCTGTCTGTTCTGTTCCGCTATTTCAAGAAAACCGGGACATGCCATTGTCATCTCCTATGGTGCGGTTCTTTTTCTGATTGGCGGAACACTCCTCATCCATTATGCGCAGTTTCTCCTGGTCGGCCAGACCTACGGAGAAAGCATCGGCAGCCCCATTGCGTGGTATCACTATCTGTTGCTGCTGAATCCTCTCGTTACCTTTTTTGAGGTCATGAATCAGCAGGCGGGATCGAAGGCATTCATTTTCGACATGATCAATTATCAGGGAAATTACCGGCCGAACTGGGTGACGGAAAACTGGATCACCATCAGTTTAATGCTCCAGCTGGCTGTTGGTGCCCTGCTGCTGATCGCTACTGTGTACGAAGTAAAAAGAAAACGATAAAAGCAATGAAACAATTATCTTCGCAGAATGATCCGGTTATAATCCTCCGAGACACTGCGCAGGTTTTCCAGAATTTCCTCCAGCGCGTCCACCACAATGTGAATCTCTTCCTCCGTCGTGTTCCTGCCCAGCGTCAGCCGCAGGGAACCGCGGGCCAGATCATCGGGAAGACCGATTGCCCGGAGAACATGGGACGGGGATGAGGAGGAAGCGGTGCAGGCGGAACCGGTAGAGGCGCAGATTCCTTTCATGTCCAGCATGATCAGCAGCGTGGAGCCTTCCACAAACTGGAAGGAAAAATTGGCGTTTCCCGGCAGACGATTTTTGTGGCTTCCATTGAGCCGCGCATAGGGAATCCGGCGAAGCACCTGCGTGATCAGGAAGTCGCGCAGTTTTGTTTCTTTTTCCATTGTCTCCGTCATCTGCTCCATGGCAATTGCCGCCGCGGCGCCGAAGCCGACAATTCCCGGTACGTTTTCGGTTCCTGCACGCATTCCGTTTTCCTGCGCGCCGCCGAAGAGACGGGGCGGCAGATCAATCCCTTCCCGGACATACAGACAGCCGCAGCCCTTCGGACCGTAAAGCTTGTGCGAGCTGGCGCTCAGCATATCGATCCCCAGCTCTGCCACATCAATCGGAATCTGTCCGAAGGCCTGAACCGCGTCCGTATGGAACAGGATCCCATGACGGTGGGCGACGGCAGAAAGAGCGCGGATAGGCTGAATGGTTCCGATCTCATTGTTGGCGAACATGACAGAGACCAGGATCGTGTCCGGGCGGATCGCTTCTTCCAGCTGTTTCGGCGTCACAAATCCGTCTTCACTGACAGGAAGTCTGGTCACCTCAAATCCGTTTTCTTCCAGATAATCAAGCGTATGAAGAATGGCATGGTGTTCCATGTTTGTGGATATGATATGCCGCCCTTTGGACGCGGACATCCGGGCAGTGGAGCAGAGGACCCAGTTGTCGGCCTCCGTTCCGCCGGAAGTGAAAAAAATCCGGTCCGGTGAGGCGGATATGAGAGCGGCAGTCTGTTCCCTGGCGCGGGTGATCGCCGCGCGGGCGTCGTAGCCGTAGTCATAGGCGGAGGAAGGATTGCCGCAGGAAGAAGTCAGCCAGGGCGTCATGGCGGCAAAAACGCCGGGATCAACGGCAGTCGTTGCAGCGTGATCAAGATATATCATAGTGTCCTCATTTCTGCGCGGTAACCGCGCTTAAGAATCAGCTTGGGCAGATCCGTGCTGTTATTTGCTATAGTATATGCAGTATAACACAGAAATCTTTCGAAGGAAATCACGAAATAGAGTTGTCAGGAAGTGGGAAAAATAGTATAATGAAAGGTGAAGTGTGCCCAAAGATACCAGAGGGCACCGGATCCGGTCCGGACAGTCAGGCGATGGCCGGATTCTGAAAAACTGCAGATACGAAGGGGCTGTGCCAGCTCCGAAGATGTAAGCCGGCGGAAACTGAGGAGAGCCGGCAGAAAGAGGAAATATGGAAATTTTAACAATTCGCGAAGTATTTAAAAACACCGAGCAGTATCTTGATAAGGAAATCACTGTGGGCGGATGGATCCGCAGCATCCGTGATTCCAAAACCTTTGGTTTCATCGTGTTAAGCGACGGAACCTATTTTGAGCCGCTCCAGATTGTTTATCACGATACCATGGAAAATTTTGCGGCTGTGTCCAGGAGCAACGTTGGTGCTGCTCTCATCGTAACCGGAACGCTGGTTGCAACGCCTCAGGCAAAGCAGCCCTTTGAGATCCAGGCAAAGACGGTAGAGATCGAGGGCGCCTCCTCTCCGGACTATCCGCTTCAGAAAAAGCGCCACACCATGGAATACCTGCGTACCATGACCCATCTGCGTCCGCGTACCAACACGTTCCAGGCTGTGTTCCGCGTTCGTTCCCTGATTGCCTACGCAATCCATCAGTTCTTCCAGGAGCGTGATTTTGTTTATGTCCATACGCCAATCATCACCGGAAGCGACTGTGAGGGTGCAGGCGAGATGTTCCAGGTGACAACAATGGATCTGAACAACATTCCGAAAAACGAAGACGGCTCCATCGATTACAGCCAGGATTTCTTCGGCAAGCCGACCAACCTGACCGTAAGCGGCCAGTTAAACGGTGAGACCTACGCAATGGCATTCCGCAACATCTATACCTTCGGACCGACTTTCCGTGCGGAGAATTCCAACACGACCCGCCATGCGGCTGAGTTCTGGATGATCGAGCCGGAGATCGCGTTTGCGGATCTGCAGGATGACATGAAGCTGGCGGAGGACATGTTAAAGTATGTAATCCGCTACGTTCTGGAGCACGCTCCGCAGGAGATGAATTTCTTCAACAGCTTCATCGACAAGGGACTTCTGGACCGTCTCAACCATGTGCTGAATTCCGAGTTTGGCCGTGTAACCTATACGGAAGCAATTGAGCTGTTACAGCAGCATAACGATAAATTTGACTATAAGGTTTCCTGGGGCTGTGACCTGCAGACCGAGCATGAGCGCTACCTGACAGAAGAGATCTTCAAGCGTCCGGTATTCGTAACCGACTATCCGAAGGAGATCAAGGCATTCTACATGAAGCTCAACGAGGATGGAAAGACCGTTGCCGCGATGGACTGTCTTGTTCCGGGCATCGGAGAGATCATCGGCGGAAGCCAGCGTGAGGATGACTATGAAAAGCTGGCAGGAAGAATGAAGGAACTGGGTCTGAAGGAAGAGGACTACAAGTTCTATCTGGATCTGCGCCGTTTCGGTTCTGCCCGCCATGCAGGCTTCGGTCTTGGCTTTGAGCGCTGCGTGATGTATCTGACCGGCATGGGCAACATCCGCGACGTGCTTCCGTTCCCGAGAACCGTAAACAACTGCGAGCTGTAAGAAACAGATACGGGCCGCCGTCTGCTTTGCCTCTGCAGGGGATGACGGCCCGCAGACATGAGAACCGGCAGCTGTTGGCTGACGGATGAGAAACTGTGGGAAGGAGGAGACAGATGAGGTTTATACACATTGCCGATGTGCATCTTGGCCGCAGGCCGGATTTCAGCTTTCCCTGGGGAGAAGCCCGGGAGCAGGAGCTCTGGAAAACCTTTGCCGCAGTCGTTGACGAGTGCAGGAACCGTGATGTGGATCTGCTGCTGATCGCCGGCGATCTGTTTGATGCGCCGCCTGCGGTGGAGGAATTGAATCGTGCCAATGAAATTCTGGCAAATGCGGCACCGACCCAGGTTGTTCTGATCAGCGGCGATCAGGATTTTGTGAAACCGGGCAGTGCCTATGATGAGTACACATGGGCTTCCAACGTCCACTTCCTGAAGGATCCGGATGAAAGCAGTGTCTATCTGGAAGGGCTGGATGCCACTGTTCACGGCATGAGCTATCAGCGTCCGATTGCTGCGGAGCGTTGTCTGGAAGCGATTCAGCCGGACTTTGACTGTGAATACCGGATTCTTCTTGCCCATGGCGGTGACCAGAAGCACATGCCTTTTACTCCTGCTGTTCTGGAAAAAGCCGGGTTTGACTATGTGGCTCTTGGCCATGAGCATACCCACCGCTTTCTCGGAAAAGGCCACATGGCCTATGCGGGAAGTCTGGAGCCGCTGAAAAAGGAGGAACTGGGAAAACACGGCTATATCTTCGGTGAGATTACGGAAGACAGAAGCCGTGCCGTCTTCGTTCCGTTCGCTTTGCGGGAATATACAACATTAAAAGTCCGCGTGTCGGCCGACATTCTTCAGGAACAGCTGCAGGAACGTCTTAAGGCAGTCATGGAGCGCCAGGGCAGTCAGCACATTTACCTGATCACACTGGACGGAAAGCATGAGCTGCGTCAGCCGTTTGACACAGAGAGCCTCCTGGCACTGGGCAACGTGGTGGAGGTCAATGACCGCACCGTGCCGGACTATGATCTGGTCGGACTGCTGGATTCCCACAAGGATGATGTTGTTGGAATGTATATGGAGGAGCTGCTGAAACGGCCTTCGGATCCGAAGGTGCAGCGGGCATTGTACTGCGGGCTGGATGCCCTGCTATTTCAGGAGGAACCAAAGTGACGATACTGGATATCGAATTAGTTCACTTCGGCAAATTTCATCACAAAAAGATTAAATTCAGTCAGGGACTGAATGTGGTATACGGCAACAATGAAGCCGGTAAGTCCACGATCCATGCCTTCATCCACTGCATGCTTCTGGGAATGGAATCTCAGGAACCGGGCAGTGTCCATGATTTTTATGACCGCTACTATCCCTGGGAGGATCGCGGCAATTACAGTGGAAAGATGCGGCTTGAGATCGATGGTCATGTTTACCGGATTGAGCGCAAGTTTGAAAAGAGCAGTCCGTCTCTTCGCCTGATCGATGAGACGATCACGGAAGAGCTTGCGCAGCCGGAGCTTCGTCTGAAGGAATTGCTGGGCGGACTGAATGAAACAAATTACAATAATACCATCAGCATTGATGAACTGAAAAGCTCGACGGAACCGGAGCTGGTTGCGGAGCTGGAGCATTTTATCGTCAATACCAGCCGGACAAAAAATGTCTCGGTGGACATGGAGCGGGCGGCCAGACGTCTGTCCGAGCGTAGTGAAGAACTGAGAAAACGCTATCTGAAGGATGCAGATGCCGAATACCGGGCCTGTGAAGAGGAGCTGAGAAAGGCAAAGAAAGAGTTTGCACATGCCAGAGAAGAGCAGTACCGCAATGAGAGAAAGCACGAAGATCTGGAGCTGCAGATTGAAGAAGAGCAGCGGCAGACGGCAGAAGCCATGCTTGCCTATGAGCGGGAACGCGACAGCCTCTGCCGCCAGTATGAAGCTGCGCGAAAGAACTGGGAGCAGGCACCACAGAAAAAGGAGACAAAGGGAAACGGGATGACGTTTCTGTTTGCCGTGCTCGCTGCCGTGTTTGCGTTTGGAATTGGCTATCTGTATCTGACAAAAGGCTTTGAAGAGCAGCTGACTGTTGTTGCGGCTGCCGGATTTGCTTCGGCACTGGCGCTTTGCCTGATCGGCATTGTTGTCAGCATCTGTTTTGCTGTAAAGAGAAAACGTCAGCAAAAGGAGGAGCAGGAGCTGAGAAGCCGGTTAAAGAAACAGTACGATGACAGCGTCGAAAAATTCGATGCGTGCAAGAAATCGGCGCCGCCGGATAATCAGGATAAATTTGATCACATGCATCAGGAGCTGGTGATTCTGAAACAGAATGCCTGTGAATTCCGTGCGCAGGCGCAGCAGTGGAAAGAGACATGTGAAAAGCTGACCATGGAACAGCAGGAGATCCGTTCCCGTGTTGCTGACAACAGGAGCATTGCCCAGGAACTGGAAGCGCTTGAGGTTGCCCAGGAGACGATGGAAAAGGTGTCCACCAGAGTGCAGGAAACCTTTGGAAACCGTCTCTGCAGGGAAGCGGGAGTAATTCTTGGTGAAGTCACCAAAGGAAAGTACGAGCGGATCCAGATCAGTCACGAGAATGGAATCCGCCTTGGCACATCGGAAAAGATGTATCCGCTTCGCAGCGTCAGCCGCGGAACCATGGAGCAGGTGTACTTAAGCATCCGCATCGCCGCAGCCAATCTTTTGTGGCAGAAATCACCGATGCCGTTTATTTTTGACGATGTCTTCGCATACTACGATGATGAGCGTCTGGAATCGGCCATGAAACTGTTAAAGGACTGTGGTCATCAGGTGATCATTTTCAGCTGCAATACAAGAGAAGATCAGCTGCTGGATGCAGAAGGATAAAAGGAGACAGGAAGCGCAGAGCCGTCTGGTGAGCGCATAATGAAAGTCCCGTTGCAAAAGCGGGAAGACACGATAGCAGGAGACGCCGAAAGGCGCAGAATGAGGGGAAATATGATTAGTGCAAATGGAATTACCTTGCGCGTAGGCAAGAAAGCGTTATTTGAGGATGTAAACATTAAATTTACCGAGGGCAACTGCTACGGTATTATTGGTGCAAACGGTGCCGGAAAATCCACGTTTCTGAGAATTCTGTCCGGCCAGCTGGAGCCGACCAACGGAAGCATTGTGATCACTCCGGGACAGCGTCTGTCCGTGCTGGAGCAGGATCACTTCAAGTATGATGACTGTGTGGTTCTTGACACGGTAATGATGGGAAATGCCCGTCTGTTCGAGATCATGCAGGAGAAGGATGCCATCTATGCAAAGGAAGATTTCACCGATGAGGATGGAATCCGTGCCAGTGAGCTGGAGGCAGAGTTTGCCCAGATGAACGGATGGGAAGCAGATTCCGACGCGGCTTCCCTGTTAAACGGACTTGGTATTGAGACCGAGTTCCACTATAAGCTGATGTCCGAGCTGACCGGCGCGCAGAAGGTCAAGGTCCTTCTGGCAAGAGCGCTGTTTGGAAATCCGGACATTCTTCTGATGGACGAGCCGACCAACCATCTGGATCTGGCTGCGATCAACTGGCTGGAGGAGTTCCTGATCAATTTTGAAAACACGGTCATCGTCGTTTCTCATGACCGTTACTTCCTGAACAAGGTCTGCACACAGATCGCCGACGTTGACTATGCGAAGATCCAGCTTTACTCCGGCAACTATGACTTCTGGTACGAGTCTTCCCAGCTGATGATCAAGCAGATGAAGGAAGCAAACCGCAAAAAGGAAGAGAAGATCAAGGAGCTGCAGGAGTTCATTCAGCGTTTCGCTGCAAATGCTTCCAAGAGTAAGCAGGCAACCTCCAGAAAGAGAGCACTGGAAAAAATCCAGCTGGACGATATCCGTCCGTCTTCCAGAAAGTACCCGTACATCGATTTCCGTCCGGAGCGTGCCATCGGAAATGAGGTACTGACCGTTGAAAATCTGTGCAAGACCATTGACGGCGTTAAGGTTCTGGATAACGTAAGCTTTACCCTGAACCATGACGATAAGGTAGCTTTTGTCGGTGCAAATGAGCTGGCAAAGACAACGCTGTTCAAGATCCTGATGGGCGAGATGGAG
Organism: Lachnospiraceae bacterium; assembly: GCA_017472605.1. Classification (GTDB taxonomy): domain Bacteria; phylum Bacillota; class Clostridia; order Lachnospirales; family Lachnospiraceae; genus Anthropogastromicrobium. Next base: position 144,875 of record JAFUPV010000027.1, read on the forward strand.
CCGGATTCCGGTACCTTCAAGTGGGGTGTTACCACCAGTCAGGCCTATTTCCCGAAGGACAACACTGCTGAGTTTAAGAGTGACCTGGTGATCTATGACTGGCTGCAGCAGTATTCCCCGATCAAGGACATCACCTACGTTCGTGGGTTCCTGGGAAGAATGCTCTTTGCCGGCGATGACGGCGCAAAGCAGGTAAAGGTTCTCTCCGGAGGTGAGAAGGTCCGCTGCATGCTTTCCAAGATGATGATTTCCGGCGCAAATGTGCTGATCTTCGACGAGCCGACCAACCACCTGGACATGGAGTCCATCACTTCCCTGAACAACGGTATGATGAAATTCCCGGGCGTTATCCTCTTTGCCTGCCGTGACCATCAGCTTGTTCAGACCACGGCAAATCGAATCATCGAACTGCTTCCGGGCGGATTCATCGATAAGATTACGACCTACGATGAGTACCTGGCAAGCGATGAGATGGCAATGAAGCGTCAGGTTTACACTGCGAACGTGGCTGAAGAGGAAGTTTCTGACGAGGAATAATCCGGTTTGTGACCCATTTTATTCACGCGTCAGCGAGTCGGGCGAGGGCGCGTGCGCACTCATTCGGCGAGCGCTGCGATACCAAAGAGGAGGCTTGCGATGAGTTCTGTCGTTTTGAAACTGATAGCGGTAATTACAATGCTGATTGACCATGCGGCAGCCAGCTGCTTTCACATCTGGGGACTTTATGGCATCGAGGTTCCGTTGCTGGACATGAATCTGTACTGGTTTTGTCGGCTGATCGGCCGGATCGCCTTTCCGATTTACTGTTTTCTGATCGTGGAAGGGGTTCACTACACCAGAGACTGGAAAAAATATGCGCTGCGTCTTGGCGCGCTGGCGCTGCTTTCGGAGCTGCCCTTTGATTTTTGTCTCCATGGCCTGCAGATCAATCTGGGCAGGCCGGATGTCTTTGGTCAGCTGATGGATGGGCTGGACTGGAAGCATCAGAACGTGTTCTTCACCCTTCTGCTTGGAATGCTCTGTGTCCAGTTCCTGAAAGCGGGCCGACAGCTGCTGACCGGATACTGGGCAGGCAAAAAGGACCGGACAGTTCCTGACCGGATCCGTTTCCTCCTGTTCACGGTCCTGCGTTACGCGTCATGGATCGCCGTAACCCTTGGCCTTGCCTGGGTGGCGGAGCATGTGCTTTGCACTGACTACGGAAACGGCGGTGTGATCATGATCAGCATCATGGGCCTGATTGACGAATACTGGGAAGATGTGGCTGCATGGCTGCCGAAATGGCTGATCCGGACGGCAATCTGCGCGCTGGCGCTCTGGACCTGCTGTCAGGTTCTGAACAATGAGTTTGAGATGTGGGGAATGATTGCGCTGCTCCCCATTGCCCTTTACAATGGAAAGAAGGGCTATTCCAACAAAGTGCTTCAATATGGATTCTATCTGTTCTATCCGGTTCATCTGGTGGTTCTTGGAATCATAAAAATGATTGGTTGATGAACAGGCGAAAAAATGGCCTGTGTAAAGAGAACGGCGGCAGCCGATAACAAAAGAAAGGCGGACTACGCTCATGAAACGAATCGAAGATTACATTACAAGCATTCCCAATTTCCCGGAAAAGGGAATCATTTTCCGGGACATTACAACCGTACTCAGCGATGCCGAAGGACTGGCACTGGCTGTTGACACAATGAAAGAGCTGATTGGCGATACGGAGTTTGATGTGATCGCCGGTTTGGAATCCCGCGGATTCATTTTTGGTACGCCGCTGGCCTATGCGACAAAGAAGGCGTTCATCCCGGTCCGCAAGAAGGGAAAGCTGCCCCGCGAGACCGTTTCCAGAGCCTATGCGCTGGAGTACGGTGTTGCCGAGATTGAAGTGCACAAGGACGATATCAAGCCGGGCGACCGTGTTGTCATTGTCGATGACCTGATTGCAACCGGCGGAACGGTGGAAGCCGCTGTCAAACTGATTGAGAGCCTGGATGCAAAAGTCGTGAAGATTGTTTTCCTGCTGGAGCTTGCCGGTCTCAACGGAAGAGCCAAGCTGGAAGGCTATGACGTTGCCTGCGCAGTTACCTACGAGGGCAAGTAAGCGGGAAGAAAGTTCGGACAGATCAGTTGTCTTCACACGGCGGCAGGAGCTGTCTGCAGGGACGGAGTGTCTGGACGTATGGAAGCAGGATGCAAAGGAAGGGACGATATGGTTAAGAAAAATGAAGCAATCCGGAAAGATCATCTGCGTGACGGCGATGGCTATGTGCTGATGTATCCGATTCTTTCAACGGAAGAACTGATGGGTCATGGAACGCTTTATGCAAGAGTGGTGATCCCGCCTCACTGCGGAATCGGCTGGCATGTCCATAACGGAAACACGGAACCGTACTACGTCATCAAGGGTGAGGGCATCTTCACGGATAAGGACGGAGAGCATCGGGTAACAGCAGGCGACATCTGCACAATCCCGTGCGGAGAAGGTCATGCAATGCGCAATGATTCCGAGGAAGACATGGAAATGATTGCGCTGATTATCAACGAAGGATAACGGGGATTTCGAAGAAGGGACACGGAAGAAATGGAAACGATTGGTGAAACGAAGCCGTTTGTGTGGAAGGCGCAGTACTATGAGACCGATCAGATGGGAATTGTCCACCATTCCAACTACATCCGCTGGATGGAGTCGGCGCGGATTGATTTTCTGGAACAGCTTGGCGCTTCCTATGGGAAAATGGAGGAGCTTGGAATCATCAGTCCCGTACTGGCAGTAAACTGTGAGTACAAAACCATGGTTCATTTCGGCGATCCGGTTGAGATTCATGCGGCGGTTAAGGAATACAACGGTGTGAAGATGACGGTGTCATACCGGATGATCAATCAGAAGACCGGAAAGCTCTGCACGCTGGGAGAGAGCCGTCATTGTTTCCTGACGAAAGAAGGAAAGCCGGTTTCTCTGACCCGTTCCTACCCGGAGTGGGATCAGGTGTTCAAAAAAGCACTGGAGCTGGGAGGTCTTGGGGCATGAGCATACGATCGGAAGAAACGGCAAGAGAAGCCGTGGAACTGCGGATCAACGAAATCACGGTGGATGAATATCTGAAGCTGCGTGACCGCGTTGGCTGGAAAAAACTTTCCAGACAGCAGGCACAGCTGGCGCTGGACAACAGTCTTGTTACGGTCGGTGCCTATCTTGCCGACCAGCCCATCGGAATGGGACGTCTGGTGGGAGACCGGGCGGTCATCTGTTACATACAGGATCTGATCATTCCGCCTCAGGCCCAGGGATATGGAGTCGGCTCTGTCATCTTAAAGCAGCTGATGGCATGGGCAGAGCAGATGCGGATCCCTGGAACGGAAATGATGCTGGATCTGATGTGTGCCAAGGGAAGAGAGAGCTTCTATGAGCAGCACGGATTCCTTTCCAGACCGACGGACGCACTTGGTCCGGGAATGATCCAGTATCTGAACGATAAGGGAGAGATTCATGTGCATTCCGATGCAACGGTGGACTGAAAACAGATTTATAAAAAACAGATTTATGACATGGAGGGCGCAGTGAAGACTGCGCTCTTTTTCTTGTCACTACATCCAGGTGAACGAGCCAGTGACATGTTCGGCCGGATTTTGCGATTCATCCAGGAAAAGATGTTGGCGCACTCCGTCGGCGAATATCGTGAGAATGGGAGAAACTTGCGCGGTCTGTTTTTACTTATTATGAAAATATTGTGAGGACGATACTTTCGGACATAAAATAGGGAAAAATGGACATTGTTTCCGGCAAAATGGCAGTTATACTGGAGGTAGAAGAAGCGGTTTTGAAGAAGGAAGCGGAGTGTTGTGCAGAAGTTTTAACAGGCAGCGCCTTTTTTGCAGTTTGCAAAGAAACCGTCAGAAAACATGAATCAAGACAGGAGGAGAACAAGATGTATCGATTATTTGAGGTGCACAAAACAAGAAAAGCAACGGAATTAAGCAGCAGTCTCTGGGATTTCCAGGTTCTGAACGGAGAAGAGAACGGGATGCAGAAAACGGCTGTTCCCGGCTGCTGGGAGAACATGCCGGGACTGGGCAATTACCGAGGCAAGGCAGTCTATGGACGCAGTTTTACGGCAGGAGGAAACGTAAGACTGGAATTCAAAGGGGTCAGCCATACGGCGGAAATCTATGTGGATGGCGAAAAGGTGAAGGAACACTACGGCGCGTTCACTCCCTTTGATGTGGTGCTTGAAAATCTGGAGCAGGGCGACCATAAGCTGGAGGTTGTTGTAAGCAACGAATTCAATGAGAAATCCGCTCTGCACATCCCCAACGACTATATGACCTACGGCGGAATCAACCGTCCGGTTGTTCTGGAAGAACTGGGCGACGCATATCTGAAGTGGGTGCACTATACCACAAAGAAATGCGGGGATGTCTGGAATGTGGAAGCGAAACTCTGTCTCTGCGGACTGAAGGATCTGGAAGAAGTCACTGCAGCAGTGACGCTGGATGGAAAGACAGAAGTGCTGGGAACCACGTCTCTTTGCCAGGGAACAGAAACCATTCTGACCGGCAGCTTTGCAATGGAAGGAGCGAAGGAATGGTCCATGGAGGAACCGAACCTCTATCCGGTGGAGGCAAAGCTTTCCGCAGCCGGTGAAGTGATCGATGATCTGATTGACCGCATCGGATTCCGTGAAGTAACTGTCACCGGAGATCAGATCCGCATCAATGGCAGACCGATCCGGATCAAAGGTGTCTGCCGACATGAAGACTATTCCGGTTTTGGATGCGCAATCCCGTTTACCGCCATGCAGAAGGACATTCAGATTATCAAAGATCTTGGCTGTAATTCCGTTCGAACCTCCCATTACCCCAACGATGAGATGTTCCTTGATCTCTGCGATGAGCAGGGAATCCTTGTCTGGGAGGAAAACCATGCCCGCGGACTGAGTGAAGCGCACATGAAGAATCCGAATTTCGACTGGCAGTGTGAACTGTGCATCCGGGAAATGATCCAGAATCACTACAACCATCCGTCCATCTACATCTGGGGAATTCTCAATGAGTGTGTGACCGATACGGAGTTTGGACGCAGCTGCTATGCAAAACAGCTGGAGCAGATTCGCTCAATGGATTCCAGCCGTCCGCGTACCTTTGCAACCTGCCGCTATCAGTTTAAGCAGGAAGATCATTCTCTGAAAATCAACGACATCTGTCAGGATCTGCCGGAGGTGGTATCCTGGAACGTATATCCTCAGTGGTACTTTAATACCGATGTCAGCCGCTTCCTGAAAGACCTGCACGGCTGTGTCGATCAGACACCGGGCAAAGGTAAGCCCATGATCATCAGCGAGATCGGCGCCGGCGCGGAATCCGGTTTCCACAGCGCGGAACGTCTGAAATGGTCGGAAGAGTATCAGGCAGATGCCCTGAACGAGCAGCTGACCGGCGTTCTGTCCGATGATGCCTGCACCGGCGTCTACATCTGGCAATACTGCGATGTCCGTGTCAGCAACGAATGGTTTGCGTCAAGACCGCGCACCCGCAACAACAAGGGAATCGTGGACGAGTACCGCAGACCGAAGCTGGCTTACGAGACTGTGAAGCGGATCTTTGGCTCCTGGTCCAACTATAAGGAATAAGAAAGCAGTCTCCAAAGAGGCTTGCATTGAAAAAGGGTATTTCAGCAGAACAGGGCTGAAATGCCCTGTTCTCTTTCTGACAAATTCTCAGCATGATGGATAACTGGATGTGATAGAGAAATGATTCGAATATAAATGAAAAAAATACGATACCTTAGAACATGAAGAAAGGAAAAACGGACATTGTTTTGTTATCGACATCTGCTATGATTATAGTAGCCGGAAACAGTAACTGGGAAGTGTGATACAGAAAATACTGGAGGTAGAAAACATGGAACGATTATTTCAGACGCATTATATCAGAAATCAGGAATGCCTGGACGGCATGTGGGAGTTTCAGACAACGGATTCGTTTGAACTGCCAAAGAACTATCAGGACACCATGGCGGTTCCGTCCTGTTGGGAGATGAGCGTCCGTTATTGCACCTATAATGGATGTGCCGCCTATCGGAAGAGGGTTTATGTTTCGAAGGATGGCAATCTCCGGTTTGTGTTTAAAGGGGTGAGCCACACCTGTAAGGTCTTTCTGGACGGAAACGAACTGGGCGGACACTACAGTGCATTTTCTGCCTTCAGCGTAATTGCGCCGAACGTGTCCAAAGGCTTTCATCAGCTGGAAGTGCTGGTGGACAATGCCTATTCGGAACAGTCAAGGCTGCATATCATCAACGACTATTTTACCTATGGCGGCATCACTCGTCCCGTGTTCATGGAATCGGTTCCGGACTGCCTCGTGGAGCGTTCGGAATTTGAACCGCACATGGAAAACGGAATCTGGTCTGCGGATGTCCGGGTGGTTCTGAAAAACCTCACGGAAACGGACCGGTTCTGCCAGGTGACAACGGTCTGTGCCGGAACGGAAATGACACTTGAAGGCATGGTGGAGCAGAAAGGTCAGACCATGCTCTGCGGCACCATGAAATTTGACGGCATTCGTCCGTGGAATCCGGAATCTCCGGCTCTTTATGAGCTGAAGCATACGCTGCTTCTGGATGGGGAGGAAGCGGACGATCTGGTGGACCGGGTTGGATTCCGGATTATTCAGGTGGCGGGAAAGAAGCTTTTGATCAATGGAACACCTGTGTTCATCAGGGGAGTCAACCGCCACGAGGATCATGGAAGCACCGGCTGTGCGATCCCGCTGCAGGTGATGTATTCCGACATCGCTCTGATTAAGGAGCTTAGGGCAAACGGTGTCCGCACCTGTCACTATCAGAACGATGAACGTTTCCTGGATCTCTGCGATGAAAACGGCATTCTGGTCTGGGAGGAAAGCCACGACAGAGGCGGCAATGTGGAACGTCTTCTTCACCCGCTGTTTCTTGGCCAGTCCATGACATCCATGCATGAGATGCTGGAATACCATTACAACCATCCGTCCATTGTCATGTGGGGCTGTCTCAACGAGGCGGCGTCCGACACGGAGGAGGGACGTGAGATTTTCAAAATTCATCTGGACTATCTGGCGACAGACAAAAGCAGACCTCACACATTTGCGTCCAACCGTCACACGAATGACATCTGTCTGGACATGGTGGATATTTGTTCCTTTAACATGTATCCGCTGTGGTACAACGATGATACGACAGAAGAATCGATGGTGAGGGTCAAGAACCGGATCCGTGAGACAGGGAACGACCAGAAGCCGCTGATCATCAGCGAATATGGCGCAGGCGGCATCTATAACTTTCACGATGTGATGCGTGTGAGATGGAGCGAGGAGTATCAGGCCGATGTCATGGAATGCGTGACGAAGGAGCTTCTTGCGGATGAAGATGTCATGGGCGTGTTTATCTGGCAGTTCTGCGATGTCCGCGTGAAATGGGGCGCAAGAAACCACATGTCCCGCCCGAAAAGCCGAAATAACAAAGGTCTGGTGGATGAATATCGCCGCCCGAAAATGGCTTATTATGCGGTGCAGAAAATTTTCCGGGGAAATGCGGAGCAGTAAACAGAATCCTGCCAAAAAGTTTTGTGACGGGAATGTGCGAAAAGCAGGATGCGGCCGGTGACTGAAATACAAATATCAGAAAAAGAAGCAGAGAGAAGATACTCAGCACGAGTGCCTTGTCTCTGCTTTTTAATGTGATTGGTTGTTCATTTTTTTGCAAGATATTTCTGATTCCTGCTGTTCGGTTTATCGGGAACGGTCATAGTCAGCTGACCGGTCTGCAGCAGAGGAAAGAGGTAGGGGCGCAGTGTCTTTGGTGAGCGGCAGCCGAGAAAGGAGAGAATCTCCTTTTTTGTCCGTGGAACGGAACAGAACGTCAGAATCTGCTGCGGAATGTCATTGCGGGAATAGATGACAGGGGCAGGTGAGTCCGTGAAAGAGTTGTAGCTGCTGACATTCTCGCAGACAGTCAGCGGCGGTCTTGCGGATTGATAGCAGGGAATCTGGCGAGTATCCGGATTTACCTGGGTATCGCAGTGGATAGCCTGGGGACTGTGGTGGTTGATCTGAGTATCGCAGTGGATGGCCTGGGTATTGTGGTGGCTAACTTGGGTATCGCAGGGGATATCTTTGGTACTGTAGTGGTTAACTTGGGCATCATTTGGAATAGCATGGGTATTTCCGCGGTTAACTTGGGCATTACTGTGGTTAACTTGGGTATTTTCAGGAATAACTTGGGTATCGCGGGGACTAACTTGGGTATTTTCAGGAATAACTTGGGTATTTCCGCGGTTAACTTGGGGAGTGTTGTGTATAACTTGGGTATTATCGGAAGCAACTTGGGGATTGCCGGACATACTCGGATCCCGTTCCCGATAAAAAACAACAGCAAATCCGTAAACAGACTGCTGAAATTCAACGCGGCATCCGGCTTCTCTGCAGTCATCGGCGATTCGCTTGAGTCCGGTTGCGAAGCTTTCCATGTCTTTCGAATAGTACAGCGTTCTTGTGATTAGCGGATTTCGACGGACTGGCCGGGATTTGCCTGCGATGAAAATATCAGGAGTCAGTCCTTCGGGAAAGGTTCCGGGATTATAAATTTCAATCCGGTTGCGAAAAACCGCGATTTCATTGCTTTGCCCGCATCCAAACAGCCGATGGCCAAAAGAATTAATGATTGCCTCACGGATTGCGCGAACCGGAATCTCCGGAATCTCTTTTCTCCAGAGGCTGTCACTAATCTCTGCCCGCCAGTCCATGGCATCGACAATATACTGTTCAGCTTTTCTGGAAAGCTCCATGATCGAACCGGTATCTCTGCGGATGTCAGTAAAGGTCAGGCGTTCGTTGCTGGCAAATTTGGCCATCTGCAGTTCATTGATTCCTGTGCGGCAGAAGAGTGCAGCTCCGGCATTGAGCAGACGATCTCCTTCAAGCAGCTCCAGCCTGGTTAAAACAGTGCGGATTTCTTCATCCTTAAAGTCAATCCGTCCGGCTTCCCGCGCGCGGCGCAGGTATTGTGCGAAGGAATCCGGATCCACATCGTCGATGGTGTAGTCAGATACCTGGCGCTCCCAGAAAAAAACATCCTGACTGCGGTTCTGAATCATTCGTTCGTAGGCATTCTGATCCATGACCAGGTCTTCATCCGCGACGCGGATGCGCGGAATGTTGTAGGCAAGATAGGGGCGCTGACTTCCTTCGAAGGAAACACGGATACACTGTCTGTCCTCATAAGTCACAATTCGGATATCCGGGTAGACGGCCGGGCGGATATGGTTCTGGACTGCCTGACTGATTTTGCGCAGCGTTTCGTCGGTAATGAGCTGACCAATGACAGTGCCGTCATTGGCTACACCAAAATAGAGTTCCCCTTTCTGGTGTTTGTTCAGGATTGCTGTGATGGACAGCATGGCTTCTTTCATTTCGCCGGTACTTTTCTTGTATTCTTTTGTTTCTGTTTCAGGACCGATATTGATTCGATTCATTCTGTCATCACCTGCCTTTTGCTGGATTTTTTTCTGTTGGTTATGAGTATCATAGCGTATTTTGGAGGCTCTGGCAAGAAAAATCGTTAGACAAGGTTTGCGACAGAAACCGGCAGAATTCGACAAGTAAAGTCTATTCTGTCAAAAGAAACATAGCTTGGAATCACCGGTACTTCTTCGGAGGCATGGAAGGAAAAACGAACGCAGCAATCAGCGGATTTTGCGGAATCAGAACTGGTTGTAAAAATATCAACTTCACCTCAATGGACGGTGCCTCTCTTCTGCGGTATACTGACAGAAGAACAGGCGCCGTTCAAATAAATCAAAGGTGAAGTTGTTGTCGATAGAAACGTTTGTCGGCTAAATAGTTACGGCCAAAACAACCGCAGGACGTCACTGCTGCCAGATTCAGATGCAGTGCCACTGGCGCTGAAGTCATCCGGTGTCTCACCTGGTACCGTCCAGGAAGTGAAAAAGAAATCATATCCCAAACCATACTTATCCTGGCAGACAAAATGGATATCGATAACATCGCCGGTCTTGCATTCGATGCTCCATTCATCTCCAACAGAATATGTAATTTCGCTGCTTTCTGCATGGAATTCCGGTTCCAGTCCGGCAGCTATTCTTATGTTATCTTCCTGCGCCCCCGCGATTGCCGGGAGTGTCTGTTCAAGCTCTCCATTTCTATAAATATGAAATTCCGGATTCTGCACAGAAGCAGGCACGCCCTGTTCTTCATAAAACTTCAGCAGTTCTCCATGAAAACCTCTGATTGTGATAGAAAACTGTGAACGCATCACGCCGCCGCGATAGTCAGGTCCGCTCCATCCACTGCCACTATTCTGCAGTGGAAGAAGCATGGACACATCGCTCCAACCGCCTAAATCTTCTGTTCGGGTCATTCCGCCGCCTGCAATCTGTGTACTCATGAAAACCGGCGTGCTGCTTTCAACAGGCAGTGAAATCTGTCCACGAAAAACACCGGTTTCGTCCCCAATCATAGCAACCGTTATGTTCTGCTGATTGATCGCGGCAATTAATTCCACGTCAGTATCGTCATACCATTCTTTTAAAGAGATTGAAACCTCTGCGTTCAGACAATGGCTGTTCGTGTCAATTCCGGAAGGTATCAGTTCATAGGAACGAACAAGCCTGTCTGTGTTTTCCAGTTGACTGTCGATATAATAACGGATGTTCTGAATGTCCTCATCGACAGACCTCTGTAATGATTCCATCTGGTTATTGATCTGAGTCTGGTATGCATCCAGTTTTTTGCCCTGTACGATTATGATGATTAACAGAACAGCACAAAGAGTACACGATAAGTATTGCATCCAATGATTCTTCATGTTCATTTCCTCCACCAAACGTATTCGTTCACTTTCGTTACCGGAATCAGCAGGAATGCATCACAGCACGTTCCTGCACAGATTAGTTCTGGATTTCCCCTTCCTCAAAAACAACAGCAGTACGCGCCGGCAGATATACTTCAATGGAATACTTACCGTTTTGCTCCTTAACCGGATAGGTCATGTGGGCAACCAGATCATTGCCGCCATATTTTGCATCGTCGGAGCAGAGCGCAACCGTGTAATCCGCTTTATTGGGAACCGGTATCCGCACATTGGTCAGGGAATTGACGGGATTGAAATTAAATGCGAAAACAAGTCCCTTCCGGTAGAAAGCAATGGTCTGTTCATGGTCCTTCATTAAGAGCTGATTCGCCATTCGCTGGTCAAAAATCCGGTGCTCCTTCGTTAAGTGGATCATATCCTTATCAAAGTCACCCAGCCAGCCATATTTCAGGAGTTTGTTATGGTATAAGCTCCACTGACGACGGCAGTAATGGAAGCTCCATCCGTTGCCTTCCCGCGGGAAATCAATCCATTCCGGATGCCCAAATTCATTGCCCATGAAGTTGAGGTAAGCTTCGCCGCCGCCTGCCAGAGTGAAAAGACGGATCATTTTGTGGAGCGCGACTGCGCGGTCAATGACCGGATTGTGGCAATCCCGGTTCATGTCCGTGTACATGGCGGCATCGGCGAGACGGAAAATCATCGTCTTGTCACCGACCAGTGCCTGATCATGGCTTTCCACATAGGCCACCGTTCCTTCCCCCGGTCTTCTGAGGCACATGTCACCCCACATGCGGCCAATCTCCCAATTCTCATCCCGCTTTTCTTTTACTGTACGGATCCACATATCCGGAAGTCCCATGGCGAGACGATAATCAAAACCAATGCCTCCATCTTCAATCGGAAGGCACATACCAGGCATACCGGACATATCCTCTGCAATGGTGATCGCTTTTGGATTGACCTGACGGATCAGCTCGTTTGCCAGCTGAAGATAGGTAATCGCTTCCACATCTGTGTTGTAGGAGAAGTATTTCTTATTATCGTCAAAGGAGGTTCCCAGTCCATGATCATGGTAGAGCATGGAAGTAACGCCGTCAAAACGGAATCCGTCAAAGTGAAATTCTGTCATCCAGAATTTCAGATTGGAGAGAAGGAAGTGGATGACTTCGTCTTTTCCGTAGTTGAAGCATTTCGTTCCCCAGGCCGGATGGTCGCCTTTTACGCCGTCATGGAAGAACTGCCATGTAGTACCATCAAACATGTTGATACCTTCCGCCGTGTTCTTTACTGCATGGGAATGAACCACGTCGAGGAGGACACGGATGCCCATTTCATGCGCTTTATTAACCAGATATTTTAAATCCTCCGGCTTGCCGAACCAGGAAGATGCGGCATAGAAACTGGATACCTGATAGCCAAAGCTTCCATAGTAGGGATGCTCCATAATCGCCATGAGCTGAATGGTGTTGTAGCCGCATTCCTTAACCCACGGCAGGATGGAATCGGCAAATTCACGGTATGAACCTACCTTTCCCTCTTCCTGCGCCATGCCCACATGAGCTTCATAGATGTAGAGAGAATCTTCGCCTTCAAAATTGGAATCCGTCCATGCAAACGGCTTTTTATCGTCTACCACTTCGCATGTCCACAGGATTGTTTTCGGATCCTGAACAACACGTCTCGCATAGAGCGGGATGTGTTCGGTTCGTGTCATGTTGGCGTCAACGATGGTTTTCACCTTACAGCCATCCCACAGCGCATTGTCGCCTTCCAGCTTTAATTCCCAGATTCCGTTTTCCAGTTTTTTCATCGGGTATTCCGTCTGATTCCAGCCATTGAATTCACCGGTGAAATAGAGCTGGTACGCACTGGGCGCCCATTCGCGGTATACCCAGCCGCCATCGGTGTGGTGGATGCCGAAATAGTCATGGGCATTGGCAAAATCGTTTAAAGTCATGGTTCCATTGAGCAGCCGCTGCTTTGTCTGGTGATACCGGTTCATGCGGAGATCAATATCACTCTGAAAGGGCGTCAGCTGCGGATTGAATTCAAAAATACGATACATATAGTAATACCTCCATGAGTATAGTGTAATAAATTTTAGGAAACGGTTTCATCCACGTCCCAGCCGCTCTCACTGACACTGCCGATTACCTGCACGTTCCGGAATACCACATTCGCGGCATGGCGCATGAAGATTCCCTCCTGAGCCATCTTCGGCAGATCCTCCATCATGGCCGGATCGCCGCCTTCGTCGCCTTCTTTCATACGGATTGTGCAGTCGGAAATCTTTACGTTATCAATAGGCATTTCCGGAAGGCCATAGAAAAAGCCGGCTGCGGCGCGCGCGTCTGTGACCATGCAGTTCTGGATCTGGATGTTGCGGATCATCGGTGTGCCGGAGTCTACATCGTGGGCGAATTTATCCTTATAGGAACCGCCGTTCATTCCGCAGCGGTAGTACATGTTGAAAACAAAGGGGCAGAGCACCCGGTCCATCATCACATTGGAAACAAGGATACTCTCCATGGATCCGCCTCTGCCGCGGCGGGTCTTCACACGGATTCCGCGGTCGGTATCCTGGAACACACAGTTGGAAATTACCACATTGCGCACATTTCCGCTCATCTCACTTCCAATTACCACGCCGCCGTGGCCGTGAACCATGTTGCAGTTGGTAATGGTTATGTTCTCGCAGGGAGCCTTCACCGGTGTCTCCTCTGTGCCGGATTTGAGGGTAATACAGTCATCGCCCACATCCACGAGACAGTCTGCAATCCGCACATTGCAGCAGCTGTCCGGATTGATTCCGTCCGTGTTGGGAGAATCCCACGGATTGCGGATCGTAACACCGCGTACCTCCACATCGTTGCAGTACAGCGGATGAACGGTCCAGACCGGGGAATTGATCAGTCTCACATCCAGAATCTTTACATGATTACAGCGTTCAAAGCAGATCAGATAGGGACGGCTGTGGGGCAGTGTCTTTCTTGCTTCCCACCAGTAGCTTCCCTGACCATTGATGGTTCCGTGACCACAGACTGTTACATGTTCTGCCTCCTTTGCGTAAATGCAGGGCATGTAAAGACCTTCCGATCTTCCCTCAAATTCAGACTGAACCACGCGGTAAAGAGCAGCGTCCTGGATAAATTTCAGCTCCGCGCCGGATTCCAGATAGAGCGTGATGTTGCTTTTTAGTTCAATGGAACAGGTTTCATAGGAACCGGCAGGAACATAGAGAAGTCCGCCGCCAAGGGCATCCAGAGCGGCAATTGCCTGTTCAAAAGCGGCAGTCCAGCCGCGGTCTGTGGTGCAGTAAGATGCAAAATCTTTAATCGTAACCATTTCGGTCGCCTCCTGTCAGATATCTATTGATATTGTACATGAGGATCGAGAAAAATGCAATTGACAGAATTATAGTCTATATGAAATAATTGATGAAAGTGATTCGATTTGTACAGATGCGGTTTCGGAGGGCAGAGGAATCGGCCGGATGTGATTGGATGGAATACGGAGCCGCAGAAAAGAACGGAGTGGAAAGAACGCATGAACAAGAAGGATTGTTTACACTATGAAAAACGATGTCTGCGGACACAGGAAGGAAAATTGCTGTTTGGTCCGGCAGGAGACCGGCTTGCGGTTGACATTCTGAATCCGGAGCCCGGATTTGTCGGCTGCTTTGATTTTATTCATAAGATGAATCTGACGGAGTTGTTTGCTGTGGAGTGTTCTGTGGAAATGGCGCCGGAAGAAATGGAAGCAGTCTGGTATCCGACTCACATGACCATGGCATATGAGGATGAGAGAATTGCCTTTCATGAAACAAAAACGGTGATCGGAGCGGATCTTGCAGTCAGTCTGATGGAATGGGAGAACCGGTCGGAGGAACGAATCGAGCTTGGACTGCGCTGCAGACCGGAAGGCTTTGAAAAGACCGATGAGCTTTTTTGTGCATCCGCAGAATCCGATGCGGGCTATGGTCTCTATGCAGAAAGCGGCATTCTTCGATTTGGAATCCAGATTGGCATTGCTGCATTCTGGAATCACAGAGAGCCGAAAATCGTGATCGAGCCGGGGCAGAAGGTTGCGGTCAGAGCTGCCGCGGCAGTTGAAAATCTGGCGGCAGCAGCCTATTCGCAGGAACGTCTGAAAGAAAAAATCTGCGATTTTTTTCGCTGCTTCCAAAACAGCTCCGACGATGAAATGCTGGAAGCGCTTCTTTCTGAAAACCACCGGTTTTACGAGTCCGCGCCCTCCTTTGTGTGCAGCGATAAACGGATGAACCGCTGCTGGGAATACCGCTGGTACATCCTGAAAAATTCCATGTGCCGTCCCGGGCTGGGACGGTTTCAGGAGACGGTGATGTATGAGGGGCGGGATCACCGGATGAAAAAAGATCCGCTGAAACCTTCCGGATGGGAATTCAGCAAACTGATTCCTCTGTCTACGCCGCTTCATGTGCAGGATCTGCGTTGGCATCCGGATCGGGAACGGACGAAGGAAATCATTCGTTCCGCGTTTGCTGCTCAGAATGAGGACGGACTGATTCTCAGCGCCTATGTGGAGGGCGAGCAGAAATCCTATGCCAATTACATCATCTGGAGCATCTGGAAGAACTATCTGGTAGATGGCGACCGGATGTTTCTGGCAGAGATGGCTCCAGCCATGGAGCGTTACATTGCCGGACACGAGAAGGTATATGGAAATGACAGGGACAGTCTGCTGATTGAGCGAAACCACAACATGACCGGAAAGGAATATCAGCCGGGCTACTGGTATTTCAAAGGCTGGAAGGAACAGGGAAGCTATCCGGCTAACCCGAAGGATCCAGCCTTCTTCACGCCGCTGAAGCGGGTAGACCGGAGTGTTTATCACTATCAGAATCTGCAGGGACTGGCAAACATCATGAAGGTGCTGAGTCAGGAGAAAGCGAAGCGGGATCAGATTGCGGTAAAGTACCGGCTGAACAGACCTGTGGAAAACGAAACCATCAGCGAGGACGGAAGAAGCAGGGGAGACAGGAGTATCAGCGAGAAGAGTCGGGAAGACAGGAGTATCCGTGTGGACAGGGGGACCGGAGAATGCAGGAGCATCTGGGAAACCTGCGAAGAAAAGGCTGACTTTTATCAGAAGAAAGCGGACCAGGCCAGAAAGGATATCCTGGAGAAAATGTGGGATCCGGAAACCGGATTTTTCTACGATCTCCATTATGAAACCGATGAAAAGGCAATGGTGCGCCATATTGTGGGAATCGATCCGTTCTGGGCGCAGATTACAGAATCGGAACATGACCGCGGAATCCTTCCTCTGATGGATCCGGAAGCGTTCTGTACCGGCTCCGGGTTTGCAACAGTATCGAAAGACTGCCCCGTCTTCTCACCGTCCGGCGGATGGATGGGGAACTACATCAAGGGAAGGGATGGCTGTGTCTGGTGCGGACCGTCCTGGCCCTTTACCACCGGCATTGCACTGGAAGCTCTTGGAAACGAGAGCAGAAACCATGGTCATGCCTATGATGCCTGGTTTGACCGGATGCTGAATGAATATACGGCACAGCATTTTCGCGATGGCGATAAAAATAGACCATATCTGGTAGAACATTACAATGCGGTGACAGGAGAACGGATCAGCGACGAAGCGGATTATAACCATTCCTTCTGGCTGGATCTCATCATCCGCTTTGTCGTGGGAATCACTGTTGAAGAAAATCGAATCATAATCGACCCGCTGAAAACACATCTGCGCTGGTGGAAGCTGGACAATCTGATGATCCGCGGACATCAGCTGCAGATTTCCATGGAGGAAAAACAGGGATCCGCCGTGGATGTTCTGTCCGTTCGGATGGATGAGAACGAGATGATCTTTGCGGAGGTCGGAGAACCGGTTGTTCTGAGGTTGGAGAAGAAATAAAGGGAGGACTTCAATGGAAACGAAAATGAAATTCGATAAAAATAGAGATGAGTTCCACCTCATTGTGAATGAGAAATCTGTGTATACAGTCAGGCTGACAGAACTTTTGTGGTATTCGGTTGGTCGTCCGTGGAATCCCGTGGGAAATCGGTGGAGAATCACCGAGCTGCAGCAGGAAGAGAACTGCATTCTGGCAGTTCTGAGCAGCCAGGAGCTGGAAGCTTCGGTTCAGCTGAAGAAGGAAGATCAGGAAATCCGGATTTCTGTGATGTTTCGGAATGGGAGCGAAAAGGCTATGGACGAGTTGGCCTGCGGCATGAAACTGTCTGTCCGCAGTGGGGAGAAACAGAAAGTGACGATTCCCCATCTGATTTACAACGATAACCCTTCCGCCGATCCGAATCGTGTTGTGCCGCACATCGGAACCGTCAACGGAAAAGGAACGGTTGTGGAGGAACATCGTCTCCCGATTCCGGCAGTGAATGTGGAGTGGAAGGAAGAGGAAGCTTTTTACAGTCTCACGCTGCTTTCCGTTCCTGAGACAGAGAACGGAACCGATGAGGAGTACTGGTCTCTCGGCGCATGCAAAACAGAGGGCGGGTATCAGATTCTTTCCGCCAGCGGTCCGCTGATGTTCAACGGGATGAGCGACGTGTTCTACGGAGGCAGATGCACACCGCTTTCCTACATGAAAGGGTACCGCAGGCTTGGATTTGGGGAAACTATTCATAAGGTCTATTATCTTCGTCTGGATTCTCATACGAAGGAGGGGAGGGGCTTTACCGTGCTTCCCGGCATGGGTTACCGGCTGCTTCATCCGCAGACAGTCCCCATGTATTCCTGCGAAGAAATGGTACATCTGAAAAAGAACGTGCTGGACAGCCGCTTTTATGAAGAGGAAGGATGCTGCGGCTATTTGACGTTCGGCGATAAAAATCCATTCGGAAACATATCCGGCCGCCCGGAATATTTTCTCTATGGCTGGACCGGTCAGGCAATCCGTCTGGCATGGTGCGACTGTATGCTGGGGATTCGGTCCGGGGAACCGTTCCGTCTGCAGAGAGCGATGAAGACGGTCGATCATTTCCTGAAAAACGGCGAATGCAGGATCCCCGGCCTGTATTTGGGATATTATCTGGTGAAAACCGGTTCCTGGCAGGGCAGCTGGAACGATCCGGGGACACCTGTTTCCTCCAGAATTGAAGGGGAGAGCATTTCTGACGTTCTGGATGTCATGCTTCTGCTAAAAGAACAGGGAACGGAAGTGCCGAAACTGTGGGAAGATGCGGTAAAACGGGTCTGCGAATTTTTGATGAGGGAAGATGTTTTGACCTCGGAAGGATTGTATCCTCTGTCCTGGACCATGGAAGGCCGACCGTCATCGGAGCTGCGCAATGCGGCAGGAGCTCCCTGTGTGGCTGTACTGGCGAAGGCATATCAGTATTTTGGACAGAAGACTTATCTGGAACAGGCGCAGCGAAGGTACGAACGGTATGCGGAGATTTACATGAGCACCTTTGAAACGCCCTTTGCTTACGCAACCATGGATGCAGCATGCGAGGACAAGGAGGCAGGAATCTACATGTTTACAACGGCAGCGCTTCTCTATGAGATAACAGGGAATGACGGGTATCGGGAATGGGGAACGCTGACGGCAGACTGGATCCTGACGTTTGTCTACCACTGGGAAACGGGCTTTCGCCCGGGAACGCTCTGTGCGCAGAAAAAATTCCGGACAACGGGATGGCCCGGCGTCAGTGTGCAGAATCATCATCTGGATGTCTTTTTTCCGGTATATGAGCTGTATCGTTTTGGAAGGATATGCAAAAAACGGCGGCTGACCGAGATGGCTTCTCATATCGGAAACGCGCTGACCTGCGGCATTGCGTCCGAGGAAGGGGAATGGGGCTATTCGGTCATCGGAGAACAGGGAGAACAGTACTATCAGACCAACTATTTTCAGGTCATGTATCCGCAGATTCTGCAGTATCTGGAACGCTACCGGGGCGGAATGCAGGTCTGGAATCCGTCCTGGATCACGGCCCAGGTAATGAGCGCAAATCTTCGTTTTCTGTATGAGGATCGATAACATTTACAGTTCTTTTAATTTCTTATCCCTCCGCCAGGTCACCGGAGACGTTCCGAAGAACCGTTTGAAGGAACGATTAAAATAGGTCTGGCTGGAGAAGCCGATCCGGTCAACAATATCCTTAATCTTCAGATCCGTGTTCTCCAGAAGCTCTGCTGCGTAGCGCAGCCGCGCATCTGCCAGATAGTCATTAAAATAATAGCCGGTCTGCTGACGGAACATGGTTCCGAGATAGGAGGGCGTCACGTTCAGTTTCGCAGCCAGCGTCTTCAGCGAAATGTCCTTGTCCGAAAACTCATGGATAATCTTCAGGACAGCGTCAACCATAGGATAGCTGGTCTGCTGGGATTTGGAGATGACGGGAAAGCTTTCTGTCAGGAAACGCAGCGTAAAATCCCGATAGTCGGAAGCAGCTGCGGACAGTGCTTTCGGATAACCGGGGAGCAGACCGGCAAGCTGGGGATATTTATCGCTTAACTGATATTCCTCCCTGCAGATGGAGGCAATCCACTGACTGAGAACATGGCGGCAGCAGATTTCCGGATCATAGCGGTCAAAAAGGACGGCAACCGGAGAAACGGTGCTGCAGTCACAAGGAAGTGCTTTCAGCGCATCCTGGACAGACGATGTGATGGCGGGTTCTTCCTGATAAACAGCACAGGACAGATCCGCATATTCCAGAAACGAAAAGGAAACAGCCTGCTGATAGCTTTTTGGAACCTCAGAATAGCCGGATACGGTAGTTCCGATGCTGGCGAACACAGGGATTTCGCTGTTTCTCATCAGAGTCAGGATCGGCAGAAGGAAGTCGCAGACCGACTCCTCCGCATGGGATATCGGAGAAAGAACGCTGACAAGACGGGAAGGTGTTTCAAAAAAGAAATTACCGGTAAAATGACCGGGCAGATGGTAGAGCAGGCGGTCGAAAAAGCGGGACATGGCTGTCTCATTGCCGTCCGGGCAGGAAAAGATGACGGAGGTAAAGGAGTCAGCATCCAGATTAATACCGAGAAGCTCCGCTCTGCTGACCAGATCGCTTCCACCAAGCAGATTTTTCACCCACTGTTCCGTAAACGCGCTGCGGAAGGTCATCATGGACTGACCATAGGTCTGGCTCAGCTGTTCGCGCTCCTGAATGTGGCTGATGATCTGGCTGATGGTGTCGGAGAGCTCGTCCGGATCCAACGGCTTCAGCAGATAATTTTCCGCGCCGCAGCGGAGGGCAGTGCGGACATATTCGAAATTGTCATAGGCACTGAGAACAACCACATAGAGATTGGGTTTGCTCTGCTTCGCCTTCTGGATCAGCTGCAGACCGTCCAGCCCCGGCATGGAGACATCGGTAATGACGATGTGGACCGGGTGGGACAGAATGTAGTTCAGCGCTTCCTGCGGATCCGTTGCCGCGCAGGCAACTTCGATGTGGAAGCCGCTCCAGTCGATAGCTTTTGCAATGCCGTCCACGATGATTGGTTCATCGTCAACAATAACAGCCTGATACATAAATTCACCTCACCTTTGTGTATCTGTTGTTTTTATACAGCGTCAGAGTGAAGTCGGCAATCGGGAGCGGACCTGTATAAAAAGAAAAACACGAAATATTCTATCCATGTTATACTATAGGTAAGCGGCGCGTGTCAAGGGCGGTATCCCGAAAAAATGCCCGGAGAGAATGCAGAAAGGACATGACGATCCGGCAGAAGAACCGGAAAAAGTGCAAGGATTGTGAAAAAAATAAAGTGCATATCCGGAGAAAATCGGGTATGATGAGAGCAGACAGTCCGATACGGCCGGAAACAGAAAACACTGGGATCAGCTGCTGATTAATATTGTGCAAGTTTTCCGGAATGGAAGGCAAGACAATGCGCCCTCTTTCTGCTATCCTTTTCTCAGAATGGTTCAGAAGGAAATCTGACATCCTCTGACACCAGACCGGAAAGGAGAAAAGAAAAAATGAAAAATCAGACATTTTGCATGGGTGTATTGGGACTTGGAGAAGGAAGAAGCATCATTTCCGCTGTTTTGCAGAGTAAATACTGGGAGCTTGGTATGATCTGCGATCTGAATGAAGAACTGTGCAGAGAGCGGTGCAGGGAGTTTGGAATTGACCGTTATACCACCGATTATCAGGATATGCTGGAGAATCCGGCAATCGATGTCATCGGAATTTATACACCGGATCAGCTTCATGCCACGCACATCCGGATGGCGCTGGAAGCAGGAAAGGATGTGATCTGTACCAAACCGCTGATGGTCAGTCTGGATGAGGCCAATGAACTGCTTGCTGTTCAGAGAAAGACAGGACGGCGTGTGTTTGTAGGACAGAGTTCCCGCTATTTTGAACCGGCCCGCAGACAGAGAGAAGACTATCTGGCCGGAAAGCATGGAGAGCTGGAAACGGTGGAAACCCACTACATCAGCGATTCCCGCTGGTTTCTGGAGCGGGCATGGAGTCATCAGAAGGGCTTTTCCTGGATGTATAATTTCATGATCCATGCGGTTGATCTGGCAGTATGGTATCTGCCGGACATTGAAGAAGTGTACGGACTGGCAGTTGTCAGCGAGAACACAAAGGCCTACGGACTGGATGTACCGGATACCCTGAAATTTCTGCTGAAGAATAAAGACGGTCGTTTTGCAAGCGTCTCCGGTGTCTATGCGGAGCCGACCCTGGGAAGTGCCGTCGAACAGAGCATCAGCTGCACACTGCGGGGCAGCAGGGGAATCAGCAGAGCCGGCTATCCAAAGCTGAAATACTACACCAATTTTCAGCCAATCCAGAAGACGGCGCAGCTCCACACCTATGATGAGCTGCACGGCTATTACTTCCGGTTTGAGTCAGAGACGCATCATGCCGGAGAATATCAGAATTACATAGAAGAATATGCGCAGGATGTGCTTGCAGGACGGACACCAAAGCCGGACCTGAAGGAGGGAATCCGTACACTGGCAGTGATGGAGGCCATGGAAGAATCCGTCCGAACCGGTCAGGCAGTGAAGGTTTCCGACATTCTTGCGCGAAGAAATATCAAATTAGAATAAGGAGGACATAACGTGAAACAACAGATTCGGATGATCAGAGAAACAGAAAACAACAAACGGATCGCACTGGGTTTATTCCATGTTGAGGCGAGTCTGAAGCAGGCGGAAATTTCATGTACATATGCGGCCGAGGGGGGCAGTGACTGGACAACAGACAGAAGCTTCGACGGCTATACCATTTATGCAGGTGTCCGTGGGAAGAGCGGCCTGATTCGTGCGTTGGAGGAGAAGGGACTTCTTCTCTATCATACCAAAGCACCGGAGGGAGAAGGGTTTTATGTGACGCTGATTTCCGGTCTGCGTCTGTTTGTGATTGTGGGAGGAAGCGATACCGGTGCACTCTATGGCTGCCTGGAGCTGAAAGAGCGGATTGAGAAAAACATCCGTGCGGGAAAAAAGCAGGTTCTTCCCGTTGAAATTGCCTTTGGAGATGCGCCGCAGTTTCGTCTGCGCGGTCCGGCAATCGGTCTGCAGCTGACAAAGATCGAGCCGCCCCGTCTGACCTATGAATATCCGATCACACCCCAGCGTTTCCCCTGGTTCTATGACAGGGCGATGTGGGAGAAATTCCTGGATCAGATCCTGATGGAGCGCTGCAATGTTCTCTATTTGTGGACCGGTCTGCCGTTCTCCTCGCTGGTGAAAGTACCGGATTACCCGGAAGCGCTGGAAGTCAGTGAAGAGGTGTATCAGTTGAATCGGGAGATGTTCAACTGGCTGACCGATGCCTGCGACCGGAGAGGAATCTGGCTTGTTTTAAAATTCTACAGCATCCACATTCCACTGCCGCTGGCAGAGGCCCGTGGCGTGGAGCTGCTTCAGAGCTCCATCACACCGCTGAACGCGGACTACACATACAAATCCATTGTGGAATTCATCCGCTCTTTCCCTCACATCGGCCTGATGGTATGTCTCGGCGAAGCCCTGCGTGGAACTCAGAACAAAACAGACTGGTTCATCAAAACCATCATTCCGGCAGTAAAGGAAGGCATTGAAAAGGCGGGACTGACCGAGGAGCCGCCGCTGATCCTGCGCGGCCACGACTGTGATCCCAATGCTGTCATGGAGCAGGCAATTCCGCTCTATGGAAATCTCTATACCATGTGGAAATACAACGGCGAAGGACTGACCACCTATCTGCCTGCCGGAAAGTGGCAGGATACCCATCTGCGTCTTTCCTCCCACGGCCAGACCCACATCATGAATGTTCATGTGGTGGCAAATCTGGAGCCTTTCCGCTATGGCTCTGCCTCCTTCATCCAGAAATGCGTGCAGGCGGGAAGAGACCGCATGGGCGTAAACGGACTTCATCTCTATCCGCTTTTTTTCTGGGACTGGCCATACTCTGCGGACAAGGCAAGCCCGCGTCTGCTGCAGATGGATCGTGACTGGATGTGGTACAAGGCATGGTTCCGCTATGCATGGAATCCGGACCGTGATCCGGGCGCCGAGGAGCTGTACTGGAAAGAAGTCCTTGGCAGTCATTTCCACTGTGATCCGGAGACAGCCGGCCACATCCTGCAGGCATTCAACGACATGGGCGAGTGTGCGCCGCGGATTCTGCGCCATGTCGGCATCACGGAGGGCAACCGCCAGACCATGAGCCTTGGCATGTCCATGAGCCAGTTCACAAATGTGAAGCGTTACCGCCCCAACTATGAGCTGTGGCGATCTGCTTCCACACCGGGCGAACAGCCGGATGACTATGTAAAGAGAGAGATCAGCAAAGAACCGCACTATGGCGAGACACCGGTGGATATGGCAAGAGAAACCATTTATTTTGCCCAGTCCGCCCTGGAGCACATCACCACGGCCGTTGACCGCCTTAACGCTGCTCAGGAACAGGCTCCATGGACGAAAGCAGAAACAGAAGAGTAAAAGGACGCGGCAGCAAAGGCGGCAGCTCTCTGTGAACTGAACGGCTGGCTAACCGATATCACAGCGGTTTATCAGATGACCATGTGCTACGCAAAGAAACTGGAGGCGGCTTACCGGATTCTGCGCTATAAATATACCATGGATGAGAACCTGCGGGGCGATTTGTCGCTGCTGGAGGGGGCTCTGATTCCGTGGGAGGAGAGCATGGACTGGTACCGGAAACTGGCAAAGCTGACAGACCGCACCTATCTCTATGCCAACAGCATGCAGACACCGCAGCGGAAAATTCCATTCCCCAACGGCGAAATTTTTGGTCACTGGACCGCCTGCCTGCCGAAGTACGAGGAAGAGCTGGCGAACTTCAGGAAGCATCTGGAGGAGATGAAGCAGGGCATTTACCCGGGCAATGAGACGGATGACGCAGTGGAAGCAGAACCGCTGCCCCAGGCACCGTTTACCCTGCTCAGTGAAAACTGCGAGACTTATACCATAAAGAAAGGGGAGCATGTATTCACAGACATGACATCGCCGATCCTGACCCTTGCGTCGGAGCTGAAAGGTCTGACTGGCATCCGGTTCGGACTGGGTGAGGCAATTACGGACGGCATGAAGGTGAAGCTGTCTCTGCCCCAGGATTCCCAGATTCTTCTTGCCTACATGAACGCAAAAGCAATTGAATGGCTGCAGGTACCGGATCTGGAAACCAATACCCATGCCGATGACCGGGGCGGTCTTGCCGTTGTTTTTGCCAATGCCATGCAGGCAGAGAGCTGTCCGGATATGAACATCCATGTGTTCCAGTATGAGAAGGGAACCCATGAAATCTACATGGGTACCGGCGGATTTACCATTGTCGGTGTTGTGCCGGCCGGTGTGCCGATCAATGGACGAAATGCCGGTCTGTCCGGTGAGACACTGGATAAGCTGGACTGGCTTTACGAATAATGCAGTACACGCAGGAAGAATTCCGATTTTCCGGCGGGCTGCCCTGGCGCCTGTTTCGAGTCACAGAAAAACAGAAGCAGCTTCACTGCCACAACTGTCTGGAACTGAACCTGGCAGAGAAGGGAACCGGAACCTACATCATCGGCGGCAAGCTGTATCCCATCCGCCCGGGAGATATTTTTGTGATCAATAATTCCGAACGTCATCTGGCACTTCATGACGATGAGGAGCTGACATTAAGTGTTCTGATTTTTGATACGGATTCCATCTGGAAAGACAGGCATGGAAAAGAATATCTGAAGCCTTTTTTCCACCGGGCAGAAACCTTTTCCAACCGGATCACCAGCAGTGCGCGGGATTATCAGGCAATGCGGGAATGCTTCGAACGGATTGGACAGGAAGAGAAGGAGAGACGGATCGGGTGGGAACTGGTAACGGAGACGGAAGCCCATCTGCTGTTGGCGCTTCTGTACCGCTGCTATCACGAAAACCAGGAAATTGAAAAAACGGAGGACGGTATGAGCCGCTTCGGACGGCTGGAAGCGGTTCTCACCTACATTGACAGTCATTTTACAGAGCCCCTGACGCTCGACCAGCTGGCAAAGGAAGCAGCGGTCAGCCGGAATTATCTGTGCAAATGTTTTCGCGAAGCAACCGGACAGACGCTGTTCGCTTATATTGAGCAGACAAGGATTCAGTATGCCGCCTATCTGCTTCAGACAACGGAGGAACCGGTGGCACGGATTGCCGTGGAGTCCGGCTTTGAGTCGGTTTCCTATTTTAACCGTCTGTTCCGCAGACAATATGAGATGTCGCCCGGCCAGTTCCGGCGGGGCAGAAATGCATGAGAAAAGGAGTCTTTCACAGAATCGACTGCTGCCGCGCCCTGCCGATATGGCAAGGCGCGGCAGACAGATGGTTTACTGGAAAGGCTCCTTTAGCTGTTCTGCGGTCATGGCAGGGAACCGCAGATCAATTCGAAAGCTCATGTCATCGCCTCCGGAGGTGATGTGAATGCTGCAGTCGTTGTGGAAGACAATCCGCAGACGGCTGTTGACGTTGGTCAGGGCAAAGCCGACCGCGTCATTTTCGTTGTACAGATTCTGCTGCAGCTTCTGCTCGATGTCTGCCTGCCGCTGCGGCGAGATCGGCTTTCCGTTGTTGGCGAGGCTCAGCCGGATGTAACGCCGGTTTTCCTCCAGAAACGAAGTGACGGAGAGAATGATCAGGTTGTCCTGGCGTTCGGAGACGATGCCATGAACGAAATAGTTTTCAATCAGCGGCTGCAGTGTGTTTTTTGGAAGGGCAAAGTGGCTGACGCTGTCATCCAGATCAAATTCATATTCAAAATTCTGGAACCGGTACTGATAGAGGATCATCAGGTTTTCACAAAGCTCTTCCTCCTGCTCCAGAGTGGCAAACATGCTTCCGTTGATCTGAGAGCGGTAGATTTTGGAGAGAAGAAGGATCATCTGGGAGGCATCGGAGTTTTTACCATTTAATACCTGTGCCCGGATCATCTCCAGTGTGTTATAAAGGAAATGCGGGTTGATGCTGGTCTGGAGTGCATAAAGATCACTTCGCTTCTGCTGCAGCTCATAGACATAGGATTTCTCCACATTCTGCTGCAGTTCGTTACACATGGCATTGAAACCTTCAATAATTTCAGTAAACTCATTATGTCCAGGAAGGCTGTCGATCCGGTAGGTCAGGTCATTGAGCTGGAATTTCTTCATACCGTCCAGGATCACATGGATGTTCCGGTTAGACAGGTAATAGGTCAGGTAGTAGAGACCGAAGGAAAACACAGTCAGCAGGAGCGCAAGGAGAATACTCAGTCGGGAAAGAGAGGGAAAGGCAGGCTGATATTCTTCGGTATAGTAGGTAAGCA
Organism: Lachnospiraceae bacterium; assembly: GCA_017472605.1. Classification (GTDB taxonomy): domain Bacteria; phylum Bacillota; class Clostridia; order Lachnospirales; family Lachnospiraceae; genus Anthropogastromicrobium. The sequence goes on from JAFUPV010000027.1 coordinate 171,488, forward strand.
GAAACTTTCCATTCTCAATCTTCAGGGTATCCTGATAATAATTACCGGAAGAGACATCCAGAGCAGGTGAAGAGTTGAAAAAGAGATTGCCCTCCGGATCGGAAATGCGAAACGTGCAGTTTGTGGTAAACTCGTAGTTTGCAAGGATGCTGTTATATTCCGCAACGGAGTAGAGTGGAATCAGATAGCCGAGAGGCGCATCCGCTGTCCGGTAGATGGTTGCCGTCAGTCCGTAATACGTGTGCTGGACAAACGCATTTCCGGTGCATGCGTAGATCATCCGGCTGACTTCATCCAGGGAAAAGGTATTGCGGCTGAATGGCGTGATGGGCTTCATGTCTGTGACATGCTCTGCCGGTGCCAGGTAGGCCTGCGTGTCGGAAAAGTAGTACAGCTGCTCAGTGGCCGGCGAATAGATCAGGAAACCGCGCAGATACCGGTCATCATTGCAGATGTCAGTCAGAAGGCGGATGCAGGAATTTCTGGTAGCGGCGCTGACATCATCGTAGGAGGAGGCCTCCAGCAGCTTGCAGAGATTGGGATCGCACCGGTTGCCGCTTAACACCTTTCCTGCCAGAATGTAGAAATTGTCAAAATGGTTGGAAAATGCCTCTGACAGGTTTGCCGCTGCCAGGTCATAGGGCTTCAGGTACTGGGAGCGTTCGTAGCGGATGGAAAGCTGCGAAATAAAGATGCTGACAGAGAAGGAAAAAACAGTCAGAAGGACCGTGCTGATCAGAAGCATGCGGGAGAAGAAATGGCTGTGTTTCGAAGAAAAAAAACGTGGCTTTTTCATAAGAGAGACTCCTCGTATCATAGATTTACCGATTGAACCTCCGAATACCACGCAGGCAGCTTTCAACGGGAAAGTTACAGGAAGCGCGGATTCGGATTCCGTTTTACTAAGGATATCATAACATATTCCGACAGAAAAATGGAAAAGAATGTGAAGAAACTGTGAAAATGTACTGCTTTTTGGAATTTGTTCAATTTACTTTGTGCAGAATGAGCAGATATAATAAAACCAAGAAAACAAGCCAATTGGACGTTTTTGTGATTCGCTTTGCGGTACGTTCGGTTGGAAGTATGAACAAAAAAGGGGAGTACAACATATGCAAAAGTCAAAGAAGGCGAAAAGTCCTCGCCAAAAAGCCGGTTTTCGGCTCTTTCTGCTGTCAGCTCCGTTCCTGCTTGGAATTCTGATCTTTTCCTACATGCCTCTTCTGGGCTGGTCCTATTCCTTCTTCAACTATAAGCCGGGACGCGATCTGTTTGACTGTGATTTTGTCGGATTCAAATGGTTTATCGCACCATTTAACAATCCGGTGCTGCGGATGCAGTTTGTCCGTGTCATGTCCAACACGCTTGGCATCAACCTGCTTTACATGGCAACCATGATCCTTCCGATGATCTTCGCCATGTTCCTGATGGAGATTCCGTGGAAGGGATACCGGAAGCTGGTTCAGACACTGACAACGATCCCCAACTTCATCAGCTGGGTTCTTGTGTATGCGGCTTTCTTCTCCCTTTTCTCAACAGAAGGTCTTCTGAACACTCTTCTGATTGGAATGGGCGTGATCAAAACACCGGTCAACTACCTGACTGAGAACAGCCACATGTGGCTGAAAATGCTGGGATATCATCTGTGGAAGGGCCTTGGATGGGGTGCAATTGTTTACATTTCGGCGATCACTTCCATTGATTCTGAAATCTATGAGGCAGCGAACATTGACGGTGCCGGACGATTCCAGAAGATGTGGTATATCACCACGCCGCATCTGCTTCCGACCTTCTTCGTCATGTTCGTCCTTCAGATCGGAAACATCATCAACAATGGAATTGACCAGTATCTGGTATTTTCCAACGCAATGACTCAGGATGCCATTGAAGTTCTGGACCTCTATGTATACCGTTACGGTCTGCAGCAGGGCAACATTTCCTACGCAACCGCAGTCGGTATGTGGAAATCACTTGTCAGCGTGCTTCTTGTATTGATTGCTAACACGCTGTCGAAGAAGATTCGCGGATCATCGATTTTCTAAACAGATTTTCCAAACATTCACGTCCAAAGAAAGGAGTCTCCAATGGCATTACGAAGAAAACCGAAGGAAACGGAAAATCGCGGCGTTGTGAAAAAAACATGGAAGGACCATACCGTAGATATTCTCATCTGCATCGTATTCGGTCTGTTTACCATCGCCTGCATCTTCCCCTTCTATTACATATTCATTAACACCATCAGCGATAATTCGCTGGTGGCAACCGGAAGAATCAACATCATACCCCGTGGAATTCATTTTGAGAACTATGCGAAGGTGCTGTCTCTGAAAGAGCTGCCGGGTGCTACCATGGTTTCGCTGGCAAGAACGGTTCTGGGAACCATATTCACGCTGATCTGCGCGTCCTTCCCGGCATACTGCTTCTCCAGGGAAGAGTACTGGCACAAGAAGATTTTTTACCGTTTTGTGATTATTACCATGTATTTCGGCGCCGGTGTGATCCCCACGTTCCTTACCTACAAAACGCTGAACATCTATGATACCTTCTGGGTATACATTCTGCCCTGCTGTGTCACACCGTTCAATCTGATCCTTGTCAAGACGTACATGGAATCACTGCCTCCGTCTCTGGAGGAATCAGCGGAGATTGACGGAGCCGGATATCTGGTTCGTTTTACCAGAATTGTTCTGCCGTTGTGCAAGCCGATTCTGGCAACCATCGCCGTGTTCTCTGCGGTCGGTCAGTGGAATAACTGGATGGATACCGTTCTTTACACCAAGGACAGAGCGCTCCAGTCCCTGCAGTATGTTCTGTACCGTTACCTGAAGGAAGCAAACACACTGGCGGAGATTGCCCGGGAGAATCCGGAAATGATGGCGGAGATGGATCCGTCCACCATGCTGTCGCCGCTGACCATCAAGTATACCGTGTGTATCGTAACTATCGTTCCGATCCTGGTTGTGTATCCGTTCTTCCAGAAATATTTCGTAAAGGGTATGATGATCGGTGCGGTCAAGGGATGAGAAGGGTTCCGGCAGTCAGGATGGAGTTGGGCAGTACAAAGAAATGCAGTAAAAACAGTTTCAAATCAATCAGGATAGAAGCCCGTGGCTTTATCATATAACGAAAAAAAATAATGGGAGGTTTTCACATGAAGAAAAAAGTTTTATCCTTAGTTCTTGCAGGTGCAACGATACTGTCCATGACAGGCGGCGTATTTGCAGCAGAGGCGGAGAAGGAAGAAGTAACGCTGACCGGTTTTGTCATGCAGTCTGTTACCGGTGAGTCCGGTATCTGGGAAGGCTGGGGCGCTCAGAAGCTTTATGACGATCTGAAGATCAAGCTTGAGCTGGATCCGACCGGAAACGAAGTTGAGACAAAGCTGCAGCAGTATCTGGTTGCAGGTGAGCTGCCGGATATCATTGGCTTAAAAGGTCTGGATCAGGCAACTCTGGCGATGGAAGCGGACATGCTTCTTCCGCTGAACGAGTATGCGGATCAGCTGCCGAATCTGTTTGAGAACGAGCACTATGCAAATGCAATCAAGTATTCTCAGGATTTCACCAGCTGTGATACCGGAAATCTGTACATCATGCCGACCGCAATCGGCCCGACTTCCTACAACTCCTTTAACTGGGTTCCGCTTCTGCAGTGGGATGCATACAAGGCAGTAGGTATGCCGGATGTTACCACACTGGAGGATTATCTGGATGTTGTTGAGAAGATGGTAGAGTACAAGCCGACCACCGAGCTTGGTGAAAAAGTTTACGGATTCTCTCTGTTCTCCGACTGGGACAGCGTAAGTGCACTGGAGATTTCCACTTTGTCCTTCATGTACGGTATTGATACCGAGTACGTTTCCCCGCTGATGGAGACTAATGTAATTACCAAGGAGACCAGCTCCCTGCTGGCGGACGACAGCTTCTACAAGAGAGCGCTGAAGTTCTACTTCGAAGCAAATCAGAGAGGCCTTCTGGATCCGGATTCCATGTCCCAGACCTATGCTGATGTAGACGCGAAGTTCAGCGCAGGCCGCGTGATGTTCTCCTGGTTCTCCTGGCTGACAGGAAGCTACAATTCCCAGAATCAGAACAATGCAGAGAAGGTTGACGGTCTTGCAAGTGTTGTTGCAGACGACATGAAGCTTTACAACGCACCGGCTCAGACCATCGGACGTAACTGGTATTTTGCAATCTCCAAGGATTGTGAAAATGTAGATGCTGCTCTTGAGTTCCTGAACTGGCTGTACGATCCGGAGATCTGTGCATACCTGTCCAACGGACCGCAGGGTGTAACATGGGATTATGATGAGAACGGCGAGCCGTACATCATTAACTGGGATATCGTTGACAATAAGACAGAGCTGCTGATGCCGGAAGAAATCGGCGGCGGCGCATTCCAGGATGGCGTTTATGCGTTCAACACACTTGGACCGCAGGCTGCAACGGTTACTGAGAGCGGATACACACTGAGCTACCGTTACTGGCCGACAACCATCAGCAGAAATCCGTCTCTCATGAAGCAGGAAGTAAATGAGATGATGGGCGGTGTAAACGCACTGGCTGAGTATCTGTACGCAAATGATATGGTTGCTGATTCCACACAGGCTGTTAACATGATCACTCCGGCTACCGATGATCTTGAAATCACAGTAACCCAGATCGGTGAGATCGTTAAGAAGTACTCCTGGCAGATGGTATATGCGGCTGACGAGGCTGAGTTCGAGGAACTGTGGTCCACAATGACCGAGCAGGCAAAGGCGCTTGGACTGGATCAGGTAACCGAATATTATACCGCTGAGTGGGAAAAGGCTCTTGAACTTGTTAAGGAATACGAGTAAAATATAGTTAGATATCGCGGATATCCGGGCACATATGCCAATGGCATGCGGCGCCAGCTTTTCGGAATGAACGATAAATAACGAAAGAGGCTGCTATGGGTTTCCGTAGCAGTCTTTTTGCGCTGCAGTCAGAGCAGTTTGCGCGGCAAAGAATCCGGCAGAACCGGCTTTGGCAGATTCGAGTTTTGGAGAACGAGGTAAGATACATGGCACAGAATTACATTTTTTTTGACCGGCCGGCTGAAAACTGGCATCAGGGCTGTCCGCTTGGAAACGGCTTCATGGGACAGATGCTTTATGGAGGAATTCGAAATGAGCAGATTGACCTTTCCCATTTGACGTTCTTCTCCGGATCAGACCGTGTGAATCCTTATTCGGATCATGCGGCAGAAGCGTTTTACCGGGCACGTCAGGCAGCAGCGGACGGGGATCATGAAGCCGCCTGGAGGCATCTGGAAGGATTCATGGGACGGAGAGGAAACTATGGAACCAATCTGCCGGTCGGCAGACTTGACCTTTCTTTTTCTGATTCACAGATGGAACGATCCAAAGAGGAGGAAAAATCCGGTCAGCCGGGAATGTTTTGCCGTAAGGAAACGGCCCGGGTCAGGGAAGGCTCTTACAGGCGCCGTCTTGATCTGGACAGCGGGCTGTTTTCCTGCAGTTTTGATACGTCTTTTGGTCATCAGAAACGGGAAGCCTTCAGCTCCCATCCGGACCGGGTGTTTGCGTATCGGATTGAAGATGATTCACCGGAGGGGATTTCATTGACGCTGACCTTTGACGGCGGACGGAACCCTTACCGTACCTATGTGGAAAATGATTGCCTCTGCTTTGATGTGCAGGCATTGGAAACGAAACACAGTGACGGAACGGAAGGGGTGAAGCTGTTCGGAGCGGTCCGGATCTGTGCGGAGGGAGGAACCGTGAAGTCGGGGATTGCAGTGTCTGAACCGGCCCAGGCATACCTGACGGTTCGCGGTGCGTCCAGAGTGCTTCTGCTTCTTGCCATGGAAACGGATTATGCGCCAAAGGCAGGTATGGAATGCCCGATTGACCGGAATCAGGTATTTCTAAGAATTAACCATACAATTCCTAAGTATCGTCGATTGAAAGAAACGCACACCTGTGATATAAATAAACTGATGAAACGTCAGCGGCTGCAGCTGGTGCGGGGAGAAGAACCGGAAGCGGAAATGACAGGAGAACAGATGGTGGAAGCAGTGCGTCAGGGAGGCGATAACCGTCGGCTGACTCAGCTGATGTATCAGTACGGACGCTACCTTCTTCTGTCCTCTTCCAGAGAGGATTCCCCGCTGCCGACGCCGCTTCAGGGTGTCTGGAACGACGATGTGGCATGTCAGATTGGCTGGACCTGTGACATGCATCTGGATATCAATACACAGATGAACTACTGGATCAGTGAACCGGGAAACCTGAGTGAATGTCACAAACCACTGTTTCGCTGGATGGAGAACCGCCTGATTCCTCTTGGAAGGGAGACGGCGAGACGCTGCTATGGCCTGGACGGCTGGGTTGGAGAACTGGTTTCCAACGCCTGGGGCTATGCGGCTCCGTACTGGGGAAGAAGTCTGTCGCCCTGCCCGACAGGAGGAATCTGGCAGGCTTCCGACTACATGGAACACTATCGCTATGGTCAGGATCGGGAGTTTCTGCGCAGACATGCGCTGCCGGTGCTGGAGGAAGCAGTTCGTTTTTTCCTGTCATATCTGTTTGAGGATGAAAACGGATATCTGACCAGCGGTCCGTCCATTTCGCCGGAAAATGTGTTTCTTGCGGATGGAGTCCGGCTGTTTGCGTCCAACGGATGTACCTATGAGATTCTGATGATTCGGGAACTGTTTCTGGAGTATGCGGAGCTTTGTGAGGAGCTGTTGCAGGCGGAAACCAAAGAAGGACGGTCGCAGGCGGAGCCCGAAGAAGGAATGTCGCAGGCAAAGTCTGAAGAAACGCTGCCGCAGGCGGATGTGGAAGAAGAACGGTCAGATATGGAAAACGGGGAAACCGTTAACAGAGAGAATGAGCTCCTGCGAAGAGTACAAGAGGCGCTGCCCCGTCTGCTTCCCTACCGGATCCTGCCGGATGGAACGCTGGCGGAATGGTCCCACGACTACCGATCCGAGGATCCGCAGCACCGTCACACCAGCCATCTGCTGGGACTCTTCCCCTACAGTCAGATCACGCCGAAGAAGACACCGGAGCTGGCCAGGGCAGCTGCCGCTTCCATCGAAGCAAAGCTGACACCGTTCGAAAACTGGGAGGATACCGGCTGGGCACGTTCCCTGCTGTTTCTCTATCGTGCAAGACTGGAAGACCGGAAGGAAGCCTTCCGCCATCTTCGTGACATGCAGACAATCCTGACCGGTCCCAATCTCATGGTGATGCACCCGCCGACACGGGGAACGGCAACAGAGCTGCCTGTTTATGAGCTGGACGGAAATACCGGATTGGCAATGGGTGTGATGGAATCGCTGATCCAGAGCCATGACGGCTGCATCCGGCTGCTGCCGGCACTGCCGGAGAGCTGGCCGGATGGAAGCGTTACCGGAGTGGTCGTCAGAGGCGGCATTCTTCTGGATCTGACCTGGAAAAACGGAGTTCCTGTCTGTGTGGAAGCCGTTTCAGGGAAGGATCAGGAGGTGCGCGTTTCCTTTGGAAACCAGGAACAACTGGTCTGTCTGAAGGCCGGGGAGAAGACGGTGTTTCCGTCTTTTGACTGAGACAATGAATCATTATGATTTCATAAAATATCGTTTATAAAAATAAAAAAGACAGGATAAGGAGGACGCTATGGAGAAGAAAATGCCGCGCGAGATGACAGGCGCAGAGCTGAAATCCATGCTGAAGAGCAGCATCAATTTTAAGAGTCTTGGCGGAATGAAGTGTGAGGAACTGACTCTGCCGGAGGAAGACAAGCAGTGGTGGAGGGACGCTAAGATCGGCATGTTCATCCACTGGGGCCTGTATTCCATTCTCGGACGGGGAGAATGGGCCCGTTTTAACGAAAAGATTCCGAAGGAGGAATATGAAGCACTGGCAGATGAGTTCATTCCGGAGGATTTCTCCATGGATGAATGGACGGAGATTGCCAGATCCTTCGGTGCAAACTATGCGGTCATGGTAACAAGACACCACGATGGATTCGCGCTGTGGAACAGCGAGGGCAGCTATGAGCATTTTGATTCCGGTCACCGCGGATCGCACCGGGACTTCGTCCAGGAATATGTGGACGCATGCAGAAAGGCAGGGCTGAAGGTTGGCCTTTACTATTCCCCAATGGACTGGCGCTTCCCAGGCTACTTTGATCCAAAGGGACTGCCGGAGAACGCGGCGCTGATGAAGAAGCAGTGCTACGATCAGGTAGAGGAGCTGTGCAGCCGTTTCAATCCGGACATCCTCTGGTATGACGGCGGCTGGCTGGCGCACAAAGGAAGCGATACCTCCAGTGCCTGGTTCTGGGAGCCGGTTAAGCTGAACAAGATGGCCAGAAGCTACAATCCGAAGCTTCTGATCAATCCGCGTTCCGGCTGGGAAGGCGATTTCTACTGCGACGAGGGTTCCCATGAGATTAAGGGAAAGATCATCCCAGTACCGTGGGAGAAGAACATGTGCGTCTGCTCCGGCTGTTCCTGGGGATGGATGGCAGATGACCCGGTTTCCGATTTTGACTGGCTGATCCGCATGATGGTTAACGTTGTCTGCCGCGGCGGAAACTGGCTTGTAAACATCGGACCGGACCGCAACGGAAAAATTTCCGATGAAATTAAGAACCGGATGCGTGAAGTAGGAGACTGGCTGCGAACCTACGGAGAGAGCGTTTACTGCACACAGGCAGGTCCGTTTGAGCCGGTGGATGATGTGTTTGGAAGTACATACCACGGAAATAAGGTTTATGTTCATGTGCTGGATACAAAGGCATTTGCCGATCAGGTTCTTCCGAAACTGGAGAATGAGATCATGGATGCCGCTCTGTTTGACGGACGTCAGGTGGAAGTGATGGAAACAGAGGACGGATATCGTTTCGTTCTTCCGGAAACAGAAGCGGCGCCGGATACCATTGTGGTACTGACCATGAAGAATCCGGTCGAGAAGATGAAGGACGCGCAGATTTATTTTACCGGAAAGGAATAAGAGATGAAGATTACAAGAATCGTGGGAACCGCGGACGGAATCGTCCGTGAGCCGCAGTGCTTTATTGAAGCGGACTTTACACCGGATGAGACAATCATTCAGAACGAGTCTGCGCGGATCCTGTTCGGCGAAGAAGACCATCCGGTACTGATACAGTCCGGCTGGGAGCTGAAGAAGAAGGATATTTACCGCTTTGCGATTGAGGGAAAGGCAAAAATCGTAAAGAAAATGACCATTGACGGTGAGCGTACTTTTGTTGAAAATGCGAAGGATATGCTGGTTGGCTCATCCTATGAGGGAACGCTGAAGCTGGATATCCGTTCCGATGAACGGATCCTTGGTCTGGGACAGCATGAGGACGGCATTGCCAATTACCGGAACTGTGTTCAGCATCTGTATCAGAACAACATGCAGATTCCAATGCCTGTGTTCCTTTCCACAGGAGGATACGCAATCGTCCTTGCCGCGCAGTGCCTGATGATTTATGAGGAAAAAGAGAATCAGATCACTATTACTTTTGACGCGGCAGATCAAATCGATTACTATGTCATTGAGGACGAAGATCTGCGAAAGCTGGCAAAAGCGGTGCGCCGCATGACCGGTAAGGCTGTTCTTCTGCCCAAATGGGCCTATGGCTATGTGCAGTCCAGAGAGAAATACCGCACGCAGCAGGAGCTGCTTGATATTGCCGCTGAGTTTCAGAGACGGAACATTCCTGTTTCCTGCCTGGTTCAGGACTGGCAGACCTGGAACAGGAACATGTGGGGAGATAAGCATCTGGACAAGTCCCGCTATCCCAATCTGAAGGAAGCGCTTGATGCTCTTCACGATCAGGGAATCGGTTTCCTGTTTTCCATCTGGCCAAACATCAACAAGGGCAGTGAGGACAATGCGGAAATGGTGGAAGCGGGAAAGATGTATGCGAACCTGTCCACCTATGATGCCTTTGACGAGGAAGCAAGAGCGCTTTACTGGAAACAGTGTGAGCGTGAGATTTTTGCTGCCGGTACCGATGGCTGGTGGTGTGACTCCAGTGAACCGTTTACACCGGACTGGGGCGGCGTTGACAAAAAGACCGCTGAGGAGCGCTATGAGCTGGCAAAGGGGTCTCTGACGAAATATATGGATGCGAGACAGGGCAATTCCTATGCGCTGTTCCATGCACTGGGAATTCATGACAATCAGAGAAAATCGGACAATTCCAAACGTGTCATCAACCTGACCCGCTCCGGCTATCCGTCCATTCAGAAATATGGTGCCATCCTCTGGTCCGGCGATATCATGGCGACCTGGGACGTCTATAAAAATCAGATTGTGGAAGGACTTCAGATGGCGGCCAGCGGATTCCCTTACTGGACGCTGGATATCGGTGCGTTCTTCACCGGAAATCAGGAGTGCTGGAAGCGGTTCAGTGGTGTAAAGGAGGGAATTCATCCCTGGTTCTGGAACGGCCTGTTTGAACAGGGAAATGCCGATCTGGGATACCGCGAGCTCTATACCAGATGGCTCCAGTACGGCACATTCCTGCCCATCATGCGGTCCCACGGAACAGACACGCCCCGTGAACCCTGGTTCTATGGCGAGGAGGGAGACCTTTACTATGACACAATTGTCAAGTACATTCGTCTCCGCTATCATCTGGTTCCGTATATCTACAGCCTTGCATGGAAGGTATACAAAGAAGATGAGATGATGATGAGAAGCCTTGTCTTCGACTATCCGTCCGATGAGACTGCTGCCACATGCACGGATCAGTACCTGTTCGGTGATTTCCTGGTATGCCCGGTAACAGAAGCGATGGAATATGGTCCGGAAAGCACACCGCTGAACAAAAAACAGGTTCGTTCGGTTTACCTTCCGGAGGGAATCTGGTATGACTATGAAAATAAGACAATGCTGACGGGTAAAAAGACCATCGAAGCAGATGCGCCGGTGTCTCACATGCCTCTTTACATCCGGGGCGGAAGCATTGTTCCGGTGGAGCAGAAAGGTGCGGCAAACCTCTATGAAAAGCAGATGACCGAAACGCTGACGGTTGAAATTTATGGAGGCGCGGACGGAAGCTTTGTCTATTATCAGGATGCCGGCAATGGCTATGAATATCAGAATGGTGCATATGCGGCGATTCCGCTTCACTGGTCGGATGCGGACCGGAAGCTGGCTGTTGGTGCAGTGGAAGGCAGCTATGCATATCCGCAGAAAATCAGAATTCTTCTTTATACACAGGAGGGCTGTATGGAGGCTTCGGCTGTGTATGAGGGAGAGGAGATTGCAATTGAAATAAAGTAAAAAACAAGCGACAATCCAAACATGGCGGCTTTCAGCGATACAGGCGGGAAGCCGCCAAATGTCGTTTCAGTACAGGTGGGAAGTTGCCATGTGTCGTTTTTCATATAGCCGGAGGCGCGACAGACACCGGCATCGCGTGATTCGCGGATTGTGGATAAGTGAGCTGTATAGACAGCAGGGCACACAATATGTGAGAAAACTGAAAAAAACAAGGGAAAGGTTGCAATATTCGAGAGAACATGATACACTATGCGTGAGGCAGTGAGCCAGCAGCGGACCGCTGCAAGCTCATGCGGCGAATGCCGCGATCCGGAAAATCAGTTCGGAATGCCTGAAATAATTATTGTTTTCTCATATACATGATATGAGAGAGCCTTACACAAGATAAAGCCAAATACGATCCCATGTGGGGTACATACGTGGATAACAGACAGGTACTGCACAGGGAGTCGATGCCAAAACGCCCTGTGCGCGGAACAACAGATTCTGTATATACAGGGAAAGTGAGGCGTTATTTTGGAAACGAATATCGAAACGTACGATACTGGTCTGATTCTCCAGTGGCATCCGGCTGCCTGCAGTGCGGTACAGCTGGAAATGGGAGAAGGATTGCGTAATCTGGCCTGTGAGCCGGAGCACAATCTGAGCCGAATGCCGCTGCGGATTGATCTGCTGGTAGTTAAAGACAAGGACGATGCGGAAATCAGAAATGAGATCGGAAAACTGTTCAGCCGTTACAATGTGATGGAATTCAAATCACCGGATGCATCCTGTTCGTCGGACGTCTATTATAAGACAGTGGGTTATGCCTGTCTGTATAAGGCGGATCGTGTAACAGAAAAGGAGATTCCGATTGAGGACATTACGATTTCAATTATCAGAAAGCGGAAGCCGGTCAAGCTGTTGAAGTATCTGCGCAAGATGGAGTTTGAAGTGAAGGAGGCCTATCCGGGAATCTATTATGTGAAGAAGAAAGGATTGTTTGACACCCAGCTCATTGTAACGAATGAGTTGGATCCGCAGAAGCATCCATGGATCACATCATTGACAAAGGGACTCGGAATGGACGCAATTCGCCGGTTGCTGAAGAAAATTGACTCACTGGATTCGCATGAGATGAAAAAATATGCGGATTCTGTGCTGAATTTTGTGATGGAGGCAAACCCGGAGGAATTCAGAGAGTTGAAGAAGGAGGGCAGAAACATGTGTGAGGCTTTGCTGCGGTTGATGAAACCGGAACTGGATGAGGCAAAAGAGAAGGCGGAAGCGGAAGGAAGAGCCGCAGGAATGTCTGCCGGTCTGGCAGAGGGAAGAGCAGAAGGAAGAACAACTGGAATTCGTATGACACAGTTTGTTATCAAGAAGCTTGTTGATTCCGGACGCTTTGAGGAGCTGAAGATGGCGGCGGAGGATGAGATGCTGCTGCGTAAGCTTGCGGAAGAATTTGGATTCAGCGAGTAAAATTTCAGGAAATAGAGATGGTGTAGGGAACCGGCGGCGTAACCGTCGGTTTCCTTGTATCAATATGGATTCAGAGAAGTGCGACGATTATACGTTCTTACAGGTGCAGCTTATTTTTATGAGGAGAAACGAATGGAAGAGTACAGCAGACAAAACAAAAAAGCATGGGAATATAATACCTATGAGTTCTGGGTGACTCACTCCGGAACACCACAGGAACGGGCAAAAAAGGATTTGGAAGATCCGGTACGTATGTTGAGAAAATATGCGGCATATTTTGATACCTATCAGGGGATTCGTGTGGCGAATATCTGTGGTTCCTGCGGAAAGAAAGCAGTTCCCCTGGCAATTCTTGGCGCAGATGTTACTGTATTTGATATCTCGGAGCAGAACAGACGGTATGCGATGGAAGTTGCAGAGGCGGCAGGCATAGAACTGACTTATGTGGTTGGTGATGTGCTGGATATTGATCTGGAGAAGTATGGAAACCGGTTTGACGTGGTATTTATGGAAGGAGGAATTCTTTCCTATTTCCATGATATCGACCAGTTTATGAGAAAGATGCATTCTCTTTTAAAACCGGGCGGAAAAATGATCTGCAGTGACTTTCATCCATTTATCAAGATTGCGGATGTTCTGAATCTGGAATTGCCAACTATGAGCTATTTTTCAACGGATGTGTTTGAGGGAGAAATGGCTCATGCCAGATTTTTCCGGGAAGAAATCAGGAGACAGATGCCAAAATGCAGCTATCGGAAGTATACGGTCAGTGAGATTATCAACGGAGCAATCGGAAGCGGATTTTTTCTGACTCGCTTTGATGAACATCCTGCCTGGGAAAATGACCGTGTTCCAGGCGAGTTTACGCTGATTGCTGAAAAAAGATCAGAGGAGGAAAAACAATGGAGAAACATAAGGAGCCGCAGGTCGGTCTGGTAATCAACCGGGCGATCACAGCCTGGATGGCAGCTGTTCTGCTCTGGGTAATGGTTGGAGACGGAGCGTTTCTGACAACTGAATATGCAGCGCAGATACATACCATCGGCTTCTTTGCCGTTATTCTGCTTGTGTTTGTCATTCTGAATCTGCCAGTTAAAAATCCTGTGGTTCCGTGGGTGGACCGATATGGAATTCTTATTTTATTTCTTCTGTATGCAGGGAAAACAATCGATAAAAATAAAGACTTCACCTACTTTATCGGCGTGATGCTTGTTCTGATGCTGATCCTTGCTTACACGGTGAATCAGACAGGAGATGGGTTCAGAAACCAGATTGAGATCAGAAAAAACAGAACCGTTATCGCAATCTATGTGGTTGCTGCATCGGTCTATCTGCTGATTGCAGGCGGCACCACCATCCTGAACTATCTGCTTTACTATGCACCGGCCTATGATTTCGGAATCTGGGTACAGATGTTTCATTACATGAAAGAAACGCTGCAGCCGCTGACTACGGTGGAGCGATCACAGCTCCTTTCCCATTTTGCCGTTCATTTTTCGCCGATTTACTACGTCTATCTGCCATTTTACCTGCTGTTTCCCAATCCGGTTACGCTGCAGGTGCTGCAGGTCATTACGGCTGCCAGCGGAATCATTCCGGTCTATCTGCTCTGCAAAAGAAGGGGACTTGGAAAACGAGCCGCCGCCGTCTTCGGAGTTCTCTTTGCTCTGTATCCGGCAATTGCAGGCGGCTGCTATTTTGACATGCATGAGAACTGTTTTCTGCTTCCGTTTCTTCTGTGGATCTTTTACTTCATGGAAACGGAAAACTGGAAGGGGATTGTTCTGTTCTCTGTTCTGACCATGCTGATCAAGGAAGATACACCGGTATATATCGCCTGCATCGGCCTGTACCTTGCGCTGAGTAAGAAAAAATATGGAAATGGTCTGTTTCTGACCGGGCTTGCTGTGTTTGTGTTTGGCCTGACGGTCAGCCTGATGAATCAATTCGGTCTTGGTGTCATGACTTATCGGTATGATAACTATGCGTCCGGGGACGCAGGCGGGCTGGGAATGGTGATCAAAACCTTTCTGACCAACCCGGCTTATGCACTGACCCAGTGCATCACGGCTGACAAGATAAAAGTCCTTCTGGCACTGCTGCTTCCCCTTGGCTTTCTGCCGCTGCTCACAAAGGATATTGCCAGATATGTGCTCTTTCTTCCGATTATTTTGGTGAATCTGGCATCCGACTACAGCTACCAGTATTCCATGTTTCACCAGTACATGTTTGGAACCAGCGCGATCCTGATCTATCTGGCAATCCTCAATTACAGTGAACTGACAGCCGGAGCAAGGCGGTATCTGGGAATGGTCGGACTCTGCGGAAGCCTTCTGATCATGCCATTCTATTCCCTGTCCAGGTCCTATTACTGGAAGACATACCAGTCACAGAAAACAGGAAATGATACACTGAATCTGGTCATGGACTCCATCCCGCAAACTGCTTCTGTCAGCGCGTCTGCCTATTTTGTTCCCCACCTGGCGGATCGGGATGTGATCTATGAATATCCGGGCTTCTATTCCTATACGGATCTGACGGACTACATCGTTCTTGATCTCCGGTTTTATGAGGTGACGGAGGAGGATGAGCTGTTTTTTGAGGAGAACGGATATGAAGTGATCGGAATGGAGGAAAAACTGTACATGGTTTTGAACCGGCAGCACGAAAAATAACACCGGATTCTTCTGCACAGAAATGGATGGAAATGGATTCCGGCATTTGACTTTCCATGCCGGTTATAGTATCATAGAATCAGTGATTCTGCCACAGAAGAACGTGTGAAAAAGAGGCAGAAGAGCCGTGAGGAAACCGGCAGAAAGTGAGGAAACATGGAAGCAGCAAGAATGCAGGCTGTGATGGAAAAAGCAAAGAACTACATCGATCATCTGACCATTTATTCTAAGGTAAATGTACCGCGGGAAGTGGTGTCGGATGAGAAAAAATTTTTCTCCTGGGACAACGAAAAACGTACACCAGGCTACAAGCCATATCTTTATGACTGGAGCTATTACAACGGTGTTGTGATGGAAGGTCTGTTTGATATCTATGAAGCAGATCCGCAGAAGGGAGAGGCATATTATGCCTATGTGAAAGAATATCTGGATCAAATGATCGTGACCGATGAGAATGGCAGGAAAAAGCTGAGCCGCAATCTTGCCGGATATGTGGATCACCATGGAGCGGACTGCTACAAGACAGCAGCGCTGATCAGCCGCATAAGTGACGGTGCAGACGATTACATGGAGATTGCAGAGGAGCTTTATCGGGACCTGACCGATACCGGACACTTGAATTCCAAAGGGAATGTGGTTCCGCTGGAATTCATGGAAGAGGCGCTGGGCTGGAATTACTGGCACAGCTGGGCCGGCGGACAGCCGCCCAAATATAAGGTATGGCTGGACGGACTCTACATGCTGCAGCCATTTCTTGCGCACCATGCCGCCCGAATTGGTGACAGAGCGCAGCTGGAACGGATTCAGAAGAGGCTGGACTGGGTTGCCGATGGGATGCTGGCGCCAGGCGGCATGTATTACCATGCCTGCAACAGCAGAGAGGATGTCTGCCCCTACCACTGGCTGCGTGCCATGGGCTGGTATGGAATGGCAATGGTTGATGTGATGGAAGTGCTTCCGGAGGAATTCATGGATGCCAGAAAGAAGGCGCTGAAGAAATTCGTAGACGGCATGCTGAAGTATCAGGATGAAAGCGGCATGTGGGCAAATCTGGCAGATCAGCCGGTAACGGAGACGAACCGCCTGGAAACAAGCGGAACGGCAATGCTGATTTATACCATCCTGAAAGGAGTCCGCAAGGGATGGCTGGACGAGTCATACCGGGAAGCGGCCGTTTGCGCATTTGCGGCAACGGTTGAGCGGAAGCTGGATGAAAACGGGCTGCAGGATATTTATCTGAAAGCAAGCGCAAACAATACGAATAATTATGAACTGACAGAGTACTATCTGCCGGATGAGGGCAAGGGAAGCGGTCCGTTTATCATGGCATATTCGGAGATGCTTTCTCTGTAACAACGGAAGTGAGACAAAGAGACATCCCGAAAAGAGGCGGATGTGTCTGTGAACCGATGCTGTTAGCCGGGAACGGCAGGATACAGCCCAGGAAAAGAATGCCAGAGGGCTGCCTGCATTGAAAAGGAACAGAAAGAAGTGGAGGATATTATGAAACTGGATTTGGCAACATATAGAGACAAAGTAATGGGCTGCTGGGCCGGAAAGAATGTGGGCGGTGTCCTGGGCGCGCCCTTTGAGGGAAAACGTCAGTGGAATGATGTTTCTTTCTATACGCAGGATCTTTCCATGGGACCGCCGCCAAACGACGATCTGGATCTGCAGATCATCTGGCTGGCAGCGGTGGAGCGCTATGGAAGAAACGTCAACGCTTCGATTCTGGGCGAATACTGGCTTTCCTACTGCATTCCCAACTGGGTGGAATACGGTACGGGAAAGGCGAATCTGCGTGCAGGCCTGATGCCGCCGCTGTCCGGCCTGATTGACAATACCTATAAAGACAGCTGCGGCTGCTACATCCGTTCCGAAATCTGGGCCTGCCTGGCACCGGGAAATCCGGAGATCGCGGCCAGATATGCCTATGAAGATGCCATCGTGGATCATCAGGGCGAGGGCATGTTTGGCGAGATCTTCTTCGCAGCCCTTCAGAGCGCTGCTTTTGTGGAGAGCGATAAGCACAGGCTGATTGACATTGCGCTGTCCTACATTCCCGAAGAGTCAAAGATGGCGCAGGCGATCCGTAAGGCAATCGAATGCTATGAGTCAGGGATGGATCTGAAACAGGCGAGAGTAGAGATTCACAACACGGCGCCTGGTACGTTCGGCGTTCAGACCGGTACCATCAGTGAGATTCCGACCGAGGGAAACGAAGGCATGGAGATTGGTGCGCCGGGCTTTGACGCACCGGAAAACGTTGCCTTTACCATTGCCGGATGGCTTTACGGCGGTGATGATTTTGGAAAGTGCCTGTGCATGGCTCTTGCCTGCGGCGAGGATACCGACTGCACCTGCGCGACTCTTGGCGCAACCATGGGAATCATTGCAGGCGCAAAGAATCTGCCGGAAAAATGGACGGCTCCACTGGATGACCGGATCGAAACCATTGCCATTGACCGGACCAGCGGCGGTGTCTGGGTTCCAAAGACAGTTACGGAACTGACGGACCGCGTCATGAGAACGGTTCCCGGATTCCTTGGACAGGAGATCTGTGATATTCTTGCGGAAGGCGGAATGACCATTGAATGCCGAGAAGGCAAGGCGCTGTACTGCAGCAAATCCAATGATTTTATTCGCCACATTAACGGAAACGGAAAAGCAATCGAGGAAATCCCGGTAAAGGAACTTTGCGGTCTGTCTCCTTATGTGGTTCGCTATGAATTTCCGGCGTTCCATGTGATGGTGGATTACGAAGGCTCTGTTTTCTTTAAAAAGGGTGAGAGCAGAAAGATTAAGGTTACCGTCCTGAATTCCCACACCATGCGTCAGCAGCAGTGGGTAAAGATTCAGGCATACATGCCGGAGGGTGTGGACATGCTTAACGGCCGCGCCTTTGAACTGCCGCTGAACAATCTGCAGGGCTCCCGTGCCTGCGCAGAGCTGGAGTTTTCAACGGAGTACTTTGAGGGCGGAAGACTGGAATTTATTCTTGATGTGTCACTGGTAGGAAGACATTCAAGCGGACCGGTGAAGGTGACTTTGATGAGACAGGCATAAGCATAGCTTTAAAAAAGAAATGGGAGGAAAACAATGATCAGACAATATGGTACATGGGAGCTGGCGCTTCCGGGAAAGACAGACGGAAATCCCTTTGCGGATTATGAAATCTTTGCAGAGGTGAACGGCGAAAAGGAGAGCAGAGTTGTCAGAGGATTCTATGATGGGGATGGAATCTATAAAGTTCGTTTTATGCCGTCCTGCACCGGCAGCTATTCCTATCGTGTATATGGAAGCTTCTCAGACGAAACAGCAGAGGGAACCTTCATGGTGGAAGAAGCGGACAGCCACGGAATGGTCCATGCGGACGGAACAGCCATGCGCTATTCCGACGGAACGCTGTACAATTCCATCGGAACGACCTGCTATGTGTGGAATCTGCAGAGCGAGGAGAGACAGCAGCAGACGTACGAGTCTCTGAAGAAGACGTGTTTCAATAAAATCCGTTTTTGCGTGTTCCCGAAGCATTACGATTTCAATTTCCATGATCCGATCAGCTTCCCCTTTGAGGGAACACCGGTGGACAATTCCGGGATTACGAAACTGAATTTCAACGACTATAAGCCGGATACGGAAGGAAACAGCTGGGATTTCACCCGCATTAATGTGGCTCATTTCCAGATGATGGATCAGCAGATCCAGAAGCTGATGGAAATGGGAATTGAAGCGGATATCATCCTGTTCCATCCCTACGACCGCTGGGGCTTTTCCAAAATGACCATGGAGCAGAACGAGTTTTATCTGCGCTATGTGATTCCGCGTTTTGCCGCTTACCGCAACGTCTGGTGGAGTCTGGCAAATGAATATGATTTCTGTCAGTACAAGACAAATGACGACTGGGAGCAGATCGCAGCCTGGATTCAGGCCTATGATCCCTACCGGCACATGTGCAGCATCCACAACGGCTACATTATGTATGATTTCTCAAAGGACTGGGTGACTCACTGCTCCGTTCAGCGTCAGCCAAGAGAAGTGGATCTTGATTACATCCCGAAGTGGCTGGAGAAATATAATAAACCGGTTGTGATTGATGAAATGTGCTATGAGGGCGACATTGAGCACGACTGGGGCAACATCACCGCGAAGGAGATGGTTCACCGCATGTGGACAACGGTTGTTTACGGCGGACATCCGGGCCACGGCGAATGCTATGAGAGAGAAAATGTCTGGTGGTCCCACGGCGGAATCCTTCACGGCGAGAGCTACAAGCGTTTTGATCTTCTGCTGCAGATGATGAACGAGGCAAACGGACCGCTGATCCCGGGACGTGACAGACAGGCATCAACGGCGGACAAGTCCTACATGCTGTACTATTTTGGTGACCGTCAGCCGCACTGCAAGTGGTTTACGCTGGAGGGTGCCCACCGCATTGATCTGATCGACACCTGGAACATGACCGTTGAGACCATCGGAACCTTCAGTGGTAAATTCCGGATTGATCTTCCGGCGAAGGAAGGGATGGCGCTGCGGATCGTGAAAGTGGACTGATCGGCTGGCTTGCAGCAAAAAAATTACAAAATCTGCAACTTTTTCCGGCTTCCGTGCATAGTGCATGTGAAGCCGGAAAATTTATGCAGTCAGAGCGTTTGGATGAGCCGGAATGGCTGATCGGACGTACTGACTGGATGGTCAGGCAGCGTGTCAGCGCTGACGCTGCCGATGGCACAGAAAGAACAAGGGCTTCAGCAAAGAGAGGTGAGGAGAATGCAGGATGAACAGGCAATCATGGAGATCTATAACCGGCATGGAGATGCTTTGTATCGTCTTTGCTACTTTTTTATGGGAAATCCCACGGATGCGCTGGATGCCGTTCAGAACACACTGGTGCGGCTGATGGAATACCGCGGAAGCTTCGAATCGGAGGCACATGAGAAAAACTGGCTGCTGAAAGTGGGAGCCAATGAATGTAAGATGATGCTCCGGCACTGGTGGCGGCGGATTGTGAGCATTGACAGCGTTCCTGAGACAGCGGACTGGGAAGAGGACTATGAGAGAAATCCGGTTCTGCAGCAGGTGATGGAGCTGCCGCCAAAGTATCGTGTGCCGATTTATATGTATTATTATGAAGGATATTCGGTGGCTGAGATCAGCAAAATGCTCCGGATTCGGGAGGCAACGATCCGTTCCCAGATGAAGCGTGGACGGAAGCTGCTGAAGGATTCGCTGGAGGAGAGCGGCGTTGTTCAGACAGGCAAAACGTGAACCGGGTACATAAGGAAATGAGCTGCAGATTTTGGAGGTGCTGTATGAAAACAGAGGATTTTAAGATGGCGTGTGATGAGATTCAGATGACTTCATCACAGCGGCAGAAGGCATGGAGAAGGGCGAAGCGGCAGGCTGAGAATAAGAGATCCGGGTTCGGGCGACTGAGCCGGATGGTTCCTGCGTTTGGCATTGTGCTGGCTGCAATGATGATTGTAGTGATTGTGATTCCATGGGCGAACTGGAGTTGGCAGAGAGGGGCGGCAGCTTTGATTGAAAAGTCGGTGGAAGAAACAGAAATAAATTCCAAACCGGCAGATGAGATCGGTCAGACTGTAATGGAAGAAGGCTATGAGACCTATCTGGTGCTTGGACTGGATGGACAGGGGAATAAAGGCGGAAAAGCGGATGCCATCGTCCTGGTCAGCAGGCATGTGGCGACAAATCAGATAAAACTGATTTCAATTCCAAGAGAGCTTTTGCTTGACGGTTATGCAGGGAATGAAGTAACAGAACTGGAACGAATGACAAATCTGTATTATTACGGCGGAGCAGATCAGCTGGTACATCTGGTGGAAGCGCACATGGGAATTCCGCTGGATGGCTGGATTTCATTTGAATGGAGCTGTGTTGCGGAACTGATCAATATTCTTGGCGGTGTCGAGCTGGAAGTAACCGAAGAGGAAATCGAACGCGCATATATTACAGGATACCTGACGGAAGTTGTCGGGAAAACAGGAATCGGAACGGATGGTCAGTTTGAACAGGCAGGCCTGCAGGTACTGGACGGTCCCAAAGCGGTTGCGTGGAGCCGCGTGTATCAACTGGAAGAGCAGCAGCGGGAAACACGCATGATAACCTTACTAAAGGAAACGCTGAAGGCAGCAAAACATGCATCAGTGACAGAACTGATACAGTGTATGATAAATGTGTATGATGGCAGCGTGAAAACAGATTTATCACTGGATACAATCCTGGAACTGATGGATGGCATTTCCCAGTATCAGATTGCAGCCAGCATGAATCTGTCAGATGCTCAGGCTGTTGAACTGGTCGATCAGAATGAAGTGCGATTTCATATCGTGTATTATCAGGTGACGGACTGGATTCAGCTGCAGGAGGAACTTCATTTATATCTATATGGAAGGTTAAGCGGAGAGGAAAAGAAGGACGGAGAGGAACTGAACGAATCATATAAAAGAGGAAAACAGAAATCACGTTTGTTTATCACCATGTAATCATTGATGAGAAAGTCAACACCAACGGCAGGAGAAATCCGGGTCTGGTGTTGGCTCTTTTCTCTTTTCAGAGATGTGAGAGCCGGATTGAATTTCCTTTTGCCCAGCTTTCATAGAATCTTTTCATTGCAATTATTTCCATCGTTTGCTATACTGTAAGTTAAGGCTGTTTTCCCTGAAAAATCTCCTGATTTCAAGGTTTTTCCCGGTGAAATGCAGTCGAACACCGGATGAAAATGGTCATAAAAATAAGTTTAAAATCAATTTCAAACGGTGTGTTCAGAAACGGTTCGAAGAATAGATATGACAGAAATAGATGGAGGCAGTATGGCATACATATTCAGTTACTTTATCGGAGAAAACGTGGACGGGGAGCAGATTTTCCTTTCCGTCAGCAAAGATGGTCTCCACTGGGAGGACTTAAATCACGGAAAACCGGTGATTGTTTCCCACGTCGGAGATGAAGGTCTGCGGGATCCGTTCCTGATCCGTAAGCATGACGGAAGCGGATTTGTGATGATCGCAACGGATCTTCGGATTGCCAACGGGCAGGGCTGGGAAGCGGCAAAAACGGTTGGAAGTCGGAATCTGGCAGTGATGGAATCTGCGGATCTGGTTCACTGGAGCGAGCCGGTTCTGGTGGAAGTCGGTGTAGAAGGGGCAGGCTGTGTCTGGGCGCCGGAGGCAATCTATGAGGAAGAAAAGGACGATTACCTGGTGTTCTGGGCATCTAACATTACGCTGAAGGGAGAGACCGAGCGCAAGCAGCGAATCTACGCAGCAAGAACAACGGATTTCCACAGCTTTGGAGAACCGTTTGTTTTCCTTGAGCGTGAGAACCATGTAATTGATACGACAATGGCTTACGAAGATGGCTATTATTATCGATTCTCAAAGGACGAGACCATTAAGACGATCCGTGTAGACCGGGGAACGTCTCTTGATCCGGACTGTTTTGAAGCGGTAGAGGTTTCGGTGCTTCAGAATCTGTTCGGTGTGGAAGGTCCGGAGATTTACTGGCTGAAGGATCGCAGTCAGTGGTGTCTGATCGTGGATCGCTTTGCAACGGACGGCGGCTACCTTCCGCTGCTCTGCAGCAGTCTGAGCGCATGTGATTTCCGGATTCTGGAGGATTCGGAGTTTGACATGGGAATGACAAAGAAACGTCATGGCGGTGTCATTGAGATTACCGATGAGGAATATGAGACGCTGAAACGTGATCTGCTGTAATTGTGAGTCTGCAGAACGGGCATTCCGGAAGTTATTTCGAAATGGAAACGCAGCGGAGTCAGAACATACAGACAGGCAAAAGGGCATGAGCAGGGGGATACAGACAGCGTGCAGAACAGAAGAGAAAAGAATCTGCAGAGGCGCAGACGAAACCTGATCCTGATCGGATCGTTTTCAGGTCTTGGAATTACGGCGGTCATCATTGGCGTGTTCTTCGGTGTGGTTGCCATCCTTGGACACTGGCCGAAGCAGCTGAGTCCGATCTTTGTAGTATCCGGTGAAGAGAGTCAGATGACCGGATCATCGGAGGCAGCAGATTTGCAGGAGAGTGCAGCCCCGAGCGGAACCGGAGATGCGGGATCGCAGCCACAGGAAAATGCGGGCGTGAACGAAACCGGAGACGCAGGATCGCAGCCGCAGGAGAGTGCAGCCCCGAATGGAACCGTGGACACGGATACGGAATCGCAGCCGCAGGAGAGTACAGCCCCGAATGGAACCGGGGGCACGGACACGGAATCACAGCCGCAGGAGAACCTGACGCCTGGTTCCGAATATGCACAAACCACTACGAAAGCGGAGCCGGACACACCGGCGGCCGTTGTGGTTGAGATTGAACAGCCGATATCGATCCGTCTGGTGGCGGTTGGAGATAATCTGATGCACCGCTCCGTTTCCATGAGCGGTCTTCAGGCGGACGGCAGCTATAACTATGATTACAATTTCAGCAAGGTTGCCGGAACGATTCAGGCGGCGGATATTGCTGTGATCAATCAGGAAGCCGTGATTGGAGGAAATGATCTGGGAATTCAGGGCTATCCGACCTTCAACGGCAGAACGGAAATGGCCGACGCGGTTGTGCGCAATGGATTTGACGTGGTTCTTGGTGCCAACAACCATACGCTGGATCAGGGCGCAAGGGGCGTTCTTCACATGATCCAGTATTTTAACACCCATTACCCGCAGATTTCTCTGCTCGGCGTTCATGAAAACTGGGAAACAAGAAATGAACTGGAGATTGTTGAGGTGCAGGGAATCCGGCTGGCGATGATCAATTACACGGATATCCTGAACATTCCGTCCGCCAGAACCGGACAGGAATATCTGATTGATTTTCTGGACTATGACTGGCTGGCAGCCCAGATCCAGCAGGCAAAAGCGTCCGCGGACTTTGTGATCGTGTTCCCTCACTGGGGTACAGAATATAATCTCGGCGTTGACGCGAAGCAGCAGGAACAGGTAAATTTCCTGGCATCCCATGGTGTTGATCTGGTGATCGGAACCCATCCTCATGTTGTGGAGCCGGTTCAGATGGTGTCAAGACCGGACGGCGGCAGAATGCTGGTTTACTATTCGCTTGGAAACTATCAGTCCATTCAGAACAAAGAATCCATGATCATCGGAGCCATGGCGGACGTGGTGATTGAAAAACATTATGGAAACACAGTAATTAAGGATTTTAACATGAAATTCCTGGCGACGGACTACCGCATGAGCGGCGGATTCCGCGATTACTATGACATTGTAACGACCTATCCGTGGGAGCAGTATACAAGAGAGCTGGCACAGGGAAGCTGGGTATTCCATGACAATCCGGGCTTTAACCTGGATTACATGTACCAGCTGCAGGCACAGATGGCGGCTCAGGTGGCGCAGGCACGGGCAGAAGCAGGATTTTAATCCTGCGCCGCAAAAAATCGTCCTGAATAAGGGGCGACGGCGGATAAGAGAAATGCGGATTCAGCGAAATCCGATTCAGAGGAAGAAAAGGAGAAGGTATGATTTCAATTAAGGTATTAAGTCAGAACGGAAACACCGTCTGTGTAGCACATGGCGAGCAGGAAGTAATCCTGCCGGTGAAACACAGATACTGCGAGGGCGACCGCATCGTGTTTGAGGTGGATGGAAAGAACTGTTTCATGGTTCTGCAGCCGGACGATGCGCTGGGAGCGTCACTTGTCTATGTGACCGGAAATGTGGATTATAAGGTTCCGTACGGAGAAAAGAAAATCTGCTATTCTCCCAAGGCATTTTCCGGCGACAGCCACCTTCTGACGGCCCGCTATGCAACGAAGGATGAGATTGCCGCATACCGCAATCTGGCGAAGAACCCCATGGATCAGCATGGTGAGCCGTTCTGCTTCCCCCATGCGTCGGCAAATGTGGAAACAAGAGGGGAATCCGTGTTTGCAGCCCGCAATGCCATTGACGGAATCAAGGCAAATCATTCCCATGGGGAATGGCCTTACGGTTCCTGGGGAATCAACCGGGATCCCAATGCGGTAATCCGTGTCGATTTCGGCCGTGAGGTAGTTGCGGACCGTCTGGTGATCTATCTGCGTGCGGATTTCCCGCACGATGCCTGGTGGAAGCAGGTGACCGTACGTTTCAGTGATGACAGCACCATGGTATGCCGTCTGGAAAAGAGTGATCTTGGTCAGGAAATTCTGATGGAGCCAAAGAAAATCTCCTGGATCCAGCTGGAACAGCTGATTAAGGCAGATGACCCGTCTCCGTTCCCGGCACTGACGCAGCTGGAAGTGTATGGCAGAGAGGCATAAGATGCGGACAGCAGCCGGTCGGGAAGCCAGTCAGGAAGTCGGCTTGCTGTGACCTGGCTGTCCGTGCGTTCCCGTGAAAAACGGGAATGGGAGGGGACTTTGGGTTGGTAGCGAAATAAAGTGACCGGATTTGAAAAAAATGGTTTACAAATTTGTCGGAATCGTGTAGAGTATAGACTATTAGCGAAAGGAGATGGTTAGCTATGGAGCAGAACATGATAGCAGCAGATAAGTTTAATCAGATGGTAGCAGACTGTATGAATTCGGGAAGGATCGACCAGAATCTGTACACAGAGTATGATGTAAAGAGAGGTCTTCGTGATTCTACCGGTAAAGGTGTGCTGACTGGTTTGACGGAAATTTCTGACGTTGTGGGTCACCGCAATGTAGAAGGAAGAAAGATTCCGGATTACGGCCGTCTGTATTATCAGGGATATGACGTAAAAGATCTGATCCAAGGAGCTGATCAGAGAAGATATCAGTTCGAGGAAATCACCTATCTGCTCTTGTTTGGATCCCTTCCAAACGAGCATCAGATGGAGGAATTCAAGGAGGTTCTTTCCGATTCCAGAAACCTTCCGGACACCTTCGTTCGTGACGTTGTCATGAAGGCAACAAACAGCAACATGATGAACGTGCTGATGAAGTGCGTGCTGACCCTCTATTCCTACGACGAGCAGCCGGATGCCATTGACATCCCTAATGTGCTTCGCCAGTCCCTGCAGCTGATTGCGACCCTGCCGTTGATCTCCGTGTACGGTTACCACGCGTACCGCCACTATCACCAGGGCATGAGTCTGATCATCCGCAATCCCCGCAAGGATCTGTCCACTGCGGAAAACATCCTGATGCTTCTCCATGAGGACGGAAAGTATACCGAGCTGGAGGCCCGCGTACTGGATGTCTGCCTGATTCTTCATGCGGAGCACGGCGGCGGTAACAACTCCACCTTCTCCACCCATGTTATTTCTTCCAGTGGAACAGACACCTATTCAACGGTGGCAGCGTCTCTCGGATCCCTGAAAGGACCGAAGCACGGCGGCGCAAACCTGAAGGTTCAGGAGATGTTTGAGAACATCAAGGCAAATCTGGAGGACTGGACCGATGAGGCTGCGATCAAGGCATACCTGATGCGGATGCTCCGCGGGGAAGTCTTCGACCATGCAGGTCTGATCTACGGAATGGGACACGCGGTTTATACCCTGTCTGACCCGAGAGCCGATATCCTGAAGAAGTATGCAAAGGCACTTTCCGTTGAGAAAGGCGTTCAGGAAGAGTTTGCTCTCTACGAGCGTGTTGAGCGCATCGCAGCAGAGTGCATCATGAGCTATAAGCATGTGTTCAAGCCAATCTGCTGCAACGTGGATTTCTACAGCGGCTTCGTGTACAGCATGCTTGGTCTGCCCAAGGAGCTGTTTACTCCGATCTTTGCCATTGCCCGTATCTCCGGTTGGTGTGCGCACCGCATCGAGGAGCTGGTTAACCAGGGTAAAATCATTCGTCCTGCTTATAAATATGTAGGACACCACAGAGACTATGTGGCTCTGGAGGACAGAGAGTAAGTTCTGGAGATTCCATTCGGAAGATCCTCTTCAGAAATTGAAGAAACGAAATTCAGAAGACAAAGTTCTTTCTGATGGATAACACAAAATCCGGTATTGCACATCGAAACCGTGCAATACCGGATTTTGTGTTACGTGAGCAGCGAGTCGGGAGAGGGCGCCTGCGCACTCATCCGACGATCAATTAATCGAACCGATTCTTTTTCTTCTTCCTGCGGTTCCGGTTATACCGGCGGTTGCGGCGTTTTCTTCTTGTTCCTGCGGCTGTGGTGTAGATGATGAATCCGACCAGGAGAAGGATCACGGCACCGGCAAAGGTGAAGATGATGATGATCAGGCTGTGATTGGTTGGCAGGGTGCTGGAGCTCTGCGGTTGATTGGATGCAGCAGCTGTGGTTTCAACTGGGGCTGCGGTTGTGAGTTCCTCTTCTGTCGGCGGTTCCGTTTCCTCGATGATCGGAGGGAGCGTCTGGGGAGCTTCCTCGGTTGGGGTGTAGGTCATGGAAGCCATATCCTCCGGCGTGTACTCTGTGATTTCCATCAGCATGGAGGAAACAACCTTTGACGTGTCGGACAGATTTTTCTGAATCCGTCCTGGAAGAAGCTCGTTCAGCCGCGCCAGATTATCAAAGTCTGTGTGCATGATCTGACCGCCGGTGGAGGCAAACGCCGGATCGGAGGTCTGGTAGTGACAGGTCAGGCTGGTTGAATCCGGACCGGTGCCGTTTTCATCGCACCAGAGCGCCGCTTCGAAGTAAACGTAGGGAATGCCGAAGGCATTGAAATAGTGGTGATCACTTCCGCTGATTCTGGTCGGAGCCTGGAAGGCCAGATCCGGATCCGGGTTGGAAGCGACGGCATCCGGGATGGTGTAGAGGGCAACGTTGTTAATCTGAGCCGCAGTGATTGCCAGCTGATACGGCCACAGACCGGTCAGCGTTCCGTCTTCCGCATAGGAGCCGCCGTAGGCGTGGAGCCGGTCGCCGGCACCAATGGAATCCAGGTTGATATAGCAGATGGTTTTATCCAGCAGTCCGTTGGGGATCATGTGTGTGTTAATGTAGGTACAGGAGCCGACAAAACCGCCGTGCTCTTCATTGTCAAAGAAAACAAACTGGATGGTGCAGGGCGTCTCTTCGTCAGCGAAACGCTGCGCCAGCTCCAGGAGAACACTGACACCGGAACCATTGTCATCCACACCTCCGGTGGCGACACTGTCGTAGTGCGCGCCTACAACAATCATTTTTTCCGAACTTCCCGGTTTTGTTACATAGTAGTTCGTTCCGGTATAGTTGAAGTGAACATAGTCGTGGACACCGACCTCATAGCCGAAGCTCTCCAGCTGGCTTTTGATCCAGAGTCCGGCATCATTCAGAGACTGGGAACGGTTTCCTTCCTCATTGGTTCGGGACGGATAGCTGGAAGTCAGCGTTTCCAGAAAGGAATAGGCGGCAGTGCCGTAGTCGTCTCCGGCTTCCGCTGCCATGGGACTGAGGGAGGCGGTAAAAAGAGCCGCAGCCGCGGTCAGGGCTGCGAACATGGGTTTCAGGCGGTTACAAAGTTTCATAGAAAAAATCCTTTCTGGAAAATTTATAAGAAGGAAAGAATCCGCAGATTTTTTTATTTGACGAAATTCTGGAATTCACTATAATATACATTATAATATCATCCCCCAATTGTGTCAATTATTCGCTTTGGCAGGAATTGGATTGTAAGAAATTTTTAAACTTTTTTGTCGATGGATTTCAGAATTTGAGTGAAAAGAAAAGGAATCTGCCAGGCTGCTGCAGGAGGGTTATGGGAAATGGAGGTTATGAAATGAAATTGATGATTGCGTCCGATATTCATGGTTCGGCGTTCTGGTGCAGGAAGCTTCTGGCGGTAATGGAGGAGGAAAAGCCGGATAAGATGGTGCTGCTTGGCGATCTGCTTTACCACGGTCCGCGCAATGCGCTTCCGGATGAGTATGCGCCGCAGGTGGTGGCGGCAATGCTGAACCGGGTGAAGAACCGGCTGATCTGTGTCAGAGGAAACTGTGAAGCGGAAGTGGACCAGATGATGCTGGAATTTCCGGTGCTGGGTGAATGCGCGCTGATTTATGCGGGAAAGCGGACAATCTATGCGACTCACGGACACCAGATGTTTCTCAATGAGATTCCCAATCTGCTTCCGGGCGAGGTCCTTCTATATGGTCATACCCATGTACCGCAGTGCGAGAAGAAAAACGGACTCTGGTATGTGAATCCCGGATCAGTTTCCATTCCCAAAGGCGGCAGCTGCCACTCCTGTCTGATCATGGAAGGTGATGAGCTGACATGGAAGAATCTGGAGAATGGAGCAGTCCGCAGGGAAATGCTGACGGATTGACAATTCCACACAGCGCTATTATAATAGGAAAAAACACATCCTGAAAACAGGTTAGAAAAGAGGAAAACAATGAGTGAGTGCAGCAGTAAGTCAACCTGCGGAAAGTCTTCCTGCGAAGGTTGCAGCCAGAATCGCGCAAATCAGCCGGCTGATCTCCATGAAGCGGGAAATCCGGCAAGCAATGTAAAAAAAGTAATTGGTGTTGTCAGCGGAAAGGGCGGTGTCGGCAAGTCTCTGGTTACTTCTCTGATGGCAGTTGCCATGAGAAGAAAGGGATACTCCACCGCAATCCTGGATGCCGATATTACAGGTCCGTCCATCCCGAAGGCATTCGGACTGAAGGGCCCGGCAATGCAGGGCGAGAATGGAATTCTCCCCATCGAGTCTGAAGACGGAATCCGCGTCATGTCCCTGAATCTTCTTCTGGAAGACGAGACAGATCCGGTTGTGTGGAGAGGTCCGGTCATTTCCGGAACTGTGAAGCAGTTCTGGAGTGATATTTACTGGGGCGATGTGGATTACATGTTTGTAGACATGCCGCCTGGAACCGGAGACGTTGCCCTGACTGTGTTCCAGTCTCTTCCGCTGGAAGGAATCATCATCGTAACTTCTCCTCAGGATCTGGTATCCATGATCGTGACCAAGGCAGTTAAGATGGCGGAGCTGATGAAGGTTCCGGTTCTTGGAATTGTAGAGAACATGTCCTACTTCCAGTGTCCGGACTGCGGTAAGAAGCACTATATCTTTGGACAGAGCAACATCGAGGAAGTGGCTGCGGAGCATGGTATTTCCGTGATCGAGCGTCTTCCGATGGACCCGACCGTTGCAGCTCTGGTTGACCTGGGACGGATTGAGCAAATCCAGGGGGATCCGCTGGAAGTGCTGGCTTCGAAAATCTGATTTATACACACAATGTAAAGTAAATGATTGACAGGAGCTTTACAAAAGCATATAATAAAGTGGAGGAGCTGAAAAACTTATTATATAAGGAGTGATAGTATGGCACAGACAATGGTCAACTTCCGAATGGATGATGAGTTAAAGAGAAGTATGGAGCAGGTGTGCAAAGAAATGGGATTGTCAATGACTGCTGCTTTTACAATGTTTGCGACAAAGGTTGCGAGGGAAAAGCGAATCCCGTTTGAAATAACAGCGGATCCATTTTATTCCGAACGTAATATCAGATATCTGGAAAAAATTGTTTCAGATATTGAAAGTGGAAAATCGAAATTAGTGGAGCATGAGTTAATAGAGGTATAATGTATGGGACTGCTTGGGGAAGATCGTGCATGGGATGATTACTGCTATTGGCTGGATGAAGATAAGAAAACACTAAAGAGAATCAATACGTTGGTAAAAGATATTCAGAGAAATCGTTTCGAAGGTATTGGAAAGCCGGAACCTTTAAAAGGAAATCTAAGTGGCTGGTGGAGCAGACGTATTGATAATGCAAATCGCATTGTATACTGTGAAAAAGGTGGTAATATTATCATAGCTTCATGCAGAGGTCATTATGAATGATTTTGCGGAGCAGAGAAAGATGGATATTTATTGGGAGCCCATTTGCAAGTGTTATAATAATAACACTTGCAAATGGGCTCCTTTTCTATTATAATGAAATTGGATTGTATACAAAATACAGAAAAAATACAAACAGGGGCGTGCATATGGAACAGATACAGTTACGTGCAATGGCAAAAATCAATCTTGGTCTGGATGTTGTCCGCAGACGTGAGGATGGTTACCATGAAGTGAAGATGATCATGCAGACGATCCGTCTGTTCGACCGTCTGGTGATGACAAGAACGAAAAAGGAAGGAATCGAGCTGGAAAGCAATCTGCGTTTTCTTCCGTTGAATGAAACAAATCTTGCCTATAAAGCCGCTGATCTGATGATTCAGAAGAGCGGTCTGAAGGAAGGTGTTCATATTTATATTCAGAAGCGGATCCCGGTGTCTGCCGGTATGGCCGGCGGAAGCGCGGACGGAGCGGCGGTTCTCTTTGGCATGAACCGGATGTTCCGACTTGGATATTCCGATCAGGAGCTGAAGGAGATTGGACTGAAGCTGGGCGCTGATGTGCCCTATTGTCTGATGCGGGGAACGGCGCTGGCTGAGGGAATCGGTGAGGTGTTGACGCCGCTGACACCGTGTCCGGACTGCTATGTGGTCATCGCGAAGCCTGCTCTCAGTGTTTCCACCAAATTTGTCTATGAAAATCTCCATGTGGAGACAATCACAGACCACCCCGACATCGACGGTCTGATCCGCGGTATCGAACGCGGAAATCTGAGAGAAATGATTCCGTACATGGGAAACGTTCTGGAGCGTGTCAGCATTCCTGCCTATCCGATCATCGGGGAGATCAAGGAGAAAATGATGGAGTATGGCGCAATGGTATCGCTGATGAGCGGAAGCGGACCAACGGTGTTTGGCCTGTTTGAGACCCAGGAAGGAGCCATGGCGGCTAAGGAGAAGCTGCAGCGATGGGGACAGGCGCCGATGGTCTATGCGACTGAGCTGTATCATAACAGAACGGTGTAAGGAAATCCGGAGAAGGAATCAAGGGGAAGAAATCCCGGAGAACAAAAGCCCAGAGAAAAAAACGGAGAGCATAATCCGGGAAATGGTTGGAACGAGCGGAAACGCTCCGGTTTACGAGGGAGCACGGGAGTGCGGAGGAACTATGAAGTTAGTAATGGACGATTATTTACCGCTGCGGGATGTGGTGTTCAAGACACTGAGAGAAAACATTCTGCACGGAGAACTGAAGCCTGGCGAGCGCCTGATTGAGGTGACGCTGGCGGAGCAGCTGGGGGTCAGCCGGACACCGATCCGTGAGGCAATTCATAAGCTGGAGCAGGAAGGACTGGTTCACATGATCCCGCGCCGCGGTGCGCAGGTGGCCAGCATTTCCGAGAAAAATGTGCATGATGTGCTGGAAGTGCGAATGGCGCTGGAGAGTCTGGCAGCCAGACTGGCTGTGGAGCGGATCACGCCTCAGGAGAAGGTGGCGCTTCGTCAGGCAGAGGCAGAATTTGCTTCCTGTATCGACAGCACAAACCTGGCGATGATCGCCCAGAAGGATGAAGCCTTCCATGATGTGATTTATCAGGCAACAAAGAACCAGAAGCTGCAGTTTGTGATCAACAATCTGCGGGAGCAGATGTACCGGTTCCGTCTGGAGTACATTAAGGACGAAACGACAAGAAAGCTTCTGGTGGAGGAACACCGCCGAATCGCCGATTCCATTTTCCGGGGCGACGCGGATGTGGCGATGGGAGAAGCGGAAATCCATATTGATAATCAGGAGAAGAACATTCTGAAGAATCTGGCGGCGGCCGCGGACAGAAAAAAACGGTAGCGTTTCGCGGGAGACGCTGCAGAGCCGTTTTGGATGGAACCGGGTCAGTCTTCCAGATGAAACAAGTCATTCAGGAAAGGAAAAAGACGGAAATAGAATCGTTTCTGTGAGTCCTCTTTTTCTTTTCCGGTTTCTTTTGCTGCTGAAGGTTTGGAAATGGCACAGTAGGCCTGGGGGCTTAGAATGTCCGAGAGCGTCTGGCTGGTTTCTTCCGGCACGGTGACGTAGGCTTCTTCAGCGAAGCAGAGGGGCGGATAGGCGAGGCACCACCAGTTGCTGCCTTTTCCTTCACCAATCGTGACGAGGAGCGTGTCGTAGATTCCGGCAGGAAAGGTGAGATTCTGGTAGATTTTCAAAGGAAACTGGTGGGTAGATAACGTGCAGGTAACGGAGTAATTTTCTCCGAAGGAAGCGGTCAGGGTGCTGGCCGCTTCTTCTATTTGGGGAAGAAGCGCAGTCAATCTGGTCTGGGCGTCTGCTTTTGAACTGCATTCGCTCAGAATCGGGCGCAGAAGAGTAGCCAGGGAGCTGCTGACCTGATTTTTCTGAATCTGGTCGGCGGGAGAGTCACTGTTGGCCAGGACGCGGAAGCGGAGAAGCTTGTCGGAGAGTTCCCGCCGGATGGCATCCTCATTGTCCAATGTATCATTTGCGGATGAGATGCTGGTATCGAGGGAATTCTGGTTATCGGAGTCTGCATGTAACGTTGTGTGAACGGAGAGAAAAATGATTGCGGTTGCAATGCAGATAAAAAACAGCAGAATCCGTGTGAAAATACAGCCTGTAAGCAGCTTGCGTTTGCCGGTATGTTTTTTCATAATATCCTCATTTCCGGGACAGTCCAATGGGGAAACGGAAGGATCTGCCGCCTGTCTGGAGGAGCAGTCCGGTTTGATCCGGGATCATGCACCGTGACTGCGTCCTCAAAATCTGGTTCCGGCTAAAGTTTTGACCGGAAAAAAATATTTATTCCGAACTGGTGACGAAATGGGAAGGAAATCCCTCTTATATAGGTAGAGAAAGTTTTGATTTTGTGCTGAAATGGATGTGATGTGGATGAATGATGAAGAGATTGTGGATATCTTCCTGAATCGTGATCCGGCTGCAATCCGGGAAACGGATGAGAAATATGGAAAAGAACTGTACCGGATGGCGATGATGATTTTGAAAAGCCATGAAGATGCGGAAGAATGCCGCAGTGATACCTATTGGAAGGCATGGCAGACGATACCGCCGAAGAAACCGGTTTCCCTGATTGCTTATCTGGCGAAAATCTGTCGGTTTCAGGCGTTTGGAAAGCTGGATATGAGAAATGCAAAGAAGCGGAAGGCGGAAGTTGTGACATTAAGCGCGGAACTGGAAAACTGCATCCGAAAGCCATGGGATGGGTGCGGAATGGAAGACTGGGAGTTGGGAGAGCTGTTGAATCAGTTTCTTGATACCCTGTCTGAGCGAAGCTGCCGGTTCTTCCTGCGCCGCTACTGGTATGCGGATTCCGTTGGAGAAACTGCCCGCCGCTACGGTGTGGGAGAGAACCTGGTAAAGATGGATCTTCTGCGAAGCAGAAATAAATTGAAAGCTTTTTTGGAGAAGGAGGGGATTGATGTATGAGAGGAGAAGATCTGCTGCGCGCAATGGGATATGTGGATGAACGGTTTGTCAGGCTGGCAGGTGAGAGAAGGACGGATCAGACGCAGGAGGGAAAAGCACTGTCTGCAGGAAGCAGACTGCGAAGACGCATTCTTTCTGTTTCCTGTACCGCGGTGGTCATTCTGCTGATTGTGGGAGCCGTCCTGATCGGAGCGGAATTGTTAACCGATGGAACCTGGCTGTTTGTTGATTATGTGGCAGAGGACTCTGTTTTTGCGGGAACGGAGGAACGCAGGATCCAGTACTATGACCGGGAATCGCGGAAGTATCTGGGCGAATTGAATCTGGGAACCCAGGCAGCAGGAAGTCTGCTGGTGGGAGATGAGAAGTATCTGTTCTGGTTCCGAAGGACATCGGATTCAAAGGAGCAGATCCTGTATGCAGAGAAGTGTGAATTGGAAGACAAAACAGCAGAGGTGCATGTATTGTGTGAGGCGGCGCCATATGACGACACATGGCGTTCCTGGGAATAAGCGAAGCGGGAAACAGAGGAGTCGATGAAACTGTTCGGATATGAGATCAGGAAAGTGCTGGTTCAGCGAACCGGATGCATGTTAATCGGCGCTGTCTGGCTGCTTGGTCAGCTGCTTTTTTGGCAGTCTCCCGGGATGCAGAATCAGAAGAACCAGTCTTTGCTGGCGGAGGAAATCCGGGAGGTGGAGCAAGGGATCGAAGGAATGGATCTCCAGGAATCCCTTGACTGGCTGGAAGAGAAACGGAAGAAACTGGATCAGGAACAGGAAGAACTGTTTCAGACAGGAGAATTTTCCACGCTGCTGTCTGAAACGGATGAAAGCGTAAGTGACCGACTGATTCGGCTGGCAGAGCGATCCAGTGTGCTGGATGACTATCTGGAAACGTACCGATATCTGACCGGTTATCCGGGCTATCTGGACAAAGTGCTGTCGCAGGCAGCGGTAATGGAACAGATGGCAGTGTTTCAGAAACAGGGGAGCTTTGCCCTTGCCAACATCAGAAAGACAAAGAGGGATTTTCAGCGTCTGAAGAAACAGATGGATGGAATTCGTCTTGCTGCGGACGCGCCCGAACTTCTGCCGGCAGCCGTCTCTTTTGAGGCCGGTTCTGTGCTGCTTCTTCTGCAGCTGCTGGTTCTTTCTGTCTGCATCTTTGGCTATGAACAGGAGGGCGGCCGAAAACAGCTTCTGACGATGCAGTACCGGGGACGATTGGAGGTTTCCGCTGCGAAGATTCTGCTTTTGGCAGTCGGAACTGTTTTCCTGGTATTGCTGATGTATGGAGGATTTCTGCTGCAGGCATATGAGGCATTCGGCGGCGGAGACTGGACTGCGCCGGTTCAGTCACTGACTGAATTCAGACAGTGCAGCAGGAAACTGAGCTGTCTGGAATATCTGATCTGGTTTCTGCTGTGTAAAAGTCTGGCAGCCATCCTGTTTGCTTTTCTTTCTGCTTTCTGTGTCTCGTGGAAGCGAAGCAGCGAAGGAAGAGGGGCTTGCAGAAAGCGGTTCCGGTTTTTTTCATCAGTTTTTTGCAGCAGAGCTGTTTTGGGCAGAACGGCTGGCTGCACAGGGAATGGGAAGCTTCGTTCTCTATGGGACGGTGTGCACAGCACTGGTAAGCGGCGGCTTTGCCGTCGCCCTGCGGAAGAAGATACAGTGCGGGATCAGAAGACAGAGGTAATGCGGGACGCAGGACAGAGAATGGGCACAGGAAGAAATGGGCATGGGAGGAGAATGGGCATGGGAAGAGAATGGACATGAGTGGAGAGTGGACATAGGCAGAGAATGGACATGAGCGGAGAGTGGACATGGGCAGAGTGCGGACATGGGAGGAGGACGGAAATGGAATATCTGAATTTGGAACATATTACGAAAACATATCCCAATGGGAAAACGGCGCTGAAAGACATTTCGCTTACCCTGACTCCCGGCATTTACGGCCTTTTGGGTCCAAACGGAGCGGGAAAGAGCACGATGATGCAGATCATGACACAGAATCTGGCTGCGACAGCCGGAACCATCTATTATCAGGATCAGCCCATTGAAACACTTGGACGGAATTACCGCAGACAGATCGGGTTCATGCCTCAGCAGCAGAACCTTCTGGACGGCTTTACCGACCGTCGGTTTCTCTGGTACATGGCGGCGCTGAAGGGAATGAGCCGGGCAAACGCGAAGACGCAGATTGAGCAGATGCTTCAGGTTGTGAATCTGACGGAAGCGGCAGACCACAGAATCGGCGGATATTCCGGCGGAATGAAGCAGAGGCTCCTGCTTGCCCAGGCACTCCTTAATGATCCGAAGATTCTTGTTCTCGATGAGCCGACTGCCGGACTGGATCCCAGGGAGCGGCAAATCTGCGCGGGTGATCTGGCAGGCGTGGAGAAGAGAGTATGTGTGAGCAATGTGACGCTGACCGGTGAGGAATACCGGGTGCGGATCGTCACCGAAAGACGACATCGGGATTGGCAGAGGGCGGAGCCGACGCTGGAGGATGTGTATCTGTATTATTTTACGGTGGAGGGGAGCGGGAGATAGAGACTCGATGGAAGAAAAATAATTGCCCATGAAACATCCTGCCCGAAAACTCCTTGACAAACCAGACTTTTCTAATTATACTATACCCATTACCGGCCTGTCCATCCAAAGCGGACAGGCCGGTAATGAAACGATAGTAAAGACTGTGATGGAGAGAGTAACCAGACGTCCGAACGTTCCAGCAAGCCGGTGTTGATGGGAGACCGGTATCAGTAGGGGCAGGTGAAAATCACTCCGGAGTTGCAGGCTGAAGGATTGGTACTGTGAAAAGTCATACATGCGAAAGCAGGTAACGGCTGCGGCGTCAGAAAATGCGAAAGCGAAGCGCAGCCTGGATGGGACACAGAATCAGAATCCGGTAGGCTGAGCCGGTTTTCCCGCCGTTAACGGAGAGGCATATATCATACACCTCTGGTATATTGTGGTGTATCGTATGCGGCAATAGGTGGTATAACGAGGCTTCGTCCTATTGGGACGTGGTCTTTTTTTTATAAAACCACACCATTCGCATACGCTGTATGAGAAAGGAGAAAACATGCTGTACAACAAAGTTCCCACAGATCTGAAATTTGTGGAGAGAGAGAAGGAAGTCGAGAAGTATTGGAAGGATCACAAGATCTTTGAGAAGAGCATCGAGGAGAGAGAAGGATGCCCCAGCTACATGTTCTATGACGGACCGCCGACTGCAAACGGCAAGCCCCACATCGGCCATGTAGAGACAAGAACCATCAAAGACATGATTCCGCGTTACCGCACCATGAAGGGCTACCGCGTGCCCCGTAAGGCAGGATGGGATACCCACGGACTGCCCGTTGAGCTGGAAGTAGAGAAGCTGCTTGGCATCAACGGCAAGGAGCAGATCGAGGAGTATGGCCTGGAGCCGTTCATTCAGAAGTGTAAGGAAAGCGTGTGGAAGTACAAGGGAATGTGGGAGGATTTCTCCGCAACCGTTGGTTTCTGGGCTGACATGGATGAACCCTATGTAACCTACCATGACAACTTCATCGAGTCCGAGTGGTGGGCGCTGAAGCAGATCTGGGAAAAGGGACTGCTCTACAAGGGCTTTAAGATCGTTCCCTACTGCCCGCGCTGCGGAACGCCGCTGTCCAGCCATGAGGTTGCTCAGGGCTATAAGGATGTGAAGGAACGTTCTGCAATCGTCCGCTTCAAGGCAGTGGGCGAGGATGCCTATTTCCTGGCATGGACCACCACACCGTGGACACTGCCGTCCAACGTTGCGCTCTGCGTAAACCCGGACGAGACCTACTGCAAGGTCAACGCGGCAGACGGAAAGACTTACTACATGGCACAGGCACTGCTTGATACCGTACTTGGCAAGCTGGGAAGCGAAGAAACCCCGGCGTACACCGTGCTGGAAACTTACACTGGTAAGCAGCTGGAGTACAGAGAGTACGAGCCGCTGTTTGAGTGTTCCGCAAAGGTTGCTGCAAAGCAGAACAAGAAGGGCTATTTTGTAACCGTTGATAATTACGTTACAATGACAGACGGTACCGGTATCGTTCATATCGCACCGGCATTCGGTGAGGATGACGCAAGACTGGGCCGCAACTATGACCTTCCTTTTGTACAGCTGGTAAACGGCAAGGGCGAGATGACAGAGGACACACCGTTTGCCGGTCTTTTCGTGAAGAAAGCCGATCCGGAAGTGCTGAAAATGCTGGACTACGAGGGCAAGCTCTTTGACGCGCCCAAATTTGAGCACAGCTATCCCCACTGCTGGCGCTGTGATACCCCGCTGATCTACTATGCGAGAGAGTCCTGGTTCATCAAGATGACTGCTGTAAAGGACGATCTGATCCGCAATAACGATACCATCAACTGGATTCCGGAAGGAATCGGTAAGGGACGTTTCGGCGAGTGGCTGAAGAACGTTCAGGACTGGGGCATCAGCCGTAATCGTTACTGGGGAACTCCGCTGAACATCTGGCAGTGTGAGTGCGGTCACATGCACTCCATCGGAAGCAAGGAAGAGCTCCGTCAGATGTCTCCGGACTGCCCTGAGACTGTAGAGCTCCACCGTCCGTTTGTGGATTCGGTTCATCTGACCTGTCCAAAGTGCGGAAAGCGGATGACGAGAGTGCCGGAGGTAATCGACTGCTGGTTCGATTCCGGTGCAATGCCGTTCGCGCAGTACCACTACCCATTTGAGAACCAGGAGCTGTTCGAGGAGAATTTCCCGGCAGACTTCATCAGTGAGGCCGTTGACCAGACAAGAGGATGGTTCTATTCTCTGCTGGCAATCTCCACCCTGCTGTTCAACAAAGCTCCCTACCGAAACGTAATCGTTCTCGGCCATGTTCAGGATAAGGACGGCCAGAAGATGAGTAAGTCCAAGGGCAATGCCGTTGACCCGTTTGACGCGCTCAAAGAGCACGGCGCCGATGCGATCCGCTGGTATTTCTATGCCAACTCCGCACCGTGGCTGCCAAAGCGCTTCTCCGACGACGCGGTAAGAGAGGGACGCAGCAAGTTCATGGGAACTCTGTGGAACACCTATGCGTTCTATGTGCTCTATGCAAACATTGACAACTTCAATCCCAACGATTACAGTCTGGACTATGACAAACTGGCTGTTATGGATAAGTGGATCCTGTCCCGCCTCAATTCCTGCGTAAAGGAATGTGACGACAACCTGGCAAACTACCGCATCAACGAGACCACCCGTGTCCTTCAGGATTTCGTGGATGATCTGAGTAACTGGTATGTAAGACGCTGCCGTGACCGTTTCTGGGCAGCCGGCATGGAGCAGGACAAGATCAACGCTTACATGACTCTCTACACCTGTCTGGTAACGATTGCCAGGACAGCTGCTCCGATGATCCCGTTCATGACTGAGGAAATCTACCTCAATCTGGTATACGGTCTGGATCAGACCGCAAAGGAAAGCATCCATCTCTGCGCGTATCCGCAGGTGGAGGAGTCCTTCATTGACAAGGATCTGGAAGCAAACATGGAGAACCTGCTGAAGGCGGTTGCACTGGGCCGTGCATGCCGTAACACAGCAAACGTAAAGAACCGTCAGCCGCTGGCAAACATGTTCATCAAGGCGCCGTTTACTCTCGGCGACTTCTATGATGAGATCATTGCTGATGAGCTGAATGTGAAACATGTGGTATTTACCGATGACGTTCGTTCCTTCACCACCTACGAGTTCAAGCCGCAGCTTCGCACCGTAGGACCGAAATATGGCAAGCTGCTTGGAAAGATCCGTCAGGCGCTTGGCACCATCGACGGCAATGCCGCCATGGATGAGCTGGAGGAAAAGGGCGCGCTGAACTTTGACTTCGACGGTCAGGCAGTTGTTCTGACGAAGGATGACCTGCTGATCGAGATGGTGAAGAAGCCGGGCTATGTAACGGAGAATTACGGCGAGGTGACAGTCGTTCTTGACTGCAACCTGACAGACGAGCTGGTCGAGGAAGGCTTCGTAAGAGAAGTGATCAGTAAGATCCAGACCATGCGTAAGGAAGCCGGATTCGAGGTGACGGACCACATCACGGTATACCACAAAGACAATGAGAAAATCGCCGCAATCTTTGAGGCAT
The DNA here is from genome assembly GCA_017472605.1 of Lachnospiraceae bacterium. GTDB lineage: Bacteria > Bacillota > Clostridia > Lachnospirales > Lachnospiraceae > Anthropogastromicrobium. The sequence continues at coordinate 212,223 of JAFUPV010000027.1, forward strand.
ATGGCGCGCAGATCTGCGCCGATGTGCTTGCAGATTCCATTGTTTCCGGTGAGCCGTCCGGCTACACAAAGGAGTGGAACATCAACGGTGAGAACGTCGTTCTTGGCGTAGAGAGATAACTGTTGCGTTTATAACAATGCCCGGGAAAGCCAACGCTTCTGTGGTTTCTTAAGCGAAGCGGCGGTTTTTTCGGGCGGCTGCGCGAAAACGCGCGCCTGCGGCTTTCCAAAGCCGCGGGATAGATAAGGAGGAAAAGATGCTTGTAACGAATTTTGACAAGGCAGAATTCAAGAAGAGTGTGATTTATAATGTCAAGACCCTGTACAGAAAGACCATCGAGGAGGCAACTCCGGCTCAGGTGTATCAGGCTGTCTGCTATGCGGTAAAGGATACCATCATTGACGAGTGGATCGCAACTCATAAGGAATATGAGAAGCAGGATGCAAAGACGGTTTATTACCTGTCCATGGAGTTCCTGATGGGACGTGCGCTGGGCAACAACATCATCAACATCGGCGCGCAGAAGGAGATTAAGGAGGCTCTGGACGAGCTGGGCTTTGATCTGAACCTGATCGAGGATCAGGAGCCGGATGCAGCGCTTGGAAACGGCGGTCTTGGCCGTCTGGCAGCATGCTTCCTGGATTCTCTGGCAACACTTGGTTATCCGGCATATGGCTGCGGTATCCGCTACAAGTATGGTATGTTTGCTCAGGAGATCCGCGACGGTTATCAGGTAGAGGTTCCGGATAACTGGTTAAAGGACGGCAACCCGTTTGAGATCCGCCGCTCCGAGTACGCGTGTGAAGTAAAATTCGGCGGTTACATTTCCGTGAAGATCGGTGATGACGGCAGAGAGTACTTCAGCCAGGAGGGCTATCAGTCCGTCCGTGCGATTCCGTATGACATGCCGATCGTGGGTTACGGAAACAATGTGGTAAATACCCTGCGCATCTGGGATGCAGAACCGATCAACACCTTCAACCTGGACTCCTTCGACAGAGGTGAGTATCTGAAGGCAGTTGAGCAGGAGAACCTGGCTAAGAACATCGTTGAGGTTCTTTACCCCAACGACAACCACTATGCAGGTAAGGAGCTGCGCTTAAAGCAGCAGTATTTCTTCATCTCCGCCAGCATCCAGACTGCTGTTAAGAAGTATAAGCAGGCACACAACGGCGATGTATCGAAGCTGTATGAGAAGGTTACCTTCCAGATGAACGATACCCATCCGTCCATGACCGTTGCCGAGCTGATGCGCATCCTTCTGGACGAGGAGAAGCTGACCTGGGAGCAGGCATGGAACATCACAACAAAGACCTGTGCATATACCAACCATACCATCATGTCCGAGGCGCTTGAGAAGTGGCCGATCGAGCTGTTCTCCAGACTGCTTCCGCGTATCTACCAGATCGTTGAGGAGATCAACCGCCGCTTCATCCTGGAGATCCAGGCGAAGTATCCGGGCGATAACGGCAAGATTGCAAGAATGGCAATCGTTTATGACGGTCAGGTTAAGATGGCGCACCTGGCAATTGTCGGCGCATATTCCGTAAACGGCGTTGCAAGACTTCATACTGAGATTCTGAAGAACCAGGAGCTGAGAGATTTCTACCAGATGATGCCGGAGAAGTTCAACAACAAGACAAACGGTATCACACAGAGACGTTTCCTGCTTCATGGAAATCCGCTGCTGGCAAACTGGGTAACCGACAAGATCGGCGACGAGTGGATCACTGACCTGCCGCAGATTTCCAAACTGAAGGTATTCGTTGACGACGAGAAGTGCCAGCAGGAGTTCATGAACATCAAGTATCAGAACAAGATCCGTCTGGCCAAGTACATCAAGGAGCACAACGGAATCGATGTGGATCCGCGTTCCATCTTCGACGTACAGGTTAAGAGACTGCATGAGTACAAGAGACAGCTTCTGAACATCCTTCATGTGATGTATCTGTACAACGAGCTGAAGGCACATCCGGACATGGATTTCTATCCGAGAACCTTCATCTTCGGTGCAAAGGCAGCTGCAGGCTATCGCCGTGCAAAGATGACTATTAAGCTGATCAACTCCGTTGCCAATGTGATCAACAACGATAAGTCCATCAACGGTAAGATTAAGGTTGTCTTCATCGAGAACTACCGCGTATCCAACGCAGAGCTGATCTTCGCGGCAGCTGATGTTTCCGAGCAGATCTCCACCGCTTCCAAGGAGGCATCCGGTACCGGCAACATGAAGTTCATGCTGAACGGCGCAATTACTCTTGGAACTATGGACGGCGCAAACGTTGAGATTGTTGAGGAGGTTGGCGCTGAGAATGCAGTCATCTTCGGTATGTCTTCCGACGAGGTAATCAACTACGAGCAGCACGGCGGTTATGATCCGATGCAGATCTTCAATGAGAACCAGGGCATCCGTCAGGTGCTGATGCAGCTGATCAACGGCTACTATGCACCGCAGGATCCGGAACTGTTCCGTGAGTTGTACAACTCTCTGCTGAACACATACAGCAGCGACCGCGCAGATACCTACTTCATCCTGAAGGACTTCATGTCCTACCATGAGGCACACATGAAGATCAACGAGATGTACAAGGATCAGAAGGCGTGGGCACGTTCCGTAATGCTTAACACGGCAAGCTGCGGAAAGTTCACCTCCGACCGTACCATCCAGCAGTATGTTGACGAAATCTGGCATCTGGATAAGGTTACCGTGGAGCTGTAAAAAATGAAATAACCGGAAAACGGCAGGCAGCATATCATCAGCGCCTGCCGTTTTTTTGTGGCGGAATTGACAGAGAAAGCGGAACATGTTATCATATAAGTAATGTAATACGTTACGGTACGAAAAAATCGTACCGTGTGTCTGTTGACGGTACTGGAAAAATACCTGGATTCGATAAGGAGAGAAACGAATGAAACGTTTTGCGTCAATGATACTTTCTGCGCTGCTGTTGTCCGCCAGCGTCTGCGCGGAGGAAATCAGCCTGACAGACGAGCTTGGTCTGACGGCGGAGTCTAAGCCTGCCAGCAGCTATACCACAGAAATTAACTCGGCTGTGTATTCCCAGCTGGATTTCGAGGACACCAGTGAATATGAA
>JAFUPV010000028.1 GCA_017472605.1 Lachnospiraceae bacterium
GCCATAAGAGGGCTGCCGCGGGAAGAGGGCTGTGTTTCTTCTGTGAACGTTTCCGCCGGAATTCTCCGACACGCTTCGTCACAAAAATTTCACCATAACTAAAAGTATAACATAGACGAAAAGTTTTGTCCATGTTATAATAGGAAATAAGTTTGACACTTTTGTGAACCAAAGCAATCATTACACGAAAGGAAGACAGCGAATGGCATTTACACATTTACATGTGCATACCGAATACAGCCTTCTGGACGGCTCCTGTAAGATCAAAGAGCTGGCAGCGAGGGCAAAAGCAATGGGAATGGATTCCCTTGCAATTACCGATCACGGTGTCATGTACGGCGTGATCGATTTTTATCGGGCTGCAAAGGCGGAAGGGCTGAATCCAATCATCGGCTGCGAAGTCTATGTTGCGCCCAATTCCCGGTTTGACCGGGAAACAACCGGAGGAGAAGACCGCTATTACCATCTTGTGCTGCTGGCAGAAAACGACCTGGGATACCACAACCTGATGAAGATCGTCTCCAGAGGTTTTACAGAAGGCTACTACTATCGTCCCCGCGTTGACAGGGAGGTTCTGGAGCAGTACCATGAAGGAATCATCGCCCTCAGCGCCTGTCTTGCCGGTGAAGTGGCGCGCGGCATCAGCCGGGGCATGTACGAAGAAGCAAAGAAAGCCGCCTGCACCTACCGGGACATCTTCGGCGAGGGCAATTTCTATCTGGAGCTGCAGGACCACGGAATCAGCGAGCAGCAGCGTGTCAATCAGGCGCTTCTGCGGATGAGCCGGGAAACGGGAATTCCGTTAGTAGCCACCAACGACGTTCACTACATCACGGCAGACGATGCGGAACCCCATGACATCCTTCTCTGCATTCAGACCGGAAAAAAAGTAACCGATGAGAACCGCATGCGCTACGAAGGCGGCCAGTACTATCTGAAATCGGAAGAGGAGATGCGCCATCTGTTTCTCTATGCACAGGAAGCGATTGAAAACACGGCAAAAATCGCGTCACGCTGCCATGTGGAAATCGAGTTCGGCGTTCCAAAGCTCCCCAAATATCAGGTTCCGGCGCCGTACACGTCCTACGAATATCTGGTAAAACTCTGCAGCGAGGGTCTGGTGAGACGATACGGCGATCAGGCGCCGGAACTTCAGGAACGAATGGACTATGAGCTTGGCGTCATCAAAAACATGGGCTATGTGGACTACTTCCTGATCGTCTGGGATTTCATCCACTTTGCCAAGAGCAACAACATCATGGTGGGGCCGGGCCGTGGTTCCGCCGCGGGAAGTGTGGTCGCCTATGCGCTGGAGATCACAGACATCGACCCGATCCGCTATCAGCTCCTGTTTGAGCGTTTCCTGAATCCGGAACGTGTGTCCATGCCCGATATCGATATTGATTTCTGCTATGAGCGCCGTCAGGAAGTCATCGACTACGTCGTGAAAAAATATGGAAAAGAAGAGGTTGTTCAGATCGTTACCTTCGGTACGCTGGCGGCAAAAGGCGTGATCCGCGATGTGGGCCGTGTTCTGGATCTCCCCTATTCCCTCTGCGACCAGATTTCCAAAATGATTCCCAACGAGCTGAACATCACCATCGACCGGGCGCTGGAAATCAATTCGGAACTGAAAAGTCTCTATACCAGCGATGAGAAAATCCATCGTCTGATCGATCTGTCCAGAAAGCTGGAAGGTCTGCCAAGACACACCTCCATGCATGCGGCAGGCGTCGTAATCAGCCAGCTGCCGGTGGATGAATATGTGCCTCTTTCCCGCGGAAGCGATGGTGCGATCACAACCCAGTACACCATGACAACGTTGGAAGAGCTGGGATTGCTCAAAATGGATTTCCTTGGTCTGCGAACCCTGACTGTAATCCGCGACGCGGTCAACAACGTGGAACGCAGCCGTGGAATCCGCCTGGACATGGGTTCCATTGACATGAACGATTCTCAGGTGCTGGCCTCCATCGGAAGCGGCCACTGTGAAGGCGTGTTCCAGCTGGAAAGTACCGGAATGAAGAACTTCATGAAGGAACTGAAGCCAAACAGTCTGGAGGATATCATCGCGGGAATCTCTCTTTACCGGCCCGGTCCCATGGATTTCATCCCGCGCTATTTAAAAGGAAAGAACAACCCGGACGAGATTCAGTACGAATGCCCCCAGCTGGAGCCGATCCTGGAGTCTACTTACGGCTGCATTGTTTATCAGGAGCAGGTTATGCAGGTCGTGCGTGATCTTGCAGGATACACCCTTGGCCGAAGCGACCTGGTGCGCCGCGCCATGGCGAAAAAGAAAGCGGCAGTCATGGCAAAGGAGCGTCAGAACTTTGTCTACGGCAATCCGGAAGAAAACGTGCCTGGCTGCATCAGCAACAACATCAGTGAAGCGGTCGCCAACCATATTTACGACGAAATGACTGATTTTGCCAAATATGCGTTCAACAAATCCCATGCGGCTGCCTATGCCGTAGTTGCGTACCAGACCGCCTGGCTGAAATACTACTATCCGGTGGAATATATGGCGGCGCTGATGACATCTGTCCTGGATAATACGGGCAAGGTTTCCGAATACATTCTCACCTGCCGGAAAATGGGCATCGGTATCATTCCGCCCGACATCAACCTGGGAGAGAAAAACTTCTCGGTCCGGGACGGAAAAATCTGCTTTGCCCTTGCTGCGATTAAGAGCGTTGGCCGCAGTGTCATCGACCGGATCGTGGAAGAGCGGAACCTGGGCGGAGCCTTCAAAAGCCTGCAGGATTTTCTGGAGCGGGTTCAGTGCACGGAGCTGAATAAGCGGACCGTGGAGAACCTGATCAAAGCCGGCGCCTTCGACTGTCTGGAAGGAAACCGCCGCCAGAAAATCAATGTCTATCCGGCAATCATGGATGAGCTGAGCAAAGAAAAGAAACAGACCATATCCGGTCAGATGAGCCTGCTTGATTTCTTTGATGAGCCGCAGAAAGAAGCCTTTGCCATCCGTTTCCCCAACGTACCGGAGTTTGAAAAGGGAATGCTTCTTGCTTCGGAAAAGGAAGTGCTCGGCATCTATGTCAGCGGCCATCCGCTGGAGGCGGATGAAAATCTGATGAAGAAAAATGTGACAGCGATCAGCTCCGATTTTCTGGTGGAAGAGGAGACCGGCGAAGCCAGAGTGCGGGACGGATCGAAGGTTACCATCGGCGGAATGATCACTGCCAAGACGGTCAAGACAACAAAGACCAATCAGATGATGGCGTTTCTTACCATCGAAGATATGATCGGCACCGTGGAGGTGATTCTGTTCCCGCGGGACTACGAAAAATATCGTCCGTGGCTGACGGAGGAGCGGAAAGTCTTCATTCGCGGAAGAGTATCGCTGGGCGATGAAAATCAGGGCAAGCTGATCTGCGAGGAGCTGGTTGCCTTCGAGGACATGCCAAGGGAGCTCTGGATCCAGTTCAGGGACCTGAACGACTACCAGGAAGCGCAGGCAAAGCTGTTTTCCATGCTTTCTCCCTGGGACGGAAAGCACAGAGTGGTCATCTACCTTTCCTCATCCAGGCAGTTCCAGAAGCTTCCGGAGAGCAGGAATGTCGGTATCTGCCCGGATCTGCTGATGCAGCTGGAGAATGAATTTGGTCCATCCAACGTCCGCGTAGTGGAAAAACAGAACTTTTTCAAATAATCGTCAAAAAGACTATTGAAAAAGTAGAAGAAATGTCTTATGATACTAGATGGACATATTTTTAACAAACCGACCGGCTGCCGGGCCTGTGCCGGCGGCGATACAATATTAGGAGGAAAATGTCATGTCAGATAAAATCAAAACGATTGGTGTCTTAACAAGCGGCGGTGACGCTCCGGGTATGAATGCAGCCATTCGTGCCGTTGTCAGAACTGCAATTGCCAGAGGACTGAAGGTAAAAGGAATCAAGAGAGGATATGCCGGACTTCTGAAGGAAGAAATTGTAGACATGGATACCAGAAGCGTATCTGATATTATTCAGAGAGGCGGAACGATCCTGTATACAGCCCGCTGCGAGGAATTCCGTACTGCGGAAGGTCAGGAAAAGGGTGCGGAGATCTGCAGAAAGCATGGCATTGACGGTATCGTTGTAATTGGCGGTGACGGTTCCTTTAACGGTGCATGTAAGCTGGCAAATCTGGGAATCAACACCATCGGCGTACCGGGAACCATCGACCTGGACATCGCCTGCACCGACTACACCATCGGTTTCGATACGGCGATTAACACTGCAATGGAAGCAATCGACAAGATCCGTGATACTTCCACCTCTCACGAGCGCTGCAGTATCATCGAAGTAATGGGCCGCAGTGCCGGCTACATCGCTCTGTGGTGCGGCGTTGCCAACGGTGCGGAGAACATCCTTCTCCCGGAGCGTTACAACGGTGACGAGCAGGAGATCATCAACCAGATCATCGAGAACAGAAAACGCGGAAAGACGCACCACCTGATCATCAACGCAGAAGGTGTCGGCCACTCCGGCAGCATGGCAAAGAGAATCGAAGTTGCAACCGGTATCGAGACGAGAGCAACCATTCTCGGCCACATGCAGCGCGGCGGAAGCCCCACCTGCATGGACCGTTACTACGCTTCCATGATGGGTGCCCGTGCCGTTGAGCTTCTCTGCGAAGGCGCAAGCAACCGCGTTGTTGCATACAAGGGCGGCGATTTTGTTGATTACGATATCAATGAGGCGCTTGCAATGAAGAAGGACCTGCCGCCTTTCCAGTACGAAGTAAGCAAGCTGTTAGTTCGTTAAGTTTCCTGGATTATGGCGTCTGTTTTCGCAAATGCCGCGGAAAAAAGACGAAAGAGTTACTGTTGATTTGTGCCGCCAAGCCATCCGGTTGGGCGGCACTTTATATAAGAAGAGGAGAGAACGATGAATCAGCAGCAGAAACAGATTCTTGCACTCCAGAAAAAAGCAAGAGAACGAAGAAAAGACCATGCGTTTGTTGTGGAGGGCAGCCGTCTTTTTTCCGAAGCGCCGAGAGAGCGGATCCGCTATACCGTGGTATCCGAATCGTTTATCCGGCAAAAAGAAAGCAGAGCACTTCTGGAAGGTCTTCGCTACGATGTGGTTTCGGACCATTTGTTTGAATCCCTGTCGGACACGAAAACACCTCAGGGAATTCTGGCGGTTCTCGATCAGTATGACTACCGACTGGAAGATACCTTTCCAAAGGAGGGAAAGGCACTGCTTCTTGTTCTTGACACCATCCAGGATCCGGGCAATCTGGGCACCATGCTTCGTGCCAGTGAGGCAGCAGGGGTGACCGGCGTGATCATGAACGATAAAACCGTGGACATCTATAATCCCAAAGTAGTCCGTGCCACCATGGGAACGATCTACCGTCTGCCCTTCTACGTGACGGAAAATCTCCCGGAAACCATCGACCGGCTGAAAACCATGGGAGTCACCACCTACAGCGCTCATCTGCAGGGGGAGGATTCCTACGACCGTTTTTCCTACAGCGGCCATACCGCGTTTTTCATTGGAAACGAGGGAAACGGACTTTCCCCGGAAGTGGCGGAGCGGACGGATAAGAAAATCCGGATTCCGATGGCCGGTCAGGTCGAGTCGCTGAACGCGGCGATTGCAGCAACTGTTCTGTTGTTTGAAGCCGCCAGACAGCGCCGTCTGTGAGTAAAAATGCGGTCTGCGCGATGGAAACTTTATTGCAAACTATTGACAAGGTATCTCTTTTCTGTTATTATGATTGCAACAAATTTGTAATAATTTTAATCAGATTGTTACATTTTGATGGAGGATATCATGAAAGCTAAGAAAAGACTCATGGTAAAAGGTGCGATTGGCACGACTCTTGCAGTTGGTACTGCTACCAGCCTTGTGGTTGCCGCAATCCTGAACCATGGAACAAACAGTGCAGTTGAACTGGATAAGGAACCTCTGACGCTGGCTGCAAAAGTGCAGGCGGAAGAGTCAAGTGTGCTGTCTGAAGAATTATTGCTTACAACCGGAAAGAAAACAATCGGCGGCAGTCTCACCATGCTTGGAAAGATGGAAGAGGAAATGACCACCATTGCCCCGGTTACATACGATACCGAAGCGTCATCGGAAAACGAAGCGGTTGCAGTTGTTGCCGATGTGGAGGCAGACGGCGTCGCCGCAGATGCCGATGCAGCAGACGGGGGCAGAACCCCGCTTGAAATTTATTTTGAAGACAAAGCAGTTGTGGATCCTGGTCAGGTAGAGCTTTACCTGAATGTCCGTTCCGTTGCAGGAAGCACCGATCCGGCGACCATCCTGACAACCGCGGAGCTGACCGATATCATGCAGATCCTCGAAGAAGAAAACGGCTGGTCATCTGTTGTTGTTGACGGCATCACCGGCTGGGTAAGTACGGATCTGCTGCTTACCGGAGAGGAAGCGGCTTCCTATGTGGAAGCGTCTGCTGTTCCCTATGCTCAGGTTGCAGTCAATAACATGAATGTCCGCATGCACACCAGCACTGCTTCCGACGTTCTGATGGTTGCCTATGAAAATGAAGCGTATCCTCTCCTTGGAATGGAGGACGGCTGGGCAAAAGTAAAGCTTGGCGATCTCTGGAGCGGATACATGGCAGGAAACTGTGTCACACTGAACTACGTCTGGCATGACCAGACCATCGCAACCGGTGTTCTGGCAGCTGCTGAGGAAGAAGTTTCCAATCTGGATGCGACCACAGGCGCCTGGAATTCCGGCTGGATCGTTGATCCGTCACAGGTTGTTGAGGAGACCGACGAAGAACTGTCTTCCACAGACATTGTCGATAAAGAAAGTGCAGTGGGCGGTGAGACAGAAGGAATGCAGATTCCGGTTCCAAGCGTCTCTGTAACAACGTCGGCCGCAACGGTCCCGACGACTCCTGCAGCCACCACACCGACCACACCAGCGCCGACCGCGCCAACCACTCCGGCTCCGACTGCTCCAGCCGCAACGACTCCGGCTCCAACCACACCAGCGCCGACTGCTCCGGCACCGACGACTCCGGCTCCAACGGAACCGACCGCTCCTGCTGTAACGCTTAGCAGCATTGAGGCGTTCTACAATGGAAGTGCGCAGAAGACAGAGGGAGAAGTGATAGGCCGTGCAGAAATCACTCTCTACGGATATTACAGCGACGGCTCCAGCAAAGTTATCACCGAAGGCTGGACGAGCAGTGACATTGGAATGCTCCTTTCCGCAGGCGAAGAAGTCATCCGGATTGAGTACGGCGGTCTCTATTCCAACATCGTTCTGAACGTTGCTCCGGCACCGACGACCCCGGCCCCAACGACGCCAGCACCGACGGAACCGGCACCAACGACGCCAGCACCGACGGAACCGGCACCAACGACGCCAGCGCCGACGGAACCGGCACCGACAACGCCAGCACCGACGGAACCGGCACCGACGACACCAGCGCCGACGGAACCGGCACCGACGACGCCAGCGCCGACGGAACCGGCACCAACCACTCCGCCATCCAACACGGCTCATGTGAATAACGTGACTCTGAGCGGTGAGCTGACTTACTATACACTGAATCTCTGCAACAGCTACGGAGTGGACAGTTCCATCATCTTCTCCGTCATGTATCAGGAGAGCCGTTTCAATCCAAATGCCCTCAGTGGATCCGGTGCAGTTGGTCTGATGCAGATCATCCCGCGCTACAGCGCTGACCGGATGGCACGCCTCGGTGTGACAAACCTCTATGATCCGGCATCCAACATCCTTGTCGGCGTGGATATCCTTGCAGAATATTATCACAGCTGCGGAAGCTGGGTAACAGCACTGACCCGGTATCGTTACGGAACCACAAGCGGTCCGTCCGATTATGCGAATCTGATTCTGGGCAGAGCAAGCATGTTCCAATAATTACATAATCAGATTTGGCGCAGAGCTCATAGAGATGAGTGGCTGCGCCTTTTTTCCGCGTTTAACCAGCTATTAACTACTATACAAAACAAAAAAAGAATGCTATACTATTTGCCGAAAACAGCAACCCTGCAATGAGTTTAAGAAAGAGAGTGCATACAGCATGGATGTAAAAGAATTTGACTATTACCTGCCGGAGGAACTGATTGCCCAGGATCCTATTGAGGACCGCAGCAGCTCCCGACTGATGGTGTTAGATAAGGAAACAGGAGAGACAACCCACCGGATCTTCAGCGAGATTTTAGAAGAGCTGAAGCCGGGGGACTGTCTTGTAATCAACGATACAAAAGTAATCCCGGCCCGCCTTTTTGGCGTGAAAGAGGATACCGGGGCTAAAATTGAAGTTCTTCTGCTGAAGAGAGAAGAGAATGATGTCTGGGAAGTTCTGGTAAAACCGGGAAAAAAGTGCAGACCGGGAACAAGGATCAGTTTTGGTGAAGGGAAACTGACAGCAACCATTCTGGAAGTGGTGGCTGATGGAAACCGCAAGCTTCAGTTCACCTATGAGGGAATTTTCGAGGAAATCCTGGACGAGTTGGGCCAGATGCCGCTGCCGCCTTATATCACCCACGAACTGAAGGACAAAAACCGCTACCAGACTGTTTACGCAAAGCATGAAGGCTCCGCAGCAGCTCCAACGGCGGGACTTCATTTCACGCAGCAGCTCCTGGATCAGATCCGTGCAAAGGGCGTCCAGATTGCAAGCGTAACCCTTCATGTGGGACTGGGAACCTTCCGGCCGGTTAAGGTGGAAAACGTTCTGGATCATCACATGCATTCTGAATTCTACCGTGTGGAACCGGAAGAAGCGAAGAAAATCAATGATACAAAAGCGGCAGGCGGCCGTGTGATTGCTGTCGGAACAACCAGCTGCCGCACACTGGAATCGGCAACCGGGGAAGACGGAATCCTTCGCGCAGGAAGCGGATGGACAGAAATCTTCATCTATCCGGGCTACCGTTTCAAGATGATCGATGCCCTCATTACCAACTTCCATCTGCCCATGTCCACATTGGTGATGCTGGTGTCCGCACTTGCAGGCAAGGAGCATATCCTTGGCGCCTATGAAGAGGCGGTAAAAGAAAAATACCGGTTCTTCTCCTTTGGAGACGCCATGTTCATCCGGTAACTGTATCCGGTGATTTTATCCGGTAACCGCATCCGGTAATTTTGTCCGGTAACTGAATCTGGTAATTTAATCCGATGATTTTATCCGGCAGCCGATGCGGCAGCAGGACCGCGGGAATTGAAAAACAGAAACGTTTTCGTAAGAAAAGAATGGAAACCGGTTGCCCAAAGAAAGCGGTTTATGATATACTAAAACATGCAGTCTGCATAGCGCAGACGCGAAATGTGCGGCGCGGCCGGGGAACCGTCAGATGCCGCATGGCAGATCAGGAAGAAAAGGTAGTAATGAATGAGTGAAGAATTAATTCGTCTGAATAAGTTTTTAAGTGAAAAAGGAGTCTGCTCCCGAAGAGAAGCAGACCGTCTGGTGGAAGCAGGAAAGGTGCTGATCAATGGCGTGCCGGCAGCACTGGGAGCAAAAGTTGCACCGGATGAAGATGAGATCGTTGTGGATGGCGTTCCGGTAAGCCGCAAAAAGGTAAAGCCTGTGCTTTTAGCCGTCAACAAGCCGGTAGGAGTTGTCTGCACAACCGCGGAATTCCCGGGAGAAATGAACATCGTCGACATGGTGAAATATCCGACCAGAATCTATCCCATCGGCCGTCTGGACAAAGACTCTGAGGGTCTTATCCTGATGACAAACCAGGGTGATCTGGTCAACGAGATTCTGCGAAGCAGTAAGAACCATGAAAAAGAGTACATCGTTACCGTAAACCGGCAGGTAACGGAATCCTTCCTGCGCAAAATGCGGGCAGGAGTGGAGCTGCCGGAGCTCAATGCCGTGACAAGACCATGTCAGTGCGTCCAGACCGGAAACCGTGAGTTCCACATCATCTTAAAGCAGGGCTTAAACCGCCAGATCCGCCGCATGTGCGAAGCGCTGGGATACAAGGTTGAGAACCTGCAGAGAATCCGCATCATGAATGTCCGCCTCGGCAATCTGCCGCTTGGCCATTACCGCAACATCGGCGACGACGAATTCATGGAAATGATCCGCCAGTTTGATTGACGGTTCGCGGGAACCGGAACGGCAGAATACGAAAGACAGCGAATAACTGGATGGAAACAGGAACAGGAGTGAAACAGGATGACAGAACTGGAACGGATGAAAGAACTGACGGCAAAACTGGATGAGGCGGCGAAAGCCTACTACCAGGAAAGCCGCGAGATCATGACCAATCTGGAATATGACACGCTTTACGATGAACTGGAGGCTCTGGAAAAGAAAACCGGGACAGTTCTTGCAAAAAGCCCGACTATGCGTGTCGGCTATGAAGTGCTCAGCGAGCTGCCCAAGGAAACCCATCCAAGCGCCATGCTGTCGCTGGACAAGACAAAGGACACGGCTGTTCTGCAGTCCTTTCTCGGAACGCAGACCGGCCTTCTGTCCTGGAAGCTGGATGGTCTGACAATTGTGCTGACCTATGAAAACGGACTGCTGCAGAAAGCGGTGACAAGAGGAAACAGTGTTGTCGGTGAGGTTGTAACACCAAATGCGAAACAGTTTATCAATCTTCCGGCAAAGATTCCGTTTTCCGGAAGACTGGTGCTTCGGGGAGAAGCCGTGATTTCCTATGCCGATTTCCAGGCACTCAACGAGCAGATTGCAGAGGGAGAGAGCAAATACAAAAATCCGCGCAACCTCTGTGTTGGTTCCGTCCGCCAGCTGAACAGCGAAATCACAGCGGGCCGACAGGTACGCTTCGAAGCGTTTGCGCTGGTGTCTGCGGAAGAAAACGGTGTCGAAACGGACTTCTCCAATTCCCGCAGGGAACAGTTCCAGTGGCTGGCAAATCAGGGCTTTGATGTGGTTCCCTACCGTGTTGTGACGACGGAAACATTACCGGAAGCGGTCGCGGCGTTTGCAGAAGACATCAAGACCTTTGAACTGCCGTCAGACGGTCTCGTTCTTCTGATGGATGACATCGCCTACGGAGAATCGCTGGGAAGCACAGCCAAATTCCCGCGCAACGCCATGGCCTTCAAGTGGAAAGACGAACAGGCGGAAACAACGCTGCTTGACGTGGAGTGGAGCCCGTCCCGCACCGGCCTGATCAACCCGGTGGCGATCTTTGAACCAGTGGAACTGGAAGGAACCACAGTAAGCCGTGCCAGCGTCCACAACATTTCCATTGTAGAAGGACTGCAGCTTGGCATCGGAGATACCATCACCGTCTATAAAGCAAACATGATCATCCCGCAGATTGCCCAAAACCGTACAAGGAGCGGAAAACTGACCATTCCGTCTGTCTGTCCGGTCTGCGGAAAACCAACGGAAATCGTTCAGAACCAGGACGCGCGGGTGCTCTGCTGTCCAAACCCGGACTGCACGGTAAAGAAAATCAAGCTTTTCGAGCTTTTTGTCAGCCGGAATGCAATGAACATCGACGGTCTTTCCACGGCAACCGTAGAAAAGCTGATCGACCGCGGTTTCATTCACAGTCTGGCAGACATCTATCATCTGGAACGCTATCAGGAAGAAATCGTTCAGATGGAAGGCTTCGGTGAAAAATCCTACCGGAACATGATTGATTCCATTGAACGTTCCAGAACGCCGGAACTTGGCGCACTGATCTATGCGCTTGGAATACCGGGAATCGGCGTGGCAAACGCGAAAATGCTTGCCAAAGCCTTCGGCTATGATCTGAACCGGATCCGCAGCGCATCCCAGGAAGAATTGACGGAAATTGACGGAATCGGAGCGGTGATCGCAGCCGACGTGTCCGCATATTTCGCAGATCCGGCATCAGCCGCACAGCTGGATGAGCTTCTTGACGAATTAACCATACAGATCGAGGAAACGAACGAAGAGCAGACGCTGGAAGGAAAGGTATTTGTGATAACCGGTTCTGTCAGCCACTTTGCAAACCGCAACGAGCTGAAAGCGTACATTGAAGCCAGAGGCGGAAAAGTAACCGGCTCTGTGTCTGCCAAAACCGATTATCTGATCAATAACGATGCCGCATCCAATTCCACAAAGAACCGGAAAGCAAGAGAGCTGGGAATCCGGATTCTGACGGAAGAAGAGTTTCTGGCACTGTAACAGGCAGTCATGGGCGTTGGACGGGTCAGGAGCCGCTGCAGTGAGTCTGCTTAAGTCGGAAGCAGGAGCCGTTGCTGTGAGTCTGTTCTCCTGTCTGCGGCCGAAACATGAGAATACCCTGTGGGATGTCTGCAGGAAAGAGGAGGGAATCAAAATGCCCATACGAGTTGACAACGATCTGCCGGCGCGTGAAGTGCTGGAATCGGAAAATATATTTATGATGGGAGAGGAACGGGCGAATCTTCAGGAAATTCGTCCGCTGGAAATCGTTATCCTCAATCTGATGCCGGTGAAACCGGACTATGAGATCCAGCTGCTGCGCGCCCTTTCCAACACGCCGCTGCAGGTCAATGTTACTTACATGACCCTGAGCACGCATGAGTCCAAAAATACGTCGGCCAGCCATATTAACAAGTTCTACACCACCTATGAGATGATCAAAGATAATTTCTACGACGGTATGATCATCACAGGCGCCCCGGTCGAGCACATGCCGTTCGAAGAAGTTTCTTACTGGAAAGAGCTGACCATGATCATGGACTGGACAAGAACCCACGTGACCAGCACACTTCACATCTGTTGGGGAGCCTTTGCCGGAATCTACTACCACTATGGCGTCGAGAAGATTAACATGCCCCGCAAGCTGTCCGGCATCTACAGACACCGCGTTCTGGACCGCTGCGAGCCGCTGGTGCGCAGTTTTGATGATGTGTTCAATTCCCCGCACTCCCGCTATTGCGGCGTTGCGAAGGAAGCGGTGCTGGCTCATCCGGATCTTCAGCTTCTGGCAGAGTCCGATGAGGCAGGTGTTTACCTGGTAAAGAACACGACAGGAAAGGATATCTTCCTTTTCGGTCATCCGGAATATGACCGCATGTCTCTGGATGCGGAATACCGCCGTGATCTGGCGAAGGGAATTGACATCCAGGTGCCGGAAAATTACTACGAAAACGACGATCCGGACACAACACCGCTTCTGACCTGGCGCGGTCATGCAAACACACTGTACACAAACTGGCTCAATTTCTATGTCTATCAGGCGACTCCATATAAGTGGTGAATAATTTGTTGCCAAAATGTAACAAAATAGGTAACAAATTCTATTGACAGAAAAAGGGTTGTTTACTATAATGTTAGTCGGGTTTAGCAGACGTCCTATGACATATTTTGCAAAATGTTGGACGTAGTGCTTGACAGATAATTGCAGGAGGGGTAAAATAATGATGAACAATCGCCTGCAGGAGCGGTTCGTGCTTGCGCTTGACTTTGCCGCAGTCATCATCAGCTACGGACTGACAAACCTGATTCGGTACGGTGCTGCTTTTGGCAAAGGTTTCAATGCAGACACGCTGACAATCCTGTTACTGATTTTGTTCTTTCATCTGCTGATCTATGCTCTCCGTCCCGCAAGGACTGATTTTTTCAGCAGAACAATACCGGAAGAACTCTGGTTCACGGCAAAGCGTCTGATCGCCGTTGTGCTGATCATTACTGCCTGGCTGTTCTTTCTCAAGATACCGGTAAATTTCTCGAGAGTCTACCTGACGATCCTGATGGTTTGCTCCTACTGCCTGATCAGTCTGTTCCGTGTTCTTCTAAAGCTTTTCTTTATCCATGGCTACCGGAAGATGGACAGCAACAGCAAGCTGGTCATCGTGACCACGTCCTTCATGGCAGAAGAGATCAGCCGTCGGATGAAAGACCCGTCCAATGAACTCTGGCACTACCAGATGGTCGGCTGGATCCTTGTTGACGAAGAGAAAGATGTCGTCGGAAAAATACTCGGCGGCTATCCGGTCATCGGAAACTTCGATACCATGTTCACCTGTGTCACCAGAGAAGCAGTAGACGAAGTCTTTATCCACGTTCCTTATTCCAGAGGTCTTCACGTTGCCCACGTGATCGAGGAGTACGAGGACATGGGAATCACGGTAAACCTCAACATCAACGTCTTTGACCTGGAACTGAGACATCGCCAGAAAGAGCTTCGCTCCCTTGGCGGGTTCTATGTGATCTCGTTCCGTCAGACAGTAACCACCATCCAGATGGCCTTTATCAAGCGCCTGATGGACATTGCCGGAGGTCTGGTCGGTCTCCTGATCACCGGTATCGCAACGATTTTTGTTGCGCCGTTCCTTTTGCTCGAGTCCCCGGGTCCCCTGTTCTTCTCGCAGATCCGTGTCGGCCGCAATGGACGCCGCTTCAAAATATACAAATTCCGTTCCATGTACAAAGACGCAGAAGAGCGGAAGAAAGAGCTGATGAAGCAGAACGAAATGAAGGGTCTGATGTTCAAAATGGAAAACGACCCGCGAATCACAAAAGTCGGCCGCTTCATCCGCAAATACAGCATTGACGAACTGCCGCAGTTCTGGAACGTTCTCAAAGGAGACATGAGTCTGGTAGGCACCCGCCCGCCGACACTCGATGAATTCCTCCAGTACGAATCCAGATACAAGCGCCGCCTGAGCATCAAGCCCGGCATCACCGGACTCTGGCAGGTCAGCGGCCGCAGCGACATCAAGGATTTCGAGGACGTCCTCGCCCTCGATCTCGAGTACATTGATAACTGGTCCCTTAGCCTTGACATCAAACTGTTGTTTAAGACCGTCTACGTGGCGTTCTTTGGCAAAGGAGCTAAATAGTAAAAATGGTCAAGAAAAACTCCCGGAAACACTTTACAAGCTGCCGTGGTTCGTTGTATAATGATAGCGGTAGTGTTGCCGATGGAAAAAGAGACCATGGAAATGATACCAAAAACTATTGAAATTGAATAAAAATACACAGAATTACTTGTGAAAAAGAGCGGGCTGATTCCTTTCAACGAGAGTTGGGGCGTTGGCCTTTTTTATAGAGA
>JAFUPV010000029.1 GCA_017472605.1 Lachnospiraceae bacterium
AGGGCTTAACCAAGAATGGTTATAAAGTGACTAAAGGTAAAGAAAGCCGCGAGGAAGACGAAGTCTTCTGAGTGAAGGATCGCCAAAACCGAAGGTTTTGTGTGCATCTGCTCGATAGAGCAGCGGCGACCGGAGGTCGCAGGTTTAATGGATAGGTAAAATAGAGGAAGTTATCGTTAAGGTAACAATGGATGAAAAAATAATTTCTGTGTGTAGTTTTGAAGGTACATGAAAATGTGCGCGAGTGGCTCAGTGGTGGAGTATCGCCTTGCCAAGGCGAGGGTCGCGGGTTCGAATCCCGTCTCGCGCTTTCCAAAACCCTTGATTTTTCAAGGGTTTTCTTTGTTTTTGCGGGAATGTTTTCCGGTTGTGCTGCATTTTCATTTCTTCCAGAGGGAATCAATGATTGATTTTATAGTGATTGAATGGTATACTTATTCTGATTGAACCGAATTCAGGCGTGTTTTGCGTCTGTTTCAAAGCGGTTGGATGGATTTTCTTATAAAATAAAGGAAAGGGATCATATGCCAAAGGTTAAATATATTCTGTTTTCTGTTGTGCTGACCGGATTTCTGCTTCTGATCGGAGCGTCTGTTGTAATGACTTACCCACGTTATCAGAAGACAACGGAGCAGTTGGCAGAGTTGATATCCGCGGATACGACTGCGAATCCGGCGCTGCTGAAGATAAAAGAGCAGCTGGATCAGTTTCAGGTGCCGGAAACTGTCTCCGGTGCCGGAAGTCAGGCAGATGAAGAAATGAAAACATCATCAGAGGAATCTGATTCAGCAGAAGCGGGGGCAGAAAAGACCGACTCGGAAACAACGGATTCAGAGAAAATGGAAAATGAGAAATCAAAGGAGCTTCTTGTCTGGACCGGTTCCGTCTGTGCTTCAAAGTACATGACACTGAGCGGAAGTGAAACGATCTATTATGTCTGTCCCTACATCATTGCTCAAAAGAGCAATCTGAACACCGCAGCTGCAACCGACTGGAATTTTTCGTTGCGTTTTGCGGTCAGCGTGCTGAAGGATGGAGAGTTGTCTGATGAGAAAACAGATATTCAGGTAAGAAACATTCAGTTTTCGTTCCGTGTCGGTGAGAAAGCGCTGATTTCCAGTGTCGGCTACGGTGATGGAGAAATGAACAGTGTAAACGGTACTTCTGTCAGCTACCAGTTCCGAGACAGAGAATCGGTGAGCAATGAAACGAGCATTTTTGCCAGATTGTCGCTGATCGCCGTTTCCGCGGCTGAAAAAGAAGATGAGCTGAAGACGGAAACAGCAGTCAACAACTGGTCCTTCGTAATTATTGAGAATGGCCGCGAGATCGGCATTTTTGATGATGTTCAGATTGAACTGCCCTATCAGAAAACGGAACCGGTTACTGATTCAGAAGATAAATCGAAAAGTTAAGATAGCCGGCGAAAGTGATCCAGGTCAGATAGGGAACCAGGAGCCATGCGGCAGGTTTGCTGATCTGATAAAACTGCCGAATCAGGTGATAGACAAGAATCCAGAGGAAAACGAGCCAGGTAAAGGCTGCGAAGTATGCCTGGAAACGGAAAAAGAGAATCGGCCAGAAGAAATTGACGAACAGCTGGACACCATAGTTAAAAAGCGCATCGGACTTCAATGAACTGCTGCTCTGGGCAATCAGATAGGAAGAAAAACCCATAAGAAGATACAAAACAGTCCATACAATGGGGAAAAGAAAAGCCGGAGGAGAGAGCGGCGGACGAATCAGCGTCTGATAAAGGCCGGAAGGCGAAAACGGCATGGAGAGAAGTGTGGACAGTCCGCCGGCTGCCAGCGGCAAAAGAAGAAAGAAGAGCAGTGAAAGCCAGTTTGTTTTGTTTGTTGTATTCATGAGACCTGCCTCTTGTCCTGTTACTGCAATGTATGAGCATCGGCGGAGAGATATGCAGCGTTTCACAACGTGGCTGATTTTGATGGAAATCTTTGGAGAGGATGGAATGGAAGAAAAATGATCGAGAAAAGTGAGATTCTTTCATTGGTATTTTTTAAAAAGAGCCGATATACCGGTTCTTATCGCGGTATGCGCTTCTGCATCAAAAAGGTGGTACAGGATGAGATTTCCATGCTGGAAGCGAGCGTTTGTCCTGGACCGTTTTCGGTCGATAAGACAAAACCGGAGCTGTTTCTGAAAAAAGAGTTTCCCTTTACAGATGAGGGAAGGTATGAAGCGGTAGACTGGATGAATGAAGAATATGAAAAGCGGTGTGATTTTTATGAGGATGTTTTTCATCATCCGTCTCGTTATGTGAAAGAGCATCACATATAAGATTAGGACAACCATAAGCGGGCAGACAGAATCCTGCTTTGTTCCGGGAACAGACAATTTCTGAATCCATGGAAAAGCACTGTACGAACGCCGGAAATTGTGTTATCATAGAATGGTTGGAGATCGTTGGTTGAAAACGGGAAAGCCATTGACGAGTAATGAAGAAATAGGAGTGTAAAGAGATGGGAAAGAAGGTAATTGCCGTATTTTTTGGAGGACAGTCTTCCGAACATGAAGTTTCATGCATGTCCGCCGCAAATGTGATTCCGTGTATCAATGATGAAAAATATGAAAAAGTAATGATCGGTATTACGAAAGAGGGACGCTGGCTGCTGGCAGATTCACTGGATTCAATCCGTGACGGAAGCTGGCAGAAATCCGATAAGTCAGTTGTTCTTTCACCGGATGCGACCAGGAAAGTTCTCTATGTGATCCAAAACAGGGCGGTGGAAGAGATTCCAGTAGATGTGATCTTTCCGGTTCTCCATGGACTGAACGGTGAGGACGGAACGATTCAGGGCTTGTTTGAGCTGTCGCAGATCCCCTATGTCGGATGTGGTGTTCTTGCATCCGCGGTATCCATGGATAAACTCTACACCAAGCTGATTGTTGATACACTGGGAATCCGTCAGGCGGCATATGTTGCTGTGAATAAGAAAGAACTCTGCGACATGGAAACCGTGGCAGACCGCGTGGAGCAGAAGCTGGATTATCCGGTGTTTGTAAAACCGTCCAGAGCTGGCTCATCCAAAGGTGTCAGCAAGGCGGAGGATCGAGAGAGTCTGAAGCAGGCGCTGATTCTGGCTGCGGAAAATGACTCAAAGATCCTTGTTGAGGAAACCATTACCGGACGCGAGCTGGAATGTGCGGTTCTTGGCGGAAAGGAAGTAAAAGCTTCCGGTGTGGGAGAAGTGCTTTCTGCTGCGGAGTTCTATGATTACGAAGCAAAATATTTTAACGAGGAATCAAGAACCGATCTGTCGCCGGTGCTCCCGGAGGGAGTAGAGGAAGAAATCCGCAGAAATGCGGTTGCGATTTTCAATGCGGTGGATGGAAGAGGCCTCTCCAGAGTAGACTTTTTCCTGGATCAGAAAGGTGTCGTGTTCAACGAGATCAACACGCTTCCCGGATTTACCTCGATCAGCATGTATCCAATGCTCTGGAATAAACAGGGACTGGATCACAAGACACTGATTCAGAAGCTGATCGATACTGCTTTTACGAGAAAAGAAGACTGATAGCGGAGGTCTGGTAATGACAAAAGATGTGCTGGTAACGATAACCGGACTGATGACGAGTCCTCAGGATGATGATTCCATTGAGGTAACAACAGCGGGAAGTTACTATTTTAAAAACGGAAAACACTATATCCTGTTTGAAGAGATTGGTGATGACATGGCTTCCATTGTGAAAAACATGATTACGATCAACGGAAATCATGTAGATGTCACGAAAAAAGGTGCCATTGATACACAGATGTCCTTCGAAAAAGGCTGTAAACTGAACAGTTTCTACGGATCTGCCTTCGGCCAGCTGGAGCTGGGGATTATAACAGATGAGATTGAGATCTGCCAGGATGAAAGCAGGCTGGAAATGAATCTGAAATATCAGCTGGAAATTAATAATGCTCATGTCAGCGATAATAAGCTGCACATGCTGGTTCAGTCAAGAATGCCGCAGGCGTGAAAGAAAACAGGAGAAAAATGACAGAAGAAAAACAGAAACCCGAAACGTGATTTTGATTTGCCCCAGGTCGTACCTTGACAGGGGCGAATCACTGGAATCACTGGTTTCGGGTTTCTGTTTTTTACTTTTCTTTCTTTTCCTGTTTCTTGTCCTTTTTAAAGCGGTCAAAGAACGATTTCTTCTTTGGCGGGGTCAGAACAGTGCCGCCGCGTACGCTCTTGATTTCGGTGATGTAAATGCCGCTGAGAACGACTTTGCATTCTTTCTTAACAGGAAGCATTTCATATACCTTTGGATCTGCGATCAGGGTCATGATTCTCGGGCCGATCTTTGCCTTTACGAAAGGCATTTTCATGCGGCGCATGTACTTTGGTGTCTGCTCAATTGCAGCTTCCGGAAGTTTTGCTTCCGATAATTTCATTTTTTTCTTATCAATCACCAGCAGGGAGATTGTTTGCTTCATCGCTTCCATCTGTTCCTGAGAAGCGGCCTGTTTCTTCTGCATCTTGGATCCGACGATAAACAGGACAACCAAAACAGCCAGAATAACGAACAGAACGATCAGTAAAATTTGCCACCAATCCATTCGGGCTTCCTCCTATATTTGCATATTTAGTGCCATTATAGCACTGAATCGCCTGTCTTGCAACTGAAAAATGTGAAAATACGTCAGGTATAAAACGGGGGAACAAGGAATACGTTTTATTGAAGACCGGGAGGGTGTTCGTGTCCGGGGGGGATTCCAGGAGGCGGATAAACGGTCGGAAACGTGATGGAAGATGAGAAATGGAGGAAGTAAAGGGGATGAAACAGAGAATTGGACATGCTGTGCTGGTACTGCTGGCAGGTGTTTTGTTTCCATATGTAACGATATTGCTGCTGTCACTGCAGAATACAGCTGACAGGAATACCGGTGCGCGGTGGAATGTGATTTTGGAAAACGGAAAAGAGATGGACGGAGAATGTTATCTGATGGGGATTCTGGCAAGGCGGATTTCGGCAGATGCTCCGGCTCCGGTGCGCAGGGCAGAGGCAATTCTTGCCAGAACCTGGCTTTACACAGAGATGGGAGAAAACAGGCAGGTAGAAGAAGAGCAGCTGGGAGAATACCAGTGGGATGCAGAATGGGTTCGGGAGCAATATGGAGACGGATACATCGGAATCTGTCAGGTGTACTGTCAGGCAATCCGGGAAACAGCGGGAGAAACGATCTGGTACGACGGGGAGCGGGCAAAAGTGGCATTTGAGAAACTGGAAGGGGGAGCGGAGTCCTCGGGGAAGAGCAGTTATTGGCTGAATCAGGAAGAGGCCGCTCTCCTTGCGGGTAAGGGGTATGACGAGCAGCAGATCCTGGAGCACTTTTTTGAGGGGATTCAGATAAAGACTGAATAAAGAAAAGAACAATGGTAAGACTACTACCAAGGAGAGTTGAAGACCTTGGTAAGACCTTCATCTGTCCGGAATTTACGCCGTAATTGCGGCAGCGGAGGTAACGATGAAACGATTATTGACATGTCTGGAAGACAAACGGGTGCTGACTGTTTCACTGGTCGGTCTGGTTGCGGTCACGATTCTGGCTGTTGTATCAGCCTGGCAGATTCAGACGAAACCGGAAAGTGGATATGAGGCAGCAGGAACAACAGAAGATGGAAGCAGTGAAATGGAAGTGGCGGTGAACCAGGATCCGGCTGCGCTTTATCCATCCGCATCGGATGAGATCCCGAATGCAGAAGAGGTTGGGAACCAGATTCTGGTGAACGAGGAGACGCAGGAAGTGCCCGTGACAGAGACGGTGCAGGAACCGGCGGATTCGGTGGCAGTACAGGTGGATCCGGCAGCAGCAGTAAATCTGAACTATGACGGAACCGGAAAACTGGCATGGCCGGTGGACAGCAGAAACATTCTGATGGATTATTCCATGGACAGTACCGTCTATTACGCTACATTGAATCAGTATAAGGTTTCCAGAGGAATTCTGATCCAGTCAGAACCGGGAAACGCTGTGTTTGCCCCGGCCAACAGTCTGGTGACTGAGGTTGGAACAAATGAAGAGATTGGAAACTATGTGGTGCTGAAACTGAGTGATACTTACAGCGCGACTCTGGGAAACCTGCAGGGAATTACCGTGACACCGAATCAGTATATTCTGCAGGGAACTGTGCTTGGAACACTGGCACAGCCAACAAAGTATTATGTGGTAGAAGGTCCCAATCTGTATTTTGAAGTGCAGTGCAATGCACAGCCGGTGGATCCGCTCGGATGCCTTGAATAGAACGGACATCGCGGATTCCGCGCGGCTGAGGGCACGGCCCTCCGGCTCCTGATCAAAACCGGTCAGGGGCGGATGCCGCGGGACATGTTGCTGTTATGGTAGCGGGGATCCAGCGTTACATCCTGACCGAACCAGGACGGAGCGCAGAACGCGTTGGCAGATTCTTCATCGGGAAATTCGACTTCTACCATGACCAGTCCGTCAAGATCACCGCGGAAACAGTCCAGTTCGGCAGTCAGTCCGTTGTCCAGCGGGATCCGGTAGCGCGTTTTGCTGATGACGAGCCCGTCTGCCTTCTCTTTCAGATGAAGGTACGCGGCTTCGTTCAACGGAAGATTGTATTCTTCCCGCACCATCATTCCGCCGCCCTTGTAGGTCATGTAAAAAGAGTTTCCGTCTCTGCGGACTCTTACAACCGGCGCCGTACATAGATAGGCCTGCTCAAGCAGAGAATGGGGGTAGTCGTCCAGATTGTTTGGCAGTGTTTCAACAAGAAATTTTCGTTCGATTTCCATAGGACCTCCAGATTCAAAAGGATCATTTTTTTCAGATAAAGCTATTATATCCCTGATTGACAGATCCATCAAGTTTTTTTATACTATAGGGAAGAAATAGAAGGAGGTTCGATCAGATGATTTACACATTCATGGCCGATGGCTGCGAAGAGATTGAAGCGCTTGCCGTCGTTGATCTGCTTCGCAGAGCCGGACTGGAAACGGTAATGGTTTCCATCCACGAGAAGGAATATACAACAGGTGCTCACGACATTGTGATCCGAAATGATACCATGCTCAGTGCCATTGCTCCGACAGCCGATGATCTGCTGTTTCTGCCGGGCGGCGGAGTGGGAACAAAGAACCTGAAGGCCTGTGAGAAACTGAGCGAAATGCTGAAGACACACGCGGCTGCAGGAGGAAGACTGGCCGCTATCTGTGCCGCACCGAGTGCACTCGGCGTGCTGGGGCTTCTGGAAGGAAAAAGAGCCACGTCCTATCCGGGATTTGAGGATCAGCTGAAAGGCGCCGTGTACTGTACCGATCCTGTGGTAACCGATGGCAGCATTACTACCAGCCGGGGCATGGGAACCGCGATTCTTCTTGGTCTGGAGCTGGTTTCCCTGCTGAAAGATGAAGAGACTGCAAAAAAGCTGGGCAGCGCCATCATGATGCCTTGAAAAATGGGCAAAACAAAGCGAAATAGGCCGAAAAAATCGTAAAAACTACTAGCAATTATTTTATGCCTGTGATATAATCGTATATTGCAGGCATATTGTCTTGCTCCAGAAGAGCAGAAATCAGAATATGCGATCTATGGGCCCGGAAAGTCAGGAAGCGGCGGCCCGGAAAGAACGAAAGTATTTTTAGGAGGAACCAAGATGAGTGTACAGGTAGAAAATCTGGAAAAGAGCATGGCAAAGCTGACCATTGAAGTCAGCGCTGAAGAGTTTGAAGCTGCTATGCAGAAAGCCTATATAAAGAATAAGAACAGAATCCAGCTGCAGGGCTTCCGTAAGGGTAAGGCTCCGCGTGTAATGATCGAGAAGGTTTACGGCGCAGGAATCTTCTATGAGGATGCTGCAAACATGATCATTCCGGATGCTTACGAGGCAGCAGCAAAGGAGAGCGGTCTTGAGATCGTTTCCCAGCCTGAGATCGATGTTGTTCAGATCGAAAAGGGCAAGTCTTTCATCTTCACTGCAGAAGTAGCAGTTAAGCCGGTTGTAACTCTTGGCGAGTACAAGGGTCTGAAGTATGAGGCTGCAGCAGTAGAGGTTACCGAAGAGGAAGTAGAGGCTGAGCTGAAGAAGGTTCAGGAGCAGCAGTCCAGCACAGTAACTGTTGATGATCGTGCCGTTGAGCAGGGTGACATCGTTACCATCGACTACGAGGGATTTGTTGACGGTGTTGCTTTCGAGGGCGGAAAGGGCGCAGACTATGATCTGACCATCGGTTCCCACAGCTTCATCGACACCTTCGAGGATCAGCTGGTTGGCAAGAACATCGGTGAGGACGTGGAAGTAAACGTAACCTTCCCGGCTGAGTACCATGCTGAGGAGCTGGCTGGAAAGCCGGCACTGTTCAAGGTTGCTGTAAAGGCAATCAAGACAAAGGTTCTTCCGGAGCTGGACGATGAGTTCGCAAGCGAAGTTTCCGATTTCGAGACTCTTGAGGAGTACAGGGCTGATCTGAAGGCAAAGGCTCTGGAGCGCAAGGAGAAGGAAGCAAAGACCGCAAAGGAAAACGCACTGGTTGAGAAGACTGTTGAGAATGCAACCATGGAGATCGCTGATGCAATGGTAGTAAGCCAGGCTCGCAACATGGTTAACGATTTCGCACAGAGACTGCAGATGCAGGGTATGTCCATCGACCAGTACATGCAGTACACCGGCATGACCAAGGATACCATGGTTGAGCAGATGAAGCCGCAGGCACTGAAGAGAATCCAGAGCAGACTGGTTCTTGAGGCTGTTGCTGAGGCTGAGAACATCCAGATCGATGACGAGGCTGTTGAGGCAGAGCTGCAGAAGATGGCTGACGCATACAAGATGGAGCTGGATAAGGTTAAGGAATACATGGGTGAGGCTGAGCTTGACAGCATCCGCAAGGATCTTGCTGTTCAGAAGGCAGTTGAGCTGATTGTTGATTCAGCAGAGTAATTAAACTGTTTTATCATACAGTGGCTGATGCCGCTGGATCATTCAGCATAGCCTTCCGCATCCCGGTAATAACAGGAAAAAACGTATATGTGCTGACAGGTACCGCTTTTGCGGTATCTGTCAGTCATTTGTACATCCAGGCGAACGTGCCGTTGACACGTTCGGTCGGGTGGTTGCAACTGGTAAAAGGAGGATATGTATGTCATTAGTACCATATGTCATTGAACAGACAAACAGAGGAGAACGTTCCTACGATATTTACTCCCGTTTGCTGAAGGACAGGATTATTTTCCTGGGTGAAGAAGTAAATGATGTTTCCGCAAGTATCATCGTAGCACAGCTGCTGTTTCTGGAGTCAGAGGATCCGTCCAAGGACATCAGTCTCTACATCAACAGCCCGGGCGGTTCTGTAACGGCCGGAATGGCGATCTACGATACCATGCAGTACATCAAGTGTGATGTTTCTACAATCTGTATCGGTATGGCAGCTTCCATGGGAGCGTTCCTGCTTTCCGGTGGAACAAAAGGAAAGCGTATGGCTCTTCCCAATGCCGAGATCATGATTCACCAGCCGCTTGGCGGTGCGCAGGGACAGGCAACCGATATCAAGATTGTTGCAGACCATATCATTAAGACCAGAACAAAGCTGAATACCCTTCTGTCAAAGCACACCGGTCAGCCTCTTGAAGTGATCGAGGCGGACACCGAGCGTGACAACTACATGTCAGCAGAAGAAGCGATGGCTTACGGTCTGATCGATAAAGTAATCACCAATCGATAAAAGGGGATTGTTTCATGGCAGGAAAATATGAAGAGTTCCGCTGCTCCTTTTGCGGAAAAGGCCAGAATCAGGTACACAAACTGATCGCAGGCCAGAAAAATGCTTACATCTGTGATGAATGTGTGGAAATCTGTTCCGAGATCCTTCAGGAAGAGATGGAGCGTCCGGAAGACGTTGATTATCAGCCCTTTGCGGACATCAATCTGCTGAAGCCGAAGGAAATCATGGAACATCTGGATCAGTATGTGATCGGGCAGTACGCTGCAAAGAAGGCGCTTGCTGTATCGGTATATAACCACTATAAGAGAATTACAATGCCTTCTCAGAATGATGTGGAAGTGCAGAAGAGCAACATTCTTCTTCTTGGTCCTACCGGTTCCGGTAAAACCTACATCGCCCAGTCGCTGGCAAAGCTGCTGAACGTTCCGTTTGCGATTGCGGATGCGACGTCTCTGACAGAAGCCGGTTATGTCGGCGAGGATGTGGAAAACATCCTTCTGAAACTGATTCAGGCTGCTGATTACGACATCGAACGTGCCGAGTACGGCATTATCTACATTGACGAGATCGATAAGATCACCAAGAAATCCGAGAATGTTTCCATTACCCGTGACGTGTCCGGCGAGGGCGTTCAGCAGGCACTGCTGAAGATTCTGGAAGGTACCGTTGCCAGTGTACCGCCTCAGGGCGGAAGAAAGCATCCTCACCAGGAACTGCTTCAGATCAACACGACCAACATTCTGTTTATCTGCGGCGGCGCCTTTGACGGTCTGGAAAAAATTGTTGAAAGCCGTCTTGGAACCGGCTCCATTGGCTTTGGCGCAACGCTTGCCAATAAGCAGGAAAGAGACATCAGCGAACTGCTGAAGCAGGTACTGCCGGAGGATCTGATCAAGTTTGGCCTGATCCCGGAATTCATCGGCCGTCTGCCGGTGATGGTAAGTCTGGATCTGCTGGATGAGGAAGCGCTGATGCGCATTCTGACCGAGCCGAAAAATGCAATTACAAAACAGTACCAGAAACTGTTTGAACTGGATGGCGTGAAGCTGGAATTTACGGAAGATGCAGTCCGTGCAATCGCAAGGAAAGCACAGGAGAGAAAAACCGGTGCGAGAGGACTGCGCGCAATTCTGGAGAGCGTAATGATGGATACCATGTATGAAATCCCATCCGACATAACAATTGGTACCTGCACGATTACAGAAGATGTTGTAAATGGCAAGGGAGAACCCGAGCTGACTCACCGTGATATTGAAGTGGTGAAGCGCGAAGAACGTGCTCGTAAGTTTTTAAATAAAGATGGGGAGACGGCATAAGTGCCGTCTCTTTGCATATCAGCATGAGGTGTAATAATTGGCTCAGATACAAAAGAGAGTGATCACAATTGCGCTGCGCGGCGTGACGGTACTGCCGCAGATGAGTGTCTATCTGGACATGAACCGCAGCATGTCCATTTCGGCAGCGACGATGGCGCAGAAAAATAACGAAGAAGTCTTTCTGGTGACACAGAAGGATCCTTATGTGGAAAATCCGGAACAGAAGCAGCTGGAGCGCTATGGCGTGATTGCCTATGTGAAGCAGATTGTGAAGGTTCCAAACAATATTGTACGTGTCCTTGTGACCGGTGTGGAGGCGGCGGAGCTGATCGAGACCCCCCAGTATGTTCCTCACCTGGTTTCTGAAGTGCGGACACTGGAGAAAAAAGAGGCGGCAGAGGACAAGCGGGAAGCAATGTACCGGATTCTTCGTGACGAGGCATCCCGGTATATTCAGGCCAGAACAAATGTAAGCCGCGAACTGAAGATGCTGATGGAGACAGAAAGACGCTATGAGCGTTTTTCCTGCCAGCTGGCATGTAACCTGCCCATGGATCAGGCTGCAAGACAGCAGTATCTGCCGTTTGCGGAGGATGATGAATCCCGCTATGACTATCTGGTACACTGGCTGGTAAAGGAAACCGATGTGGAAACCTACCGGAAGGAGTATCAGGAAAAGGTCCGCCATAATCTGGAAAAGCATCAGAAAGAATACATCCTCCGGGAACAGATGAAGGTCATTCAGGATGAGCTTGGTGACAGTGCATCGTCGGAGGCGGAACGATATGAAAAAGCCCTGGAGGAGCTGAAGGCTCCGGAGGAAGTAAAGGAGCAGATTGGCAGAGAAATCCGCAGACTCCGCCGCATGAGCTATGGCGGTCCGGAGGTCGGTGTGATCCAGAACTATGTGGAGACATTGCTGGCAATGCCGTGGGAAACCTGCACGGAGGAGAGTCTTTCCATTCCTCAGGCAAGAAAAATACTGGAAGAAGACCACTATGGTCTGGAGAAAGTGAAGGAGCAGGTTCTGGAGTTTCTGGCAATCCGCAAGCTGCGCGGAGATACCGCCGGTCAGGTGCTCTGCCTGGTGGGACCGCCCGGAACCGGTAAAACGTCCATTGCCAGATCCGTGGCGAAGGCGCTGAACCGGAAATATGTCCGGATCAGTCTTGGCGGCGTCCGTGATGAAGCGGAGATCCGCGGTCACAGGCGCACATACATCGGAGCTATGCCCGGACGGATTGCTGCCGGTATCAAACGCGCCGGTGTAAAGAATCCGCTGATGCTTCTGGATGAAATTGATAAAGTGGGAAGCGACAGCTACAAGGGAGATACCGCGTCTGCCCTTCTGGAAGTGCTGGACAGAGAGCAGAACAAAAACTTCAACGATCATTACCTGGAAATCGGACTGGATCTTTCCGATGTTCTGTTCATGGCAACGGCCAATACCCTGCAGACAATACCGAAACCGCTTCTTGACCGAATGGAAATTGTGGAAATCGGAAGCTATACCGAAACGGAAAAGCTGCAGATCGCCCAGAAATATCTGCTGCCAAAGCAGAAAGAGCGCTGCGGACTGCCGGAAGGTGTTCTGCGGGTAGACAGGGCGGCTCTGGAAATGATTGTCCGAAACTACACACGGGAGGCCGGTGTCCGCAATCTGGAACGCCAGATTGAAACGGTCTGCCGAAAAGCAGCGATGGAATATGTGGAGCATGAAAAGCCGATCATCCGGATTACCACCAGAAATCTGGAACGGTATCTTGGAAAAAAGAAGGTACGCGTTCAGGAAGCAAATAAATCGGGCGATATCGGCATTGTCCGCGGTCTTGCATGGACGAGTGTCGGCGGTGATACCCTGCAGATTGAGGTGAACACCATTCCGGGCAAGGGAAATCTGGTTCTGACCGGCCAGATGGGAGATGTGATGAAAGAATCCGCTCAGATCGCACTGAGCTATGTCCGCTCCATTGCGCCCGACTATGGCGTTTCCCAGGAATTTTTTGAAAAGAATGACATTCATCTGCACATTCCGGAAGGAGCGGTTCCCAAGGATGGACCGAGTGCCGGTATTACCATGTCAACGGCAATCCTTTCCGCTGTTACAAAGAAGCCGGTGCGGCCGGATGTGGCAATGACCGGTGAAGTAACGCTTCGCGGAAGAGTGCTGGCAATCGGCGGTCTGAAAGAGAAGCTGCTTGCGGCGGCGGCCGCCGGGATCGTGAAAGTGCTGGTACCAAAGAGCAACGAAGAAGATATTCGCGAGCTGCCTGCGGAAGTGACAGAGAAGCTGGAACTTGTTTTTGCGGAGACTATGGAGACTGTTCTTGCCCATGCGCTGGAAGATGACAGAAACGAGTAACGGCCGGAAAACAAAATCTGTCAGGAATGACAGGCAGCAGGACTGTGCGGTCCGGCTGCGACAAAACGGAGGTATCCATTATGATCATTAAAACCGTAAATCTGGAAACCGTGTGCGGAATAACAAGCACACTGCCGGAGAATGCGCTGCCTGAGGTCGCGTTTGCCGGCAAGTCCAATGTGGGAAAATCGTCCCTGATCAATGCCCTGATGAACCGGAAGGCATATGCGAGAACGTCATCGGAGCCCGGCAAAACCCAGACAATTAATTACTATAACATAAACGATGCTCTTTACTATGTCGATCTGCCCGGCTACGGATTCGCCAAGGTGTCCCAGACAACCAAGGAAAAGTGGGGAAAGATGATTGAACGCTATCTGAACACGTCAAAGCAGCTGAAAAGCGTCTTTCTTCTGGTGGACATCCGCCATGAGCCGTCTGCCAACGATAAGCAGATGTATGACTGGGTGATAGCTTCCGGGTTCCATCCGGTTGTGATCGCGACCAAGCTGGACAAGATCAAGCGCAGCCAGATCGACAAACAGGTAAAGCAGATTCGTGTTGGCCTTGGAATGCAGAAAAACGAGCTGATTTTCCCTTTCTCCGCTGAGACAAAGCAGGGACGTGAGGAAATCTGGGCTTATATCGAGGGAATTCTGGAGGCTGCTTCAGAGCCGGACACACAGAAATAGAAATCAGAATTCAAAATACGGCAATGCGCTTGACATTACTATGGATTTCCGATAGAATTAGGGAAATTAGAAAGAAAAGGAGTGGTATTTTTTGGATCCCAGTGACGCCATACAGTTTTTCGTACTGGCAATTTTAATTGTTTTTTCCGCTTTGTTCTCATCTGCGGAGACTGCGCTGACCACCTGCAATAAAATGAAAGTCCGCAGCATGGCAGAAGAAGGAGATAAGCGCGCCCAGCGTTTGCTTGAGGTAACCGATAACCGTGCAAAGATGCTGAGTACCTTGCTGATCGGAAACAATGTTGTAAACATTTCCGCGTCTTCTCTGGCTACCGTGCTGGCAACAAAGCTTCTTGGAAGCAGCGGAG
The DNA here is from genome assembly GCA_017472605.1 of Lachnospiraceae bacterium. GTDB lineage: Bacteria > Bacillota > Clostridia > Lachnospirales > Lachnospiraceae > Anthropogastromicrobium. The sequence goes on from JAFUPV010000029.1 coordinate 14,438, forward strand.
CCGGTATTGCAACCGGTATCCTCACAATTGTAATTCTGCTTTTTGGAGAGATCACACCGAAGACGCTTGCGACGGTCTATGCAGATCAGCTGTCGCTGTTTTTCTGCGTTCCGGTTTCCTTCCTGATGAAGGTTCTGACGCCGGTGATCGTGGTTGTAAATACA
>JAFUPV010000030.1 GCA_017472605.1 Lachnospiraceae bacterium
AATGGCGGCATTGATGTTGTCGATGATATCCCTGTAGTGTTTCGTAATGTCGTTCTGGATGTCGATTACAACAAGGGCTTTTTTATTCATTACAGCAGCACCTCCTTATTTGCCTTCATATTTCATCGGTGTAAACCGGATACCGTTCACTGTCTTTTCTTCATCGGTCGGCACAAACCCAATCGCCTTATAGAAGGGAAGACCGTAGGGGGAAGAATTGAGGGTGATCGTCTCCTTTGGGTAGTCTTCAATCACACTCCGAAACATTCGCGTGCCGATTCCGCGCCGGTGATACCTGCCGTCCACAAAGAAAAAGCAGATGTGTTTTCTGTCCGGCCTGATGGCGATCTCCCCGATCAGCTTTTCTCCATCGAAAGCACCGTAATAATGCAGACCGGAAAGATACGCTTCATCGTGAAGACATTTTCGGAACTCCTCTGTCCCTTCTGCAGAGTAATCCGGGGATTCATATTCCGAGAACACGACCCACGCCAGATCCAATGCGGCCTGCCTCTCATCTTCGAACAGCCTGCGAATCGTAAAGGCTTTTTCTCTGTCTGCCGTACCGCTTTTCAGGACTTCACAAAAAAAATTCGCATCTCCTGCGGCTCCGTCAAAACGATAATCATATTCCCCGGTATCAAAAATCCCATGCCTTCTCTCCAGCATTAGGGCAACCGATTTAGGCAGCGTTCCATGCATTCTCGCTGTAAATCGTTCCTTAATTGTCTCCAGGTCTGCCGTCACGAGAATCCGGACTGCCCCGTCTGGGAGCAGTTTCACATGCTCCGGATCGGCAATCACATAAATGATGTTTTCTCCGGACACGGCCCTGCGGAGCTTCTCCCTGAAAAGGGAAACAGCTTCACTTTCCGACTTCGCCATCCGCAGGTAATCTTTCCCGGTTATGATTTCTGCCCCGAATTCTGTTTTTATCTTTTCTGCAAGGGTGGATTTTCCGCTGCAGTTTTCCCCGATAATGCCAAATACCATAAGATCAGCTCCTCACCAATGCTTCCCGGCCTGTCAGATTCTTAAGCCATCGCTCCTTCTTCAGCCAGACATGGAAGACCGCTACTTTAACCAGGTCAATGAGCTTCACGCAGCCGTACATCCAGACTGGCCCTACCTCTGTATACCGTCCAAGCAGGATCACCATCGGGATCATCACAAACAGTGTCAGCAAAGAGTCCGCGTAAGCTCCCATGGCCGTATCCCCGCCGGCCCTGGCGACAGCCTGCTGGGTATTCATATAGACCCATACCGGCATGAACAGCGCCATCAGCATGACCATGTTCCGGCAGATGGCGACCGCACTCGTACTGAGTCTTCCGAAGACGACCGGAACGATCAGCGTTGTCCCGAACCCGAAGGCCATCATCAGCAGGCCAAACACTGCGGAGCCGGAGAGCAGCCAGGTCTTTTCCTTCCTCGCTTCCTCAAGGTCTCCGGCACCCAGTGTTTTCCCGAGGATCACGCCGGTTGCGGAATAAATGCCTCC